>JAFMML010000010.1 GCA_017859745.1 Planctomycetota bacterium
GGCCCGCCGTAGTCGGCCTCGAGCCGTCGTTCCCGAGCGAGGCCGGGAAACCGGACTGCGACAAACATCGCGGTGGCCGCCAGCATGGCCACACCGGTCCAGGCCGCCGATCGAAATGCGTCCAGGAACGCATCGAGGGCGAGCGTCGTCAGGGCCTTCGCGTCGCTGGCCTCGATCGTCGTGGCGACGTGCTGCGCCGACGCGAGGGAGGTCCGGGCGGTATCGAGCGCCGACTGGTCGATGCCGACGTCATGGAAGGCCGGCGCACTCACCCCGACATCGAAGGCGTGGTGGTACGCCACCGCGAGCACGCTTCCGAGGATGGCGATCAGCAGCGCGCCACCGATGCACGATTGGAGATCCGAGGTCGACGAGGCCATCGCCACCTCCTCTCCGGACACGCTCGCCATGAGGGTTCTCGAGACGGTGGTTCCGACGATGCCCACCGCGCAGCCGAGCCCGAGGTACGACGCGCCGACTGGGAGATAGCTGCTCTCCGGGCTCCAGGCGCTCATCATCGCGATGCTGGCCGCAGCGACCCCCGCGCCGAGGATCAGCATCGTCCGCCCGCCGAACCGAGCGCCCAGCGCGGCGGCTCGAGGGGAGATCAGCAGGATCGCGACCCCGGTCGGAAGCACCGCGAGACCGGACGCGGAGGTCGAGTAGCCGAGGACCTGCTGCAGGAACTGCTGACCCAGGAAGAACCCGCCGAGCATCGTGCCCACCGTGATGGCGCCCGCGACGGCCGCGACGAGAAAGGTCGGTCGCCGCAGGACCCGCAAGTCGAAGATCGGATGGGCCAGCGTCGACTGCCGTCGCAGGAACGCCATAAGGACGATCAGCGCCGCCACTCCCGCCGTCGGACCGACCCAGGGCGCTGCGCCGGTGCCTCCGAGACTCAACGCCGTGGCCAACGTCAACACCCCCACCGCGACGAGCACGCCCGAGAGATGGTCGACGGGGGCGTGATCCTCGCCGGCCCGCCGGGGCAGGTGCCGGGCGAGGGCCAGGGCCGTCAAGGCCACCGGCACGCTGACGAGAAACGCGACGCCCCACCAGAAGACCGACATGAGGAGGCCCGCCACGACCGGGCCGAGCGCCGCGGCGCCGATCGTGCATCCGAACCAGAGTCCGATCGCGCGGACCCGTCTCGGTCCGGAGGTGGTGACTGTGATCTCGGCGAGGGTGTTCGGGTAGATCATCGCCCCGGCCACGCCGATCGCGAATCGGGCGGCGATCAAGGTGCCGATCGAGGGTGCGAAGGCGGCGGCGATCGACAGCGGGACCGAAAGGAGAAGACCCACCCGGACCATGCGCGAACGTCCGACGCTTTGCGAGAGACGTCCGAGGTAGAGGATCAACGCCGCCATGCCGAGCGTCGTGGCGAAACCGACATGCGTCAGGTCGCTCGACGTCGCCAGAAACGCGCGGCCGATGTCCGGGAGCGCGATGTTGGCGGCGCCGAGGTTGATCGACGACACCATGCCCGCGGCGATCAGCGCGGCGATCGCGGCAGGGGACGCCTGCTCTGGGGGGTTCTCGGATTGTGCTGTGGTCGAGGACGGACTCGTCATGGCGAGCAACGCCGCGACGGCCGCCGGGGCGAGGACCTTCCAACGCCGGGCGGCGGATTCGGACGTCGGGCCCGAGGGTGGCGACCCGTCTCGGCGTCGCGACCCGCGAGGCGTCTCACATCGGCTTTTCCTCGACGGTCTGGTCGTAGACCTCGAGGAGCTTGGTCTTGTCGAAGATCATCTCCTGCCGCGACAGGCCCGTGACCTCGTAGTGCGGGGTCAGCTCGATGGCGTCGCAGGGGCAGGCCTCCTCGCACATGCCGCAGTAGATGCAGCGCAGCTCGTCGATGTCGAACTGCTTGGGGTACTTCTCGCGATCCTCCCACGGGCTCTCCTCGGCGACGATGTGGATGCAGTTCGCCGGGCAGGCCGTCGCGCACATGAAGCACGCCACGCAGCGGACGCGGCCATCCTCGTCGCGATTGAGCCGGTGCACCCCGCGAAAGTTCTCGCGGTACTGGCCGCCCTCCTCGACGGGGCGGTCGTCCCGCTTCTGCTCGGGGTACTGGACCACCCAGAGGGTGTCCTTGTTGGACCCGTTGCGACCGAAGTTCTGGAAGGCGTGCCGCAGCGTGGTGCCGAGGCCCTTGAAGACGCTCGGGATGAAGAGGCTCTCGGTGCGGTTCAGGCGAGAGACGCTGCAGTCGATGATGTCGCGGTCGGGAATCGGCATGGCGGCGGCATGGTAGCGCAACGTCGTCCACGCCGCTGATCCGGACGGCGACGGTTGCGGCCGCCGATCCGTCACGCCCCGCCGGTCGCTACCGTTCCCGCATGGTCGGACTTCGAACCACAGGTCGCGGCTCCCGCGAGGCCGAGGAGACCCGCATCGGCTACCGGATGCTGGGCCTGGGCTTTCAGGTGGTCAGCGAGGTCGGTGCCGGCCTGCTCGGGGGATGGCTGCTGCAGTGGGCGACCGGGTGGCGGTGGGGGATCGTCGTCGGCGGAGCAGCGGGCATCGTGGTGGGTCTCTACACCCTGATCCGCTCGGCTTGGAAGTTGAACGCCGGTTTGGAGGCCAGCGAACGTCGCGGCAAGGCCCAGGCGAGGGGTTCCGGCGAGGTCCCGCGGTGAGTGGGGCAGGCCGACCTTCCGGCGGAGGAGTCGAACCCCGGTTCGCCGTGTCGGCGGGGCCCCTCTACGGCATCGTCCTCGCCGCCGCGATGGTGTCGGCGGTGGGTGCGTCCTGGGCGACCGATCGCTGGGCGGGCGACGCCTCCGCCGGGGCCCTCGGGGCGGCGGTTGCCGGGGCGACGGGCTTGCTCGGCGTGGTGATCCTGCGTCCCGGGAAGGCGCGGGAGGCCAGCATGTGGATGACCATGTGGCTTGCCGCGACCGTCCTGCGTCTGCTGTTGACGCCGCTCGTCGCCGGATCGCTATACTTCGCCCTCCCGTTGCCGGGAAGAGCGTTTCTGCTCTCGGTGGCGGGGGCGTATCTGGTGTGCCTGCTGGCGGAAACGCTTTGGCTCGCCCGATCCGTCCACGACGCTCTCGCCCGCGCCGCCATGTCCAGCGGGGCTTCGACCCCCGCGGGCGATCGCCCTTCAGATCGGGCCTGAGCCCGCTCGCCCCGACGCTCTTCTCGCCCTGCATTCCCAGTTCGCTTCCGACACCTTCGCCACCCCGGACGCATGCACGACACGCTGACGCTTCTCGCCGCCGGAGGCGAGTTCAACCCACTCGGACACGTCCTCGACCAGGGCGTCCACGGCACCAGCGGCAACGTGAAGTTCAGCCTGGTGATGGTGCTGCTCGGCGCGGTACTGGTGTACTGGATGCTCTCCTCGGCGGCGAAACGCATCGCGATCGGCGCCGAGAGCGACGGGCACGACCGCTGGGTGACGAGGGGCCGCCTCGCCCAACTGGTCGAGTCGATGGTGGTCTACCTCCGCGACGAGATGCTCGGCCCGGTGATGGGCGAACGACTGACGCGGAAGTACCTGTCCTACCTGCTTTCGCTGTTCTTCTTCATCCTCGTCCTGAACCTGCTCGGCCTCGTGCCGTTCATGGATCTGCAGCACTTCGTCAGCCGCGGCGTCTTTTCGATGGACGAGGCCACGGTCTTCTTCGGCGGCACCGCGACGGCGAGCCTCGCCGTGACCGGGGCGCTCGCGTTCATCTCCTTCGTGGTGATCCAGGTCCACTCGATCCGCGAACTGGGCTTCGGGGGATGGCTCGAGCACCTGTGCGGCGGCCACGAGCTGGTCCATGGGCCGAAGGGCCTCTATCTGGTCATCCCGATCATCTTCGTCGTCGAGGTGCTGGGCCTCTTCATCAAGCCTGCGGCGCTGGCGATCCGCCTGTTCGCCAACATGGTCGGCGGTCACACGCTGATGGCGACGCTGCTGATGTTCGGCGCTCTCGCCCTCAACAGCGGCCTGAACATCGTCGCGGTGGGCAGCATCTCGCTGGTCTCGGGTCTGTTCGCGGTCCTGATCGGCGTTCTGGAGGTCTTCGTCGCCTTCCTGCAGGCGTTCATCTTCATGTTCCTGACCGCGGTGTTCATCAGCACCATGAGTCACGAGGACCACGAAGAGCACGACGATCACGCCCCCGCCGGCGCGGAGGCCGCGGCCCACTGACCAGTTCCCCCGTTCAACGCCGGCGCGGCCGGCGAAAGTCGTTAGAGTTCTCCCCTTCGTTTGGCGGCGGTCCGGCGAAA
Source organism: Planctomycetota bacterium (assembly GCA_017859745.1). Classification (GTDB taxonomy): domain Bacteria; phylum Planctomycetota; class Phycisphaerae; order Phycisphaerales; family SM1A02; genus VGXO01. Next base: position 4,237 of record JAFMML010000010.1, read on the forward strand.
GGGGAGTCGGAATTCCCCGAACACCACCGCCAGCACGTCCCCGAATCGACCCGGACTGTTTCGGACCTTGGAGCGGATCCAATCATGAAGAACCTGCTGACCCTCTCGATCCTCGCCTTCCTCGGCACCGCCCTCGTGGCCGCCGACCCCGCCATGGCCCAGGACGGCGCCGCAGCCGCGGCCGCCGGCGGCATGAGCCTCAAGGGCCTCGGCGCCGGTTTCGCCGCCGGTCTCGCGGTGCTCGGTGCAGGCATGGGCATCGGCCGCATCGGCGGCAGCGCCGTCGAGTCGATCGCTCGCCAGCCCGAGATGGCCGGCAAGATCTTCATCAACATGATCCTCACCGCCGCGCTCATCGAGGGTGTCGCCCTCTTCGCGGTGGTGGTCGGTCTCATCGGCTTCACCGGCTGAGTCGGCGTCGCGGCGGCCCCGGGATCGCTTCGGCGGTCCTGGAGGCCGGATGTGCCGCGATGCTCCACTCTCGGTCGCCGGAACGATCCCGCGGGCCTTCGTCCGCAGGTTTCCTCCGACGCCAGCCGAACCACGCGTCCTCCCTGGGAGCTCCACCGATGGAATCCCTGTTGCTTCTCGCCGCTGGCGAAGGCGGTCCGATCCCCTCCGAAGGTGCGGACATTCTCACCGCCGTCACCACGTTGGTGGTGTCGGCGCTTCTGTTCACGCTGCTGGCCGTGAAGGTCTGGCCGCCGGTCGTGAAGGCGCTCGACGCCCGAAACGAGAAGATCCTCGGCGAGATCCGATCCGCCGAGGAGGCCGGTCGCAAGGCCCGCGAGGCCATGGAGAAGCATGCCGCCGAGCTGGCGAAGGCCCGCGAGGAGTCTGCGGCCATGATCGCCAATGCCCGCGAGGAGGCTCGTCGGGCCGCCGAAGAGCTGAAGACTCGCAACGAGGCGGAACTCGCCTCCATGATGAGTCGTGCCAACGCCGACATCGACGCGGCCAAGCGTCGGGCGGTCGGCGAACTGCACGAGCAGGCCGCGTCGCTCGCCGCCAGCGTGGCGACCCGAATCCTCGGCCGGGAGATTCGTCCCGAGGATCAGCAGCGTCTCGTCGAGGAGACCCTCACCGAGATGAACGGCGGAAGGGTCAACTGACCGGCGGACCCCGAGGCATCAGACGACGCAGGACCCAGAAGCAAGACCCATGAGCACCGCCACCGATCCCGTCGCGAAGGTCTATGCCGACAGCCTGCTGCAGCTTGCGCAGCAGGCGGGCGGGCTGGAGAAGGCCGGGGCGGTGGCGGATGAACTCGCCGCCCTCGACGCGGCGATCCAGGCCGAGCCGGCATTCGGGGAACTTCTTCGGTCGCCGATGGTCGATCGGGACCGGCGGGCGGAGGCTCTTCGCCGGGTCCTCGCGGACTGGGCGAGCGATCTCGTGCTTCGCACCGTTCTGGTGATGAACCGCCGCGGCCGTGCCGCCTCGGTGGCGAACCTCTCGGTCTCCTATCGAGACCTGCTCGACGAGGTCGCGGGTCGCGTCTCGGTGACCGTGTTCACGCCGGGCGAATCGATCGACTCCGCTCTCGAGACCCTGGTGCGAGACCGGGTCAAGCAGGCCTTCGGTCTCGACGCCACCATCGAATCGCAGCAGGACGAGGCGATGATCGGGGGACTCAAGCTTCGCATCGGCGATCGTCTCGTGGACGGGTCGGTCGCGACCCGCCTCCGCCGACTTCGGCAGTCGCTGCTCGGCGAGGGCAACCCCGAGGTTCGCAGCCGTTTCACCGAGTATCTCGAAGACACCAACTGACCAGGACCCGGACCGGCGCCGCCGCCGGCGGCGAAACGCGGCTCCCGCCGCGAGGAGAAGACCAGACGTGAAGATCAAGACCGACGAGATCGCCTCCGTCATCAAGCGCGAGATCGAGCAGTTCGGAAGCGAACTCGAGGTCTCGGAAGTCGGCCAGGTGATCGAGGTGGGCGACGGCATCGCCCGCGTCTACGGCCTCGGCAAGGTGATGGCGGGCGAACTGGTGGAGTTCGAGGGCGCCGACGGCACCGTCACCGGTCAGGTCATGAACCTCGAGGCGGACACGGTCGGCTGCGTGCTCTTCGGCAGCGATCGCGGCATCCGCGAGGGCGACACGGTCCGCAGCACCGGTCGACTGCTCGAGGTTCCCGTCGGCGAGGAGCTGCTCGGACGCGTGGTCGATCCCCTTGGACGCGCCGTCGACGGCGGTCCGGCGATCAACACCAAGCAGACCCGCAAGGTCGACATCGTCGCGCCGGGCATCGCCGCCCGTCAGCCGGTGAAGGAGCCCCTGCAGTTCGGCATCAAGGCCGTCGACTCGATGATCCCGGTGGGCCGCGGCCAGCGTGAGCTGGTGATCGGCGATCGCAAGACCGGCAAGACCGCGGTCTGCCTCGACGCGATCATCAACCAGAAGGCCTACTGGGGCACCGAGAACGCGGTCGTCTGCATCTATGTGGCCGTCGGCCAGAAGGAGTCGACCGTCTCCGGCGTCGTCGAGACGCTCAAGGAGAACGGCGCGATGGACTACACCATCGTCGTCTCCGCTCCGGCCTCCAACTCCGCACCCCTGCAGTACATCGCTCCCTACGCGGGCACCGCGATGGGCGAGTACTTCATGTGGCAGGGCAAGGATGGCAAGACGCCCAAGCACGTCCTCGTCGTCTACGACGACCTCTCCAAGCAGGCCGTCGCCTATCGCCAGCTGTCGCTGCTGCTTCGTCGCCCGCCGGGCCGCGAGGCGTACCCGGGCGACGTCTTCTATCTGCACAGCCGCCTGCTCGAGCGGGCGACCAAGTTGTCGGACGCGAACGGTGGTGGATCGCTGACGGCGCTGCCGATCATCGAGACCCAGGAGGGCGACGTCTCCGCGTACATCCCGACCAATGTGATCTCGATCACCGATGGTCAGATCTACCTGCAGCCGGAGCTGTTCTCCGCCGGTGTCCGTCCCGCCATCAACGTGGGCATCTCCGTGAGCCGCGTGGGCGGAAACGCCCAGATCAAGGCGATGAAGGAGGTTGCGGGTTCGCTTCGTCTCGACCTCGCGGCGTTCCGTGAACTCGAGGCGTTCGCCCAGCTCGGCACCGAGCTCGACACCGCCACCCAGCGTCAGCTCGACCGCGGCATGCGCATGGTCGAGCTGCTCAAGCAGGGGCAGTACCAGCCCTTCGACGTCATCGACCAGTGTCTTTCGATCTTCGCCGGCAGCAAGGGTCTCCTCGACGATCTGCCGTTGCCGCAGGTCGACGCGTTCGAGGCGGGTCTGCTCGAGCACTTCCGCGGCGCCAAGAGCGACCTTCGGTCGAAGCTCGAGGAGGCGCGATCCTTCAAGGGTCTCGAGGACGACTTCCTCGCGGCGATGAAGGACTTCAAGGCGACCTGGAACGCCACGCACGCGAAGGCCTGAGCGCCTCGGGTCCGACAAGTCCGACGGGTCCGACAAGTCCGACGTGGGCGATCCATCATGCTTCCAGCCGGCATGCACCCGGCCGGATCGCCTCGTTCAGGAGTCGCCATGATCGATCCAGACATCGCCCGTAGGGGACTCGACGCCGCCATCGAGCAGGCCCGCAAGAGCTGGGCCGAAGGCGGGATTCCGATCGGTTCGGCCCTGGTGGACGCTCGCGGAGAGATCGTCGCCGCCGGTCACAACGAGCGGGTCCAGTCCGGCGACCCCATCGCCCACGCCGAGATGTCCTGCATCCGTCATGCGGGACGACGACGCGACTGGCGCGAGCTCACGCTGGTCTCCACCTTGTCGCCGTGCCCGATGTGTTCGGGGACGGCGATCCTCTACAAGATCCCCCGGGTGGTGATCGGCGAGCATCGCACCTTCATGGGCGCGGAGGAGTGGATGCGCAAGGAGGGGATCGAGCTGCTGGTTCTCGACGATCCACGCTGCATCGAGTTGATGGAGACGCTTCAGCGTGAGAAGGCGGACCTCTGGGCGGAGGACATCGGCGAGTAGCCGGAAGGCTCCGCACCCAGGAAACGACGCCGCCCCCTTGGGGACGGCGTCGAGTCGAATCCGTTGGAAGTGCCGGGCGTCGATCTCAGCGTCGAGAGCCGCCGCTCGGCGCCGCGGGCCGATACACGGGACGGTGCGATCGGGCCCAGTTGCGAATGCCGGGACGACCGAACTCGGGGTAGTAGCCGTTCCACAGGTTGTTGCCGTAGGAGCCCGCCGGGAAGTTCAGGTGGGTGTTGTCCCACCAGATGTCGTAGTAGGGGTCGGCGTAGCCGTTGTAGTAGCTGCCGCCGTAGTAGCCCATCTGCGATCCCGGGGCGACGCCCTGGCTGAACTGGGTGTCGCCGGTCTGCGATCCCGGCCGAACGCCCTGGCTGAACTGGTAGTTGTAATCGATGCCCGTGGAGACGTAGTGCATGCTGTCCATGCGCTTCTGCAACTCCTTCAGGGCCTTGTCGCGAGCGTCGGCCTGCTGCTTCGCGTCGGCGTCGGCGGCCGCACGCTGCTTGGCGATCGTGGCGGCCTCGAGCTTCTTGCGATCGGACTCGTAGCTCCGGGACCAAGAGACGTACTCGTCCATGAGGCCCTTGCTCGAGAGGAAGGCGCTCATGGTGTGGACGGTCGCGAGGTTCGCGTTGAGCGCGTTCCACGCGTCCTGCACCATCGAGGTGGTGGCGGAGATCTCTCGCTGCAGCGTCGCGAGGTCCTCGCCCGCGCCCGAAGCCTTCCCGTGCATCGACTGCTGCTGCAGCGCGGCCTGGTAGGCCTGCTGGAACGTGAGCGGCGGATGGCTGTTGGCCGGCGTGAACGCCTTGAACTCGGCGGCGAGCCCCTTCTCCGCGACGAACGTCTTCATCTGCTCGATCCTCGCCTGCGAGTGCGCTCTGGCGGGTCCGATGGCGTCGTTCATCAGCTGCAGGGCGGCGAGCTCGTCCTGCAGGTTTCCGGTGGCCGCGGTCACGGCGTTCTGGGGCGTTGCGAAGGCGGAACCGGCGAAGCCTCCGCAGAGGACGGCGGCGAGAGCGGTGCAGGCGGCAAGTCGGGTCACGATCTGATCTCCATGGGCAGGCGCCCGGCCCGATCCGGCAGTACCGGTCGAAGCTCGTGGGCGGGAATGGTCCGAGGATGCTACCGACGATCGTGGAATCGGCGGACCTGCGGCATGGCGCCGGGGCGACGATCGGGGTGAGGGGACGAGGCCAAGGCCGGTGTGGCGACGTGGCAGCGGCAACGGAGGCCTCTCCGGCGCTCGCGACGAGCGACGGGGTTCAGGCGCGATACTCGCCGGGAAGCTCGGCGGGGACGCCGGCGTCGACCTCGTCGAGGTCGGCCCCTTCGCTCTCGTCCTCGTCGAGACCCTGCTCCATCGCCTTCATCCGCTGCCAGTCCTCGAGCGTGATCAGGACCTCCCGCGCGACCGAGCCCTTGTGCTCGCCGATGATCCCGGCGAGGCCCATCTGGTCGATCAGACGCGACGAGCGGCCGTAGCCGATCGCAAGACGTCTCTGCAGGAACGAGACCGAGCCGCGGCCGCTTTCGATGACGATCTCGACCGCCTTCTCGAACAGCGGATCCCGCTCCTGCGGTCCGTCGGCGGCGCCTTCGCCCTCGCCTGCGGCGGATCGATCGCCGCGAATCGCCACGAGGCTGCGCTCGAAGTTGGGGCCGGCGACGGTCTTCAGGAATCGGGTCACCTTGCGGGCCTCGCCGTCGGAGACGAGGGTGCCCTGGCAGCGGCGCAGCTCGCTGCCCGCAGGTGTCAGCACCAGCATGTCGCCCTGCCCGAGCAGGAGTTCGGCGCCCTTGCTGTCGAGCACGATCCGACTGTCCATGCCCGAGGCGACCTTGAAGGCGACGCGGCAGGGCATGTTGCTCTTGATGAGGCCCGTGACGACGTTGGCCTGGGGGCGCTGGGTGGCGAGGATCAGGTGGATTCCGACGGCTCGGGCCTTCTGGGCGATCCGCACGATGAAGTGCTCGACCTCCCTCTGGGTCATGATCAGGTCGGCGAGCTCGTCGATGACGAAGACCATGTAGGGCAGCCGCTTGGGAATGCGGGCCCGCTCGAGATCGTTGGACGGCTGCAGGCGTTCGACGAGCTCCTCCTCGCCGAGCCGGTTGTAGCCGGCGATGTCGCGAACGCCGGCCTCCTTGAGGAGTTCGTATCGCTCCTCCATCTTGTCGACGGCCCACTCGAGGATCGCCGCGGCCCGGCCCATCTCCGTGACCACCGGGCACATCAGGTGGGGGACGTCGCCGAACATGCTCAGCTCGACCATCTTCGGATCGACGAGGATCAACTTCAGCTCGTCCGGCCGCCGGGTGTAGAGCCACCCCATGATGATCGTGTTGATGCAGACGCTCTTGCCGCTGCCGGTGGTGCCGGCGATCAGCATGTGGGGCATGCGGGCGAGGTCGAGCACCAGCGGATCGCCGGAGGCGTCCTTGCCCAGGAACATCGGCAGCGACATGTCGTCGGCGTGTCCGCCCGACATCAGTTCCTTGAGACGGACCTTCTCCTTCTGTCGGTTGGGCACCTCGATTCCCACCGTGGTCTTGCCGACCATGTTGGGAATGATTCGGATGTTCTGGGCCTGCAGACTGCGGGCCACGTCGCTCGAGATCGCCTGCAGACGGGCGACTCGGGTGCCCGGGGCGAGCTGCACCGAGTAGAGCGTGACCACCGGTCCGCTTTCGATGCCCACGACCTCGGCGTCGATGGAGAAGGTCCGAAGCGCCGTCTCGAGCAGGCGTGCCTGCTCGCGGACGAACGCCTCCATGCGCTCGGAGTAGTTGTCTTCGGGATCCTCGAGGAGTTCGAGGCCTGGGAACTGGTAGCCCTCGAAGTTCTCCGGCCGAGGCAGATCCTCATCGCGGGCGACCGACCGCTGCGACGAGGCCATCCGCACCGGCAACTTGGCGATCTTCTCGCGGAGGGCCTGCTCCGACAGCGCAGCGCGTTCGGCTTCCTCGGCCTCGTCGAGTTCCTCTTCGTCCTCCTCTTCCCACTCTTCTTCCTCGTCTTCTTCCTCCTCTTCCTCGTCCTCGTCCTCTTCCTCCCACTCGTCCTCGAGTTCTTCCTCCTCCTCTTCCTCCTCTTCTTCTTCTTCTTCTTCCTCATCCTCTTCCGCAGCCACCGGCCGCCACCGCGTCCCCCGTGCGGAAGGGGCGTCTGCCTCCTCGTCCTCCTCGACCTCGACCGCACCACGGCCGGCCGCGGCGAGGCGAGGCTTCATGCTCCAGCGCGGCAGGGGGAGGCGGAGGCCCCGCAGGGTCTCGAGGCTGCGAAGGCCTCGGAGGACCATCAGGCTGCAGAACCGAACCCAACGCTCCGCCGCCACCACCGCGCCGATCGCCATCAGGGTCAACATCACCAGCGAGGTGCCCGCGGTCCCGAATCGCGGGAGCAGCGGATCGACGATGGCGAGGGGAACGAGGCCGCCCTTCATGCCGGGCAGTCGGCCGATCTCGGGCATCCAGAGGGCGTGCAGGCCGCCAACCGACAAGGCCAGGCAGCAGACCCCGAGCAGGCGAACCACCGGGTGATCGATCGCACGGCCCCGTGCCGTTGCAGTCAGGGTTCCAGCGCCGGCGACCAGCAGCACCCAGACGCCCGGGCCGATGGCCGCGATCGCCCAGTAGGCGGCAAAGGCCCCGAACGCGCCGGTGATGTTCGAGACGGGATTGTTCAGCGGTGCCACCGCCGTGCTGGGTGGATCCGCCGGCGAGAACCACAAGATCGCCAGCAGCAGATAGAGCCAAAGACCCGCTCCGATCAACCAGATCGTGCGAACCCACCACGATGCCGCCTCACCGGCGGCATCCGTTCCGCTCCCTCGGCCTCGCCGGGGGCGGGCCTTCGCCTTGCGTCCTGCACGCGCCATCGGGTGTCTATCGGTTCCTGGTGCCCGCACCGGTGAGAAAGCCGGCCACCGAGACCCGCTGGATTCGGGTCGTGGTCCCCGCTGGGGAGTCCGCCTGATACCCTCCGCCGGACATGCGATTCACCCTGATCGACGAGGTGCTCGAGTCGACGCCCGAGCGGATCGTGGCGGTCAAGAACGTCACCGCCGCAGAGGAGTATCTCGGGGACCACTTCCCCGGATTTCCGGTGCTGCCGGGGGTCTTCATGCTCGAGGCGATGGTTCAGGCGGCCCGCCGGTTGATGCGCGAGCAGGGGCGTCCGCGGATGGTGCTCGGCGGCGTGCGAGCCCTTCGATGCGGGAACTTCGTGCGTCCCGGCGAGACGCTGCGGGTGGAGATCTCCCTCGATGGTGATGCGGGAGCCTCCGAGGTCCGCTTCCGCGGAAGCGGCAACGTGATCCGCCCGGACGGCAGTACGGACACGGCGGTCTCGGGACGCTTTACAATGCGGGATCGCCATCGGGAAGCCTCCTCGGCGGAGAGGTCCCACCCATGAACCCATCGAGGAACACACGGCCATGAGCCGAGACGAAATCACCAAGAACGTGCAGGAAGTCCTCGAGGAGGCGTTGGGTGTCGATCCGGACGAGGTCACCATGGAGGCGACGCTGACGGGCGACCTCGGTGCCGAGTCGATCGACTTCCTCGACATCGTGTTTCGTCTCGAGAAGGCGTTCTCGACGCCCGACAAGCCGTTCAAGATCGCTCAGGGCGAGCTGTTCTCCGAGAACCTGCTGAACGATCCCGAGCTCGTCGCCGACGGCCGGATCACCGAAAAGGGGATGGCGGCGCTCAAGGAGAAGATGCCCCATCTGGACTTCGCCATCATCGAAGGCGATCCGCAGGTGTCGAAGCTCCCGGAACTGTTCACAGTCAAGAGCATCGTGGACTTCATCGAGCGCAAGCTCGACGCCTGAACGCGGGACCTCGGGAATCACCCATGCGGTGGATGTGGATCGACTCGGTCCTCGAGCACGACCCGGGACGGCGTCTCGTCGCGATCAAGAACTGCTCGCTGGCGGAGGAGCACGTCCACGATCACTTTCCCGACGACGAGGACGGCCCCGCCGACCCGATCATGCCGGCGAGTCTTCTCCTGGAGGGGATGGCCCAGACCGCGGGCATCCTCGTCGGGTCGCTCAACGCCTTCCGGGAGAAGGTGGTCCTGGCGAAGGTCGTTTCGGCGTCCTTTCAAGACGAGGTGCGACCGGGCCAGTCGGTCCGGTACGAGGCCGAGATCGAGCGGGCCGACGAGGCCGGAGCCGCAGCGGGCGGCGTGATCTCCCGGTGGGATCACCGGGACGGCGGGTGGGCGGAGATCGGCAGGGTCGATCTGGTCTTCAGCCATCTCGACCACAACCGCGCCGGGCATCGATTCCCTGACGAGAACTTCGTCTTCGGCGACAACTTCCGCACGATCCTGCGAGGGACGGGTCTCGATCGACTCGCCTGAGTTCGCTGCCCCGAGGACATGGTTCAAGAAATGGACCGCCCCGCCCGGGGAGGCAATCCGGGGCGGGGTCGATCCCGATTCTCGACGTCGCTGCGGCCGGAGCCCGATGGTCGCAGTCGTCGGCGGTGCCAGGCACCGAACACAGGAACCGTACGAACCACCGGACGCGATGCCAGCGTCGGTCCCGATCAATCGCTCGATGGGGGTGGGCTGGCGCGGTCTGGAGGAGATGGACCGCGATCGGCATCGGGCAGGAGGGCTTTCAACTCCTCGAGGCGGTTCGCGTCGGCGGGCGTCTTGTCCCGACGCCACCGGGCGATCCGCGGAAAGCGGAGGGCCACGCCGCTGCGATGGCGTGTCGAGGTCTGGACGCCGTCGAACGCGATCTCGAGGACGATCGACGGCTCGAGGATCCGGACCGGTCCGCGCCGCGCAACCACCGTCCGCTTCAGCAACCGGTCCAGTTCGGTCATCTCGGCATCGGTCAGGCCCGAGTAGGCCCGTGCGACCGGCACCAGTTCCTCCCCGTCCCACAGGGCCAGCGTGTGGTCGGTGAGCAGACCCGCCCGCCGCCCGTGGCCACCCTGCGTGTGCACCAGCACCGCATCGATGGTCCGCGGATCGGTCTTCCACTTCCACCACGAGCCTCGCGTCCGTCCGCCGGTGTAGGGGGCGTCGCGGCGCTTCACCATCAGACCTTCGACGCCTGCAAGGCGCGCTTCACTTCGGATGCGGTCGGCGTGCGCCCACGAGTGGATGGTGATGGTCGGCGAGATCCTGATCGCTCCGTCTCCGATCTCGGAAGCGGAATCGAGCGTCAGCGCCTGCAGTTGCGCCCGTCGGAACTCGAGCGACCGTTCCCGAAGGTCCTCGCCATGGATCTCGAGCAGATCGAAGGCCATGAAGACCACGTCGTCCGGATCGAACAGGCCGGTCTGGATGTGGGTCGTGCCGAGACGCCGCTGCAGGATCGTGAAGGGCCGCGGGCGGCCCGAAGCCCGATCCACGAGCAGCACTTCACCATCGAGCACCACGCCACGCGGCAGGCTCGCCGCCGCGGCGATCAACTCGGGGAAGGCGGCGTCGAGGCGTCCTTCACCTCGACCGACGAGCACCGGCACCTCCCGATGGATCAACTGGGCGCGGACGCCGTCCCACTTGGACTCCACGAGGTGGTCGGCCACGGGACCGAGTTGGTCGGTGGTCTCGAGGCCGTGGGCAAGTTGAAACGGGAGTGGGCGCGTGGCCAACTCGTCCGGCGTCGGAGGTCGCGACAGGCGTCTCCACTGTTCGGGGGTCGGGTCGAAGCCGCCGGCGAGCCGTTCGCGCAGCATGTCCACTTCGACGCCCAAGGCCTGGGCCGCGCCTCGCTCGGCAACACCCGCGGCCACGCCGAGGCGGAACGCGCCGGTCAGCAACTTGTGGAAGGCGTAGAGGCTCTCTTCGTCGAGTCGATCCCAGATCGCCTCGACGCACGCCTGCCGTTCGCTCGCATGGCATTGCGAGAGCGGAAGGATCGACGACTCGATGAACTCGGCGAGGGGTGGATCGTCGTGGCGAGGGTGTCGCGTTCCGGTCGTCGCGGCGACCAGCAGCGTCAACGTCTCGGCGAGGTCGCCGACGTGGTCATGACAGATCCCCGCCAGGTGTTCGGAGATGTCCGCACGCGCCGCGGCCCAACGGCGGAGGACCGATCCCGCCACGGCGCGACGCAGATGCCGGCCCCTCAGGAACCACATCGTCCAGGCGGCGGTGGCGTCGTCGCACGCCCCCAGATGTTCGGCGATCAGACGAGTCCTGGCAGAGGGCCCAGCGGCCTCGGCGAGCTCACGCATCAGTGAGGCGAATCGTCGGAGGCTCACGACGAGCGATCCTCCAAGGGATCCTGCTCGAACAGCAGGGACTCGGGACGACGCTCCAACGACGTGCCGCCGGAGGCGGCATCGGCGGAGCCTTCGCCCGGGGCCTCGGTGGCCGATTCGGAAGGCAGGTCGGCGTCGCCCTCCTCACCGTCGCCGAATCGAGTCGCGAGGATGTCCGCGTCATGGCCTTGCCGGCGAAGGTGGTCTCGAAGCGGCGCCGTGAAGCCGTGGGTCAGTGAGACCCGTTCGCATCCGGTCGCCTCGATGGCTCCGAGCAGTCCGGGCCAGTCGGCGTGGTCGCTGATCACGAATCCCCGTTCGACGTTCCGGCGGCGTCGAAGTCCGCGCATTCGCATCCATCCCGAGGCCGCTGCGGTCGAGGCCGGAAGGAACGTGCGGACCCACGGTCCCGCAAGGGCACTGGGGGGCGCGAGGATCAAGGCTCGTCCGCGATGGGTCTGGGCGTGTTCGCGCGTGGCGGGCAGGACCTCGGGCATCTCGACGCCGGCTTCGCGGTAGGCGTCGATCATCGGCCGAAGCGCGCCGTGGACGAGGATGGGGGCGTCATCGGCATCGAGCGCCGCCAGCACTCGTTGGGCCTTGCCAAGGGCGTAGGTGGCGAGGATGGCGTTGCGACCCTCCTCGCGGCACCGTCGTCGCCAACTTCGCAGCCGGGACAACTCGGTGTCGGGATTCGGCCAGCGATACACCGGCAGGCCGAAGGTGCTTTCGCTGACGAAGTGGTGGCATCGGACCACCTCGAACGATCGGCACGTCGGATCCGGCTCGAGCTTGTAGTCGCCGCTGAAGACGCAGACCTCACCGCGTCTCTCGATCCGGATCTGGGCTGCGCCGAGCAGGTGCCCAGCGGGGTGGAGACTGACGACGACGTCGCCGATCGACCGGCGTTCACCGTACCCGAGGCCCTCGTGACGGCCGGTGGGCAGACGACGCCTCATCACTCCAAGTCCATCCGTTGCAGAGAGGTATCGCTTCGAGCCGGGGCGTGCGTGATCGGCATGGGCGTGGGTGATCACCGCGCGTTCCACCGCCCCCCACGGATCGATGTGGAATCCACCGCTGGGGCACCAGAGTCCAGTGGGCGACCGTTCGATCAGGGATCGGTGTGACATGGCAGAGGTTTGCGATCGCTGGATCGCCGTGGCCGATTCGTCTCCAACGGCAGATTGGACTCCGGGAGCATGCCGACTTCCATCGGCCGGTGGGAGTCGATGTTCCGGCCTCAGGCGGCCCCGACACCCGGACGCGGGCCGACGCCGGGTCCCGCCGATGGACGGACCGTTCAGCGGGTCTCGTCACGAGGCGCCTGCGGTTCCGTATGGATCCGGGGTATATTCCACATGAACGACTTCGGGGACGGGGCGCGTCTCGCCTACGTCGAGGCATCCAGTGGGGGTATTCCATGTCAGACCAAGGGCACGCGCTTCCCGGCGAGGACCTGATCACGATCGAGGAGGCGGCCAGGCATGTCGGATTGAGCGTTCGGACCCTCCGTCGCTATCAGTCGTCCGGTCGCCTCGCGGTGGTCAGGGTGGGGCGGAACGTGATGTGCACCCGTGCCGCAGCCGAGCGGGCGACCCGAAGTGGCGGCCTCGAGTTGGCGTATCAGAGGCTGGTGGAGTCGGAGTGGGACTCGCGTGCGGTTCGGGAGTGGATGGCGGCTTGGGCCGACTACGTGCGCATGGTTCCACCGGAGGGACGATCGCCGGAGTTCTCCTCGCGGTACGTCGAGATGGTTGCCGACCGATTCGGCGAACTTCCCGTTCGCTCCTATCTGCTGAAGCACCTCGGCGAGGTCCACAAGGAGGCGAAGGACGGTGGCTTCGACGTCCTCGAGGTGGGCATGATGCTGGCCTTGCCCGAGGACACCCCCGTCATCGACGCCGTGCGCCACATGCAGTTTCGATTTGCGGGCCGACTGATCGACGGGCAGGATGCCCAGGCGAGCCTTGGCACATCCGGGCCTCGGAGCACGGCCTTTCGCGGCGAGTTCTAGTTGTCCCGGTGGGACCGCCCCCGATGCTCCCGACCGCGGCCGGAGGCTCGCGGGCCTGCCGCGACGATCCGTCAATCCGATGCCGACTCGACCCCGAGCCGATGCCGAAGGGCCGCGGCACGTGACGCGGCATCGGGATCCGCCGCGGCGTTCCAGACCAGATCAAGGCCTCGCCCGTCGGCAAACTTCGGGATGACGTGGAAGTGGACGTGCATGACCGCCTGATGGGCGATGGTGCCGTTGTTCTGGAGCACGTTGCACCCTTCGGCGCCCGTTTCGGCGACCACGGCACGGCAAAGTCTGGGAAGCACGCGACCGATCGCCGCCGCCGATTCGTCGGAGAGTTCGTCCAGACGGGCCTTCGCCTCCTTGGGAATCACCAGCAGATGACCCGGGGCGAGCGGCGCCACATCGAGGAAGGCAAGCACCTGCTCGTCCTCGTAGACGCGGTGGCAGGGGATCTCGCCAGCGAGAATCTTCGAGAAGATCGTGGACATCGCCGGACGGTACCCGGGAGTCCCGGAGGACGCCCGGCCTCGCATGCCGGGCGATCGGGTACGGTTCGCGGCATGGCCGTCGATGAACTCGACCGAATCGAGCTGCCGGACCTCGCCAAGCGCCTTCTGGGCACGCCGCTGGTGGCGCGTCTGCTCGATCTGGCGATCGACGAGGACCTCGGCCGCGGCGACATCACCACGGAGCTCTTCGTGGATCCGTCCCGTCGCGCCGCCGGGGCGATCGTCGCTCGCGGGCCCGGCGTGCTGGCCGGCGTGCCGCTGCTGGAGATCGTGCTGCGGAAACGAGCCGGAGCGACGCGGTTCAAGGCCCTCAAGGCCGACGGCGACCGGTTCGAGGCCGGCGATCCGGTGCTCGAACTCGAGGGGCCGCTGCGAGGGATCCTGCCGCTCGAGCGCACCATGCTCAATCTGCTGGGACGTCTCAGCGGCGTCGCCACGCGAACGGCGAGGTTCGTCGCCGCGGTCGAGGGCAGCGGTGCCGTGGTCTGCGACACCCGCAAGACGACGCCGGGTCTCCGGATGCCCGAGAAGTACGCCGTCCGCTGCGGAGGCGGAACCCTCCATCGCCTGGACCTCGCCGAGGCGATGCTCGTCAAGGACAACCATGTGGCCTCCGCGACGCCCGATCGCTTTGCGGCCAAGGTCGCGGAAGTGGCCGCCGCGGCGCGGCGGGATCGCTCGGTCCGCTTCGTCGAGGTCGAGGTGGACACGCTCGAGCAGCTCGATCGGATCCTCGATCTTCCGGAAGGCACCGTCGATCTGGTGCTTCTGGACAACATGGACGACGCGACCTTGCGAGAGGCCGTCGCGCGTCGGGATCAGGTTCGCCCCGGCGTCCGACTCGAGGCGTCGGGTGGGGTGACCCTCAAGTCGGTCGCCGCGACGGCCGCCACCGGTGTGGAGCGGGTCGCCTGCGGCTCATTGACCCGCGACGCCGTCTGGATCGACTTCGGGCTCGACCTGTTGAACGCGGTTCCGCCCTCCGGTGGCTGAGTCCTCCTCGGATCGGTTGGCGATCTGGCGACGCGCTCTTTCGGAGGCCGTGGAGCGCTCGTGCGTGTTTCATCGCGTCGAAGTGGTCGCGTCGACCGACTCGACCATGGAACTCGCACGCGGCGTGGACGCCGGCACGATCATCGTCGCTCTCGAACAGACGTCGGGCCGGGGCCGACGCGGCCGGACCTGGTTCGATGGTGGTGGGGGCGTGGCGGCGACGGCGGTCCTCGAGATGGCGTCGGAGGACCCGCTGCTGTCGACGCGGGCAGGACTGGCGATGGCGGCCGCGGTGGAACCATGGCTCGATCGGAGGGCCGGCCTCAAGTGGCCCAACGATCTCGTGATCGCCGAGCGCAAGGTCGGCGGAGCGCTGATCGAGCGGAGCGGTTCCCGGGTGCATGTCGGCATCGGCATCAACGTCGATCGGATGGCCTGGCCTGCGGAACTCGAGAACATCGCTGCGAGCCTCGCCGAGGTGGCTCCGATGGCGACGACGCGACTCGACGTCGCCTGCTCGCTGCTCTCGGCGGTCGACAGGTGCATGAGGGCGCCGGAGCCGGCGACCCGGGAGGCCTGGGGCGCCCGGGACTGGCTTCGCGGCCGTCTCGTGCGGATTCGGGATCGAGAGATCGAGCATCTCGGTCGGATCGTCGTGATCGAACCGGACCGACATCTGGACCTCATGGACGCCGAGGAGCGACTCGTCCGAGTGCCCGCGGCCACCGCCGAGATCGTCGAGGTGATGTCCCTCGGTCATCGGCTGGGCGTGGGCGACCCCGACCGCCGATAGTCCAGAGGTGCGGAGCGTCGCTCGGGCATCTTCAAGCGGTCGAGAGGTCGGCGTGGTGATCGACATCGTCGCGGCGCTGGCGATCGGAAGCGTCTCGCTCGGCGCGGTGATCGGTGTGGCGTCCGCGGCCCCGCAGAGCGATCCTTGGAGTGTCCAGCGGGCCGACGAGGCTCCGCGCGACCTGCGGCGACCGATCGATCAAGGCCTTGCCGATCGCAACACCCTCGGCACGAGTCTGCGAAGCCTTCCGCAGGCGATCGACGAGGGTCGGAGTTTCGGACGTCTGTACGTGGATCCCCAGCGGTCCGACCGCTTTCTACGGCGGCAGGGCGGACTTGCGGCGGTGTTCCCGCAGTCGGTCTACATCGGCGAGGGTGCCAACGGCATTGCGGTGGTGCCGCCGGGGACGATCTTCGAACTGGGATGGAATCGCGAGGCGGTCCCCGGGATCGGATCGGTCGGGACTCGTCCGAAGACGCCCCCGAAGGAACTCGTGCCGCCGGGCGAGAACCGACTCGAGTCGAGTGGGTTTCTGATCGCACCGACGAGATGGACGCTGGATGGCGAACCTGCCGTTGCCGCGGATGTTCCCGATCGCGGAGTGGCGGGATTCGGGGATCCGCTCGAGGCGTTCGAAGCCGGACGCGAGGGCTCGGGCCGGCCGTCGAGTCGGAATCGACCGAGGTTCGTTCGAGACGCCGCGTACCGCCACCAGCGACTCGATGAGTTGTTCCGGAGGGCCGTTGCGGCGTCCCGTGCCGGGGACTGATCTCCGAGTCCCTGCGACTCGATCTCAGAGGTCGGCCAGGCGACTTCGGCAGTGCCCCAGCTCGTCGCGGACGATGGTGCGGATGCCCGGGTCGAGCACCCAGAACCGATCGTCCACGAGGTAACGGAAGTCGAATCGGGCGTCCCGATCGCGATCGATCTGGACCGAGGCGGTCCAGCGGCCGCTGTCGCCGGCGGTCATCGGCCAGGATCGCTCGAGGCCGTCCGGACCGGTGGCGTGGATCTCGACCCGCGATGCGTGCGGGTCCTCGAAGATGAACTGCAACGCCCCGGGCAGCGTCCGTACCATCGTGCCTTCTCCCTTCCGCCCACGTTGTGCTTCACACCAGGGACCGCAACCGCGGGACCTCCGAACCGACTCATGCGACCGTCCGTTCCACGGCTCTCTTTCCTGCGACATGCCGTCGATCGATGTCGCCGCCCGAGGGCATCGGCGTCGAAGGCCAGCGGCTTCGCCAGCGTGGGTCGCCATCGGGCGATTGGCCTGCGGGAGATGCCGGTGGTGACGATCGCGATGGTGGCCGCGGTCGCCTCTGCCGAGTACCGGTCCTTGGACAAGGCCCCTGTGGCGGTGGAGGGGGGTGTTCTTCTGGTGCCGATCGCCCGGGACACCGCCGCACCACCGGCGGAATGGCCGGCGGAGATTCCCGCGAAGCTCGACGACGGTCGGGAGCTGGTCGCGAGGATCGGTTGGCTTGTTCCGGCGCCGAGTCCCGGGCCGACGTCCTGGACGGCGTCCGGCGAGCCGTTCACCATCGTCGACCGCACCAGCAACGAGTCGGCGCTGCCGATGCTGCTGCTCGATCTTCCGAAGGGATATCGGGGCGGAGTGAGATGGGATGGCGACGACGTCGCACCGCGATGGCTGATTCCCGCGTCGTCGCGGGTCCGAGAGCCTCGGGCGGAGCCGAGCGATTCCGCAGACGCCTTGCCGGACGCTGGACATCCCCTCGAGTGGTTCCGTTGGGTGCTGCTCGCCGAGCGGGTCGGTGGCACGCCGCCCCCGCCGCCGGGGGACGCGGCGGGTCGCCTCGCGGCACGACACCTTTCCGAAGTGTGGCAGGCGGCGATCGCCCGCATCGAGCGGACGAGTCCGGGCGTCGCCGAGGAACTTCGGCAACGACTGACCGCGACCTGCACCCTTGTGGATCCAACCGGGCCGCAGCGAGAACTCGCCGCATGGATCGCCGACCCGCAGGACCTCCGAACGTTGCTGGCGCTCGCCATCGATTCGGAGCGTGACGACTCGGCGGTGATGCAGAGCGTGCTGGCCTGGCTTCGCAACGAGCCGTCGGTGCTGCTTTGGGCCGAGGAGGCCCGCGGCGAGGAGGTCGCGTTCGGCGTCGCCAATCCCGAGACGACCGGTGCGGTGCTTCGTTGTCGCTGGCTCGAGGACGATCCGGTCCCGATCGCGGTCGTGGTGCCTCCGCGGACGGCGCAGCGTGTGGTCCTGCAACGCCCGAATCGAGACGGCGTGTCCACCGACGGCGGCGTGCTGATCATCGAGCACGGTCTGCACCGTCGGCGTCTGGAGTTCGGCAATCGCCCCGCGGCGGTGCGTCCACCCGGGACCTCCATGGGTCGGTTCAGCCGGGGGTTGTCCCTGGCGTCGCTGCAGGCCGGGCGCAGCACCTCCCCATCGCCGGAGCGAGGCGGATCCGCCGAACTGAGGCGACGGCAGGGGCGGTGGGAACTGTTCGTGGAATGCTTCCGGCCTGCCGATGCGCGAAAGGACGAGTTGGTCGTGCGGGTCGGAGACGTCGAGGCCCCGGCGGCGGTGCTTCGAGTCCCCGAGACCGGGCCGCTTCGCAGCGGCGATGCCGAGGTGCATCGGGCTTCTCATGCCGATCGATGGCGATGCCGCGTGGTGCTTCCCGAGACGTGGCTGGCGGCCGGCCTGGTCGGCACGAGCGCTCCGGGAGTGGGATTCTCGATCGAACGGCGACTGACCCTGCCCGGCGGCGACGTGGAGCGAACCTCCACGGGACCACCTCGCCCCCCATGGATCGATCGGCCTGCGACGGAGGTCCACGACCTGTCGAGGTGGCCGCGCGGCCCGGGCGATCCGGTCGGTCCCGTCGTGCCGGAACCGCAGGGCCGAGGTCGTATACTCGCGCCATGAGCGAACCACGGCAGGAGGCCGCGGAGGCGGGCGACGCCGCGCTTCCGGTCGGCGATCGGAATCCCCCTCGCCCCCGTCTCGTCGCCCTGATCAACCAGAAGGGTGGCGTCGGCAAGACGACCTCGACGGTCAATCTCGGCGCCGCCCTCGCGGACGCCGGGCGACGGGTGCTCTTGATCGATCTCGATCCTCAGGGGCACCTGTCGCTGCATCTGGGCATCGATCCGGACACCTGCGGCGAGACCGTGTACGACGTGCTGCTCGACCCGGAGGTCGGCCTCGACAGCGTCGTCCACAAGGCCCGCCCCAATCTCGACGTGGTCCCGGCCAACGTCGATCTCGCCGCGGCGGAGAGCGAACTCGCGTCGGTCGAGGATCGCCACGCGATCCTGACCCGGAAGTACCGCGCCGCCGCTGGCGCGTGGGATGTCGTGCTTCTCGACTGCCCGCCGAGTCTCGGCATGTTGACGCTGAACGGCCTTGCGCTGGCGGAAGAGGTGATCGTTCCGATGCAGGCGCACTTCCTCGCTCTGCAGGGACTTGGTCGACTGCTCGAGACCGTCTCGCTGGTGGGACGCGGGGTGAACCCCGACCTGCGGGTCTCGGGCGTGCTTCTCTGCATGCACGAGCGGCAGAGCAGTCACGGCCGCGAGGTCGTCTCCGAACTGAAGCAGTTCTTCCGGGAGGCGAAGGGCGGAGATCAGGCCTGGAGCGGCGCATCGGTGCTGCTGCCGGCGGTGCGTCGGAACATCAAGTTGGCCGAGGCGCCGAGCTTCGGTCAGACCATTCTCGACTACGCCCCCAACTGCCCCGGGGCGATGGACTACCGCACCCTTGCGCAGCGTCTCCTCGAACGCTGGGACAAGGAAGATGGCCGTGCGGGCGACGCAGGCCGGCTCGCGCCGAGTGCTTCGGTTCAGACGGCCGTCGTCGAGACCGTGCGCGAGGAGTCTTCGACTCCGTCCGCGACGGTGTCCGTCGAGGACTGACGTGGCCGAATCGAGATCGAGTTCCCTCACGGCGCTGGAACGACGCGGCTGGCGCATCGTGTTCGCATCGTCGGCGGGCCTCTACCTCGTGGGCAGCCACTGGCCGCGCCTCGAGATGGATCCGGTCGGTGAGGCCGGACCGAGCCCGGACAAGATCCTGCACTTCCTCGCGTTCCTGCTGCTCACCTTGCCGGCGTGGTGGACCGGGTGGTTCCGGACGCTGATCGGCCTGTGGCTTGCGGGCGTCGGGTTCGCGGTCTTCGACGAGGTCACGCAATGGCTGTTGCCGATCGAGCGCAACATCACCGCCGGGGATCTCCTGTGCGACGCCTGCGGGATCACCGCGGGTGTGGCGATCCTCGCCGCTTCGAGGCCGATGGACGATCCTCGCAGCCGCCGCCTTGCGGCGCAACGCGGCATCGCCGAGGCGACCCTGCTGTCGAAGACCTCGAACTGGCTGGTGCTCGGCGTCACCGGCATGCTCGGTGCCGTGGTGCTGGTCCCGCTGGCGGTCCTGCTCGCGGACCCGCTTCGCATCGAGGCCCGGGCGATGGCGGTCGCCGGCGGAGCGCTCGGCATCGCCGTCGCCGGACTCGTCGGGCTGGAGTTCGGAACGCGTGCGACCGTGCGGCGTCTGCGTCGCGCGAACGCCTGCGTTCGGTGCGGGAGCGCCGACGCCGCAGCGAACTGCGACAACTGCGGTGCAGAAGGCGTCTCGCAGGCCTGGTTCGAACCTCCTCGCCCGACCGCGGCGGCGGTGTTCGATGCGGCGTGGTGGCCGCTGCTTCGTGCAGGCGTGGTGGCGACCGCGACCATCGTCCTGCTGGGCGTGTTCGGTCTTGTCGAGCGCTGGTGGCCCGACGAGACCACGATCGCTCGGGTGGTGGACTTCACCGTTCTCGTCGTCGCCGCGGCGTGGGGGATCCATGGTGCTCGGCGGCGCCTTGCACGCCTTGCGTCGGAGGCGGATCGCCGTTGCGTCCGATGCGGGCACGATCTCCGTGGCTTGCAGGATGCCCATGGGATCGCGAACTGTCCGGAGTGCGGGAGTCCGTTCCTCTTCGGAACCGACCGGATCGAAGGCGCGGTTCGCTCGACGCAGGCGTCCGACGGGGAGACGATGTCCGGATGAAGCGAACGCCCGCACCTCGCATCGTCATCGTGGGCGCCGGCGTGTCCGGACTCGCCTGCGGCCTGCACGCGGTTCGACTCGGCGCGCGGGTGCTGCTGATCGATCGCGCCCGGCAGGTCGGAGGGCGAGTCGCCACGGCTTCGCGGGACGGCTTCCTGATCGATCGGGGATTCCAGATCCTGCTCACCGCGTACCCCGAGTTGACGCGGTTGATCGACCTCGATCGCCTGCATCTGGCCCGCTTTCCATCGGGGGCGATGGTTCACGATGGCCGCGGATTCCGCCGCGTCGCCCATCCACTGCGTCATCCGATCGCGGCGATCGGGTCGTGGATGTCCGGACTGGTGTCGACTCGCGATGCCCTCGCGATGGGACGACGTGCGTTGAGGGCGAAGTTGCGGCGCCCGTCCGCACCGATTGTCCTGGGACGCTCCGTCGCCGACGGCCTTGTGCCCGATCTCTCGCCGCCCTTCGTGGAGGGTTTCCTGAGGAGCTTCTTCGGGGGGGTCTTTCTCGACCGCTCGCTCGACACCGACCTCGGGCAGTTCGAGTTCTGCCTGGCGATGTTCGCGGCCGGTGCGGCGGCCGTGCCCCGGGGCGGGATGGCGGAGATTCCAAGGGTCCTGGCCGCGGACCTGCCGCCGGGGTCCCTCCGTCTCGGGACCGCCGTCGACCGGATCGGCGACGGCACGGTGCACCTTTCCGACGGAACCACCGAGTCCGCGGATGCGATCGTGGTCGCGGTCGAATCGGGCGAATCCGAGCGTCTGCTCGAGCGGCCCGCAGCCTCGCCCCGGCCCTGGCGCTCGACGGCGATGCTCGCCTTCGATCTGCCCGAATCCGATGCGATCACCCCGTGGCTGATGCTGGATGGGACCGGTCGCGGACCGGTCAATCACGCAAGCTTCATCTCGCGAGTGTCGCCGAACTACGCGATCAGGGGGCGGGGTCTGCTCTACGCCAACATCGTGGACGAGGCCATGCTGCGGTCCTCGGACGAGGATCTCGAGAGGGCGGCGCGACGTCAGCTTCAGGGGTGGTTTCCGGCCGCCGACCTCGCCGCGTGGCGTCGCATCGATCTGGTGCGGATCTCTCACGCGCTTCCGCGGCAGCATCCGGAGGACCTCGCCGGTCCCAGGGACGTCGCGGTCCGTCCCGGCGTCTACCGCTGTGGCGATCATGTCGGGGACGCGTCGCTCAACGGAGCGATGCGGAGCGGCCGCCTCGCCGCCGAGGCGGCCGTCGCGTCGGCGGGCGCGGCGACGTAGCATGCCCGCGATGACCCGGACGCCGTCGAGTCTGATCCTTGCCGTGGTCCTGGGAAGCGCTCCGGTGCTCGCAGCCGGGTCCTGTTCGAGCACGCCGTCGATGGTCCTCGACAGCGATCTTCCGGCGGTGCCCGGCCTCGAGTCGGTGTACGCCCGCAACCTCGAGCGCCGCGACGGCTCGCTCGTCGCCGGTCGCATCGTCTACCGAGGCCGAATCGAGGATGCCGGCGCGCTGCTCGATCGGACCATCGCCCTCTACAGCTCCGCGGGATGGACGGTGCTTCGGAAGGACTCGAATCGGATCTCCGCCGAGGCGTTCGTGGCCCGCGGGGACCGACGCTGCGCGATCTCGATCCGCTCCAATCGAATCGACCCCGCGATGAGCCAGGCCCAGCTCGTCCTGGGGACCACGTCTCCCGACGGACCGTCGTCGTCGTGACGCACCGGGCCGGCGGCCTCGTCGACCCATGAGCGGCCGCTTCGAACGGCACGCTCGCACCGTCGCCGCCCTCACCGTCGCCAGTCGCTTCTCCGGTCTCGCCCGCGATGCGGTGCTGAGCCGCATCTTCGGCGTCGGCGCGGCGATGGACGCCTTCGCGTTCGGGTTCATGGTGCCGAACCTGTTCCGCCGCCTCTTCGGCGAGGGAGCCCTGACGGCGTCGTTCCTGCCGACCTACACGCGCCTCGTGGACTCCGATCCGGCGGCGGCACGGCGGGCCGCGACGCTGGTCGTGGGTGGCGCCATGGCGCTGCTGGGCGTGCTCGTGCTGCTCGGAGAGGTCCTGGTCTGGCGGTTGTCCGTCGCCGGAATCGTCGAAGGGCAGCCCGCACGGCTCCTGATGATCATGCTTCCCTTCGCGCCGCTCATCTGCACGACGGCGCTGCTCGGCGCGATGCTGCAGGCCCGTCGGCGATTCGGTCCCACCGCCGCGGCGCCGATCCTGCTGAACCTCGCGGTGGTCGCTGCGGCGCTGGCGGTCGCGACAGGGCGAAGCGAGGAGTCCGGGATCGTCGCGGTGGCGGTCTCGGTGCTCGTGGCCGGAGCAGCTCAGGTCGCCTGGTCGTGGGTCGCACTTCGGCGGGCGACGCGAGGCGAGGTGGTGTCGCCGTCGGCGGCGTCCGATGCGGCGGCACGGCTCGAGGTGGGAGGGGTGGTGCGTCGGACCCTGCCGATGGTGATCGGTCTCGGGGTGCTCCAGGTGAACACCCTGCTCGATGGAGTCATCGCCAGCTGGCCCACCGCGGTGGGCCCGACGGTTCTGGGTGTGGACTATCCCCTGGAACCCGGTGCGATGGCGACGCTCGCCTGGGCCCAGCGTCTCTACGAGTTTCCCCTCGGGGTCTTCGGGATCGCGGTGGCGACGGCGATCTTCCCGGCGCTCTCCCGACTCTCGTCGGAGCCCGCGGAGTTTCTCGAGACGCTCAGGCGCGGGGTGCGCCTCGTGCTCTTCATCGGATTGCCCGCAAGCGCGGGACTCGTGCTCGTCGCGGAACCGCTGACCGCGGTGATCCTCGAGGGCCGGGCATTCACCGCCGCCGACACCGTCGCCACCGCGGGGGTGCTTGCGGCGTACGCCGCCGCGGTCTGGGCGTACTCGCTCAACCAGGTGCTCGTCCGGGCGTGCTATGCCAGAGGCGACACGCGATCTCCGGTGCGCATCGGCATCCTGCTGGTGGGTCTCAACGCCACCCTCAACCTGCTGCTGATCTGGACGCCGCTGGGGGTGGCGGGACTCGCGGTGTCGACCGCGACCTGTGCGATGCTGCAGCCGTGGCTGCTGTTGCGAACCCTCCGCTCGAATGGGGTCGGTCCCGTTCTGGATTCCCAGGTTCGGGTGTCCGCATTCCGATCTCTCGCGTCGACCGCGGCGATGGTCGTCGTGGTGCTGGCGGTTCGGAGCCTGCTGCCGCCTGCGACCGCCTCCTGGTGGTCGGCACTCGCGACGCTCGGCGCGTGCGTCGTCGCCGGAGGCGTGGTCTTCGCCGCGGGCGGAGCCGTGTGGCGCATGCCCGAACTTCGATGGATCCTCGGTCGGTCCTGAACCGCGATCGAACTCAGGATTCCCGCTCGGCCAGTCGCCAGTCGATCCCGTGGGGGCCGAAGCGCTCGACGGGGCGATAGAGCGTGTCGCGTTCGACGGGGCGGCAGCCCGCTTCGCGGATCGCCTTGAGCAGCTCGGTCACTCCCACCTCCTGATGGGTTCCCGCGCCGCCGACGTGGGTGATGTCGTACCAGACCACGGTCCCGTCGATGTCGTCGGCGCCGTTCTGCAGCATGAACTGCGCCATCGGCAGCGTCTGCATGATCCAGAACGCCTTGGCATGCGGCACGTTGTCGAGCATCAGGCGGCAGATCGCGAGAGTCCGCAGGTTCTCGAGGCCGCTCGGCCCGGGCAGGCGTTCGAGTTCGCTGGCGTCGGGGAAGAACGGCAGCGGGATGATCGTCTGGAAGTAGCCGCCGTCGAGACCGTCCGCACCGGGCATCGGCTGTCGAGCTCGCGGGTATCGCTCGTCGGGGCCGGTCAGCACGACCGCCTCGCCGTCGAGGTCGATGCCCTGGGTCTCCGCCCACGGCCTCAGGGTGCGGTCCTGCTCCTGCCGCAGCAGTTCGAGATGGGTGAGACGATCCTCGCGGGTCTCGACATGGCCGTACAGCATGGTGGCGTTGGAGTTCAGGCCGATCTCGTGCGCCACGCGATGCACGTCGAGCCACTGGTGGGCGCGGATCTTGCCCTTGAAGGCCTCGTCGTGCACGCGATCGTCGAAGACCTCGGCGCCGCCGCCCGGAAGGGATCCCAGGCCCGCATCGCGAAGGTCTTCGAGCACGCCCCGCAGTCCGGCCAGTCCGTCGCGGCCCCGCTTGGAGATCCGCTGGAGGTGCACGATCTCGACCGCCGTGAACGCCTTCAGATGCACCTTCGGCGCCGACGCGCGGATCGCGCGAAGCATGTCGGTGTAGTAGGCGAAGGGGAGGTGCGGATGCAGGCCGCCCACGATGTGGAGTTCGGTGGCGCCGGCCGCCTCGGCGGCGGCCGCCTCCGAGGCGACCCGCTCGACATCCATCTCGTAGGCGCCGTCCTCGTCGCGTCGGCGTCGGAAGGCGCAGAACGTGCAGCGGAGGGCGCAGACGTTCGAGTAGTTGATGTGGCGGTTGACGTTGTAGTAGGCGACGTCGCCGTGGAGACGTCGTCGCACGAGATCGGCGAGTCCGCAGACGGTGTGCAGATCCGGAGTCTCCCACAGCAGTCGGCCGTCCTCGCGATCGAGGCGTCGGCCCTCGGCGACCTTGGCCACGATCGGGGCCAGTCGCTCGTCGCCGCCGCGTCGCAGACGAGGCTCGGCGGGTGGCGAGAGGGTCGCGGCGTTGGGGGGATCGAGCAGGCTCATCGAGTCACTTTATGGGGCGGTGGGGATCGGGGCGAGGGATCGGAACACCCGGTTCGTCCCCCCGTGGTGCGATCTTCGCGGACCGGCCCGTCCGGCTTCGCGCGATCCCGAGAGCGGCGGCAATCCCTGCGGAAACCAATGGGGCAATCGGCCTTCAGAGGCCCCGGTGGTCGGTCGATAACCCGAGTCGCGGGCCGGTTCGAGGTTCGATCCGGAGTCCCGCGGCCCCGAAGGAGTCGTGCATGCACCCGACGCAGCAACCCATCGCGATCGACGTTCCCGGATCCGCCGACGAGGCGTTGGGCCTTCTCGAGCAGATCGAGACCCAACTCGCCCGTCTCCAGTCCGCGCAGGCGGGCGGGGCGGACCAGCTTGCGCAGATCGATCGTCGATGGAGCGAACTGCTTCATCGGGAGGCGCAGGTCTCCGAGGCGTTCGGTCGGCTCGACCAGCAGGAGCGATGGTTCGCTTCTCAGGTTGCCGAACTCGAACGACGACAGGGGGACCTGGCGGCGCGGGAGGCCTCGGTCGGATTCGAGCGCCTCGAGTTCGATCGCCAGCGACAGTCCGTCGTCGATCTGGTGACGGCACGACGCGAGGCCGATGCGGAGATCGCTCGCCTCGGCGGTGAACTCGAGACGATTCGGCGCGAGTCGGCGAGCCGCCGTGCGGAGCTCGAGGCGCGGGCCGCGTCGATCGAGCGCGAGAAGCAGGCGCTTGCCCAGCAGGTGCAGCGACTCGAGGCCGAGTTGTCGGATCGAACGGATCTCGTCGAGCGGAGCGAACTCGAGGCCGCGATCGAGCGGTCGCAGTCCCTCGAGACCCGTCTCGCCGATCGCGAGCGGAGCGCCGCCGCGACCGAGCAGACGATGTCGCGCCGCCTTGCCGGCCTCGAACGATCCCTCGCCGCGGCGAAGTCCGCGGTGGAAGAGGCGACGCGGCGCACCGAAGACTCGGAAGCGACCGCTGCGAACTCCAGGCGTCTCGGCGAGCAGGTGACGGCGCTCGAGGCGAAGCTCGCCGCTGCGGAACGAACCGACCAGACCCAGCGCACCGAGGTCGAGCGGCTGCGGTCCGAACTCGAGCGGGCTCGCGCGGAGGTCTCGTCCCTTCGCAGGTCCGGCGAGGCCGACGAGCAGGCTCGAACGGAGCGGCTCGGCAAGGCCAAGGCCCTCGAGGAGGAGGCCGCCGGCCTTCGGACGCGCCTCGATCGCAGCGAGAGCGAGTGCGCCTCGCTGCGAGGGGCACTCGAGAAGTCCCGCGAGTCGGCCTCGCAGCATGAGCGCCGCATCGCGACGTTGCAGCGGCAGCTCGATCACCAGGCGTCGCAGGACGATGCCGCCACCCGTCTCGAGAGCGAACTGGCGGCGGTGCGAGGCCGCTTCGACAAGGCGTCGAAGCGAATCACCGAACTCGAGCAGTCGCTGAAGGACGCCGAGACCAGCCGCAACGGGCTGGAGGCCGAGATCGCGAAGTTCCGCTCGCAGACCGAGCCCGCGCCGCAGGCCAGGCAGGAGGCCGACGCGGATGCCGCCGGTCTCGAGGCCCTCGAAGCCTCGCTCGAGCAGGCCAAGGCCGCCCTTCGCGAGCGCGACGCCCGCATCGAGGCTCTGGCCGCGGATCTTCGCGCAGCACGGGAGTCCTCTCGCGATGCCTCCAACGTCGAAGTCGGAAAGCTCCAGGAGAAGGCCCGGCAGCTCGCTCGGATCGCGAACCTTCTTCGCTCGCGACGCGATCGCCTGCATCGGCTTCGTGTCGCCCTGAGGGGTCGAGTCCGACAAGGCCGCGAGACCGCGGTCGGCGGATCCACCGCGACCGAGTCGGTCGTCGCTCGTCCCTCGGGACAGGCGGCCCTGCACGAACTGCGGCAGGTCCAGCAGAAGCGAGAGGAGCTGCGACAGATCCAGAAGTTCCTCGCGGACAGCGAGGTCCGAATGGTCCGACGTTGGGCGACCAGAAGCGCCGCGAGTCTTGCGATGGTGGTGACGCTCTTCGTGGCGGGCCTGTGCGCGGCCGCCTGGGTCGCGAGCGACCACGTGTGGCCCGCGCCCGGCACCGCCAGCGTCGACATGATCGCCCGTGGCGCGAAGGGCCAGCCGCTCGATCCTCGCCTGGCCGACGAGTGGAAGCAGTGGCACGCCGCGATCCTCGCCGATCCGATCTTCGCCGAGGAGGTCGCCACCCGACTGGCGGCCCGGGGCCTTTCACCCAGCGACGCCTCGACGGTGGCGGCCCTGCTCGAGCGGGACCTCGAGATCGACAGCGACGGCCCCGGACGCATGCGCCTGGTGCTGAAGGGAGAGGATCGCCGACTCCTGCCGCCGGTGCTGGACACCGTGGCGACCACCCTCGCGGCGGAGAGCGCCTCGCAGGCTCCGCGTCGCCCGGATCGCACGCCGGCGATCGTGATCGGCGAGCGAGCCCGCGACGGTCGCATCGCCTACAGCCTGCTGGATCCGCGACCGGTCGACGAGCAGCGTGTCGTCCACGCCGGAGTCCTTGCGGGCTCGGGCCTCGCCATCGCCCTCGCCGTCGCGGTGCCGGCGGCGTTCCTGCTGCGGCGGGTCCGGCGGGTGGTGCCCGAGGAGGACCTCGGGGCGCTCGCGAACTGAGTCGATTCGATCAGTGACGGAAGTGGCGGATGCCTGTGAGCAGGCAGGTGATCCCGCGGGCGTCGCAGAGTGCGAAGGTCTCGTCGTCCCGCTTCGATCCGCCGGGATGGACGAGGCAGCGGACGCCGGCATCGGCGAGCACCTCGGGACCGTCGGGGAACGGGAAGAACGCGTCCGAGGCCGCGACCGACGCGGTTTCGGACGAGAGGCGATCGCCCGCCTTCGTCACCGCGTTTCGGCAGGCGTTGACCCGGTCGACGCACCCGGCACCGCCGCCGAGCAGCATGCCGCCGGACGTGATCGCCACGGCGTTCGACTTCAGATGCTTCACGACGCTGAACGCGAACGCCGCCTCCTGCCTCAACGCCTCGTCGGGGGCCGGGCCGGCGGCGTGTCGAAAGTCGTTGGCGTTGACCGGATGGTCGTCGGGTTCCTGAAGCAGCACGCCTCCGGCGATCGAGCGGACCTGCGGACGGCTCGGCGCGTGGGCGGGGGGACCGGTCTCGACCAGCCGAGCCGAGGGCCATCGCTGCGACAGGATCGACGCCGCCTCGGGCGTGAACCGGTCCGCGACGATCACCTCCAGAAAGCGGGATCCATCCGAGATCGAGGTTGCGGTGTCGCCGTCGACGTCTCCGCCCAGAACGACCACGCTGCCGAACGCGGCCAGCGAATCGCCGTCCCACGCCCGGCGGAACGAATCGGCCAGCGAGTCGCCGATGGCGGCGCCACACGGATTGGTGTGCTTGATGACCGCCGCCACCCGCCGCTCACGGGCCAGCGATCGCAGGTCCAGCACGAGTTCGAGTCCGGCCGACGCGTCGAGGATGTTGTTGTAGCTCAGGGCCTTGCCGCCGAGGACCCCGGCTCCTGCGATGGAGGGACCCGCCGCCGCGGGATCGCGATAAAGCGCCCCTCGCTGGTGCGGGTTCTCGCCGTAGCGGAGGGGGGTGCCGCCGGTGAAGGTCATCCGGAGGGTCTCGGCGAAACGGTCCGCCTGGCGGTGTCCCATCCAGGCCGAGATCGCCGCGTCGTACTCGCAGGTTCTCGAGAACGCCGCGGCGGCGAGGTCCGCCCGCAGGGCGCGGGAGGTTCGCCCTTCGTTCGCGGTGAGTTCCGAGGCGACGGCGTCGTACTGCGACGGGGAGGTCACCACCGCGACCGACTCGAAGTTCTTGGCGGCGCTTCGCATGAGGGCGGGCCCGCCGATGTCGATCTGCTCGATCGCCTCGGCCTCCTCGATGCCCTCGCTGCGGATGGTCCGCTCGAACGGGTACAGGTTGATGCAGACCAGGTCGATGGCGGAGATCCCGTGGGTCTCCAGCGCCTCGAGGTGCGCCGGGAGATCGCGTCGGGCCAGCACGCCTCCGTGGACGCGGGGGTGCAGCGTCTTCACGCGGCCATCGAGGATCTCGGGATGACCGGTCAAGGTCTCGACCGTGACCACTTCAAGACCGGCCTCCGCAAGGGCGCGGGCCGTGCCTCCGGTGGAGACCAGTTCGACTCCGAGCGAGGCGAGCGTCTTGGCGAAGGGGATGAGATCGGTCTTGTCGCTGACCGAGAGCAGCGCACGACGAACCGGAACGAGATCGAGCATGGGTGTTGGGGAACTCCGCAGGGTCACTGCTGCGGAACGATCCGCATGACCGTGCCGTTCGAGGCGAGGAACTGCAACGCCGGGTTCTCGAAGCCCTCGGCGACGACGTCGGCCACAGCCGGCAGCTCGATCTGCTCGACCACATCGCCGGTGGCGACGTCGACGGTGCGCATCGTCCGGGTCGGGGCGTCCCAGAGCAGCAGGCGACTGCCGCGTCGACCGAGGATTCGCCCCGTGGCTTCGGTGGACCGCCACTGCACGTCGCCGGCGATGCTCCCCTCGGGACGAAGCGAGAGCTTGACGAGACCCTCGGTGGGGACGAACTGGTAGACCGAATCGCCGTCGGCGACCGGGGAGGTCGTCAGCGGGCTCTCGGTGAAGTATCGCCAGAGTGTTCGGCCGGTCTTCGCGTCGAGGGCCCAGAGGTACTGGTCCCGCCCCGCCACCAGAAGGACGCCGTCCTGGCACGCCGGTCCGTCGTCGATGCCCGCGATCAGCTGCTTCTCCCAGACCAGGCGGGTGCTGGCGGCGTCGAGGGCGAGAATGCGACCGGTCGAACCGACCACGTAGACGAGATCGTCGACGATCAGCGGCGTCGCGGAGACCGATCCGGGAAGGCTGTTGCCCCGCCAGGGGTATCCCACTTCGTACTGGTGCCAGATGATCTGGCCGTCTCTCGTGCCGTAGATGAAGTAGGGCCCGAAGACCGCGCCGCTGGTGTACAGGGTCCGCTCGATCTCCTGCCGGCGTTCGGCGATGCCGTTGGCGTTGTCGACCACGAACACCTCGAGACGTCCGATGGCCACGGCCTTCTCCTGGTCGCCACGACGAAGGCGGAGCACGTCGATCAGCTCGTCGCGTGGCGAGCCGATCGGGGACTGCCACAGCACCTCGCCGCGATCACGGGAGACCCGGCTCAGCAGGTTGTTGGTGTCGCGGGTGTAGAGGGCGTCGCCGCGAAGGAACAGGGTGTCGAGGGAGGCACCGGGCGACGGCGGCACCTCGGTCTGCCAGTCGGCGCGGTAGCCGAGCTCGCGAAGTCGGGAAGGCGGGAACAGCGATCGGGCATCGAGCTGCTGCTGCATCTGCTCGAGACGCTCGCGGTTGGCGTCGGCGACGTCCGAACCGGTTCCGCTTTGCCGGGCCCAGGCCCCGGTGGAGAGGCCTGCGAACAGGGCGGTGATCAGTCCCGCCTGCATGATCCGGATCGCGGGGCCGCCCGAGCGGACCGCCGATCGTCTCGGTGAGGTGGATCGGGATCCGCGGCGGTTCGGGGTGCGGTGCATGCGGGTTCTCGTGGTTCGAAGGTGAGGAACTTGGGAGGGCGGGCGTCGGCCCGGCGACCGCCTCCGGAGAGGAGGTCGGGACCCGCGGGTCGGACGCCCCGGAGTTGTCCCGAAGCGACGAGTATCAGAGGGCACGTTCGGAGCGTCAAGATCGGCGGTTCACCGAGATCGGGGTCGCTACGCTCATTCCATGTTCACAGGACTGGTCCAGCAGCTCGGTCGGGTCGAGTCGCGTGTCCCCAGCGACAGTGGAGAGGCCCTCTGGATCTCGCTGGAGGGGTGGGGACATCGACCGGAACCGGGTGCCTCGATCGCGGTGGCGGGGTGCTGCCTGACGGTCGCGGACCGGCGGCTCGACGGCGACCGGATCGAGGCGGTGCGGTTCGACGTGGTCCCCCAGACCCTTCGACGGACCACCATCGGCTCGCTCTCGGAGGGCGACCGGGTGAACCTCGAGCCATCCGCAACGCCGGAGACCCTGCTCGGCGGCCACCTCGTCCAGGGACACGTCGACGAGGTGGGCAAGGTTCTCGCGATCACCACCGACGGCGAGTGGAGGGTTCGGATCGGCGTCGGTGGGTCGTTCGCCCCGCTCCTGGTGGCTCGAGGATCGATCGCCGTCGAGGGCGTCTCGCTGACGATCGCCGGCCTCGACCACGACTGGTTCGAGGTGGCGCTCATTCCGGAGACGCTCGATCGAACCACGCTCCGCGATCTGAAGGTCGGCGACGGGGTGAACCTCGAGGGCGACTGCATCGCGAAGATGGTGGTGCGGGTGCTCGAGACCCGACTGGGTTCCGATCTGCCTGGTGCGATCGACGCGATCAGGAGCACCCCGGCGTCGGATTGAGGACGCCGTCGCACTGGACGGGTGATCGACCCCAATCACGTACGAAAGGATGGGAATCGATGCCGCGCACCAGCGGGTCGGACGTAGCGTCGCAGGTCGCGAGCTGCGTACGTCCGGAGGACGAAGGCGGAGTGGCGAGATCGACCGTGGCGAGAGACCGTGGCGAGAGACCTTGACGAGAGAACGCGGCGAGTTCCGATGCCGGACGGGATGCGAATGGAGATTGACATGCGACAGGCCCATCGATCGAGAACCGCAGCTTGGTGCGCGGGAGGCTCGCTGGCCGCGGCGTGCCTCACGGCGCCGGTCTCGGCGGACTTCACCGACTGGATGTTCGACTGGTACACCGCCAGCGGGGTGGAATACATGGTGATCGACGTGTACGCGCAGTTCGACGATCCGCTCGACACGGTGTCGTCGGTCTTCAATGCGCAGGTCTCGACACCAACCGGCGCCGCATTCCACCACGACGACTTCCACACCCTGTCCGGCCAGCCCGGCGCCTGGAGCGTCGAGCACTCCGGGGACATTCCGGGAGTGGTCGATGCTTCGATCGACTCGTTCGTGCTGATCGGCGGTCCGATCGGCGCCTCCAACACGACCGAACTCGACGACCTCTTCGTTCCCGGGACCGGCGGAGCGGTGCCGACGAACGCAGGGTGGTTCAACGTCGAGCCGGCGAATCTCAACGGCCGCGTCGATCCGGAGAACCTGCGGCTGCTGATCGGCCGCTTCGTTCTCGAGGACTTCGCGGGAGGGGACCTTCTGATGTCCTTCGGCGCGAACCTCGCCTACGACCAGGGCCCCGGGACCGAGTTGCGATACGCGTGGGACGGCGGCGAGGGATCGGGGCCGATCCACGAGGTCTACATTCCATCGCCCGCGACGCTCCCGACCCTTCTCCTGGCCGCCGGATGGTCGAGCCGAGGCCGCCGTCGTTCTCGATCGTGATCCACCGGTGGGCGTTGGGCGATCTCGACCCGTGCCGCCCGATTCGACGCCTCTCCTCCATCCGATCGACCAGACCCGCCTTTCCCGAGGACACGACCATGAACGACTTCTTTGCGACGTCTCGATCGATGTCGGCCGCCCTGCTGACCGCGGCGGTCGTGGCGACACCCGCTGCGGCGGAGTTCACCGGCTGGATGTTCGACCACTACGCCAGCAGCGACCAGGAGTTCTTCGTGGTCGACGTGTACGCCCAGTTCGACGATCAGATGGACACCGTGCTTTCGGTGTTCAACGCGCAGATCGGCACCGCCGCGGGCATGGCGTTCCACCACGACGACTTCCGCACGCTGAGCGGCCTGCCCGGAGCTTGGAACGTCAAGGACTCCGGGGACATCCCGGGAGTGGTCGATTCCTCGATCGACTCGTTCGTGATGATCGGCGGCCCGATCGGCGGCATCAACACGACGGCTCTCGACGACCAGTTCGTTCCCGGGACCGGTGGGGCGGTTCCGGAGAACGCAGGCTGGTTCAACGCCAATCCGTCGAATCTCCAAGGCCGCGCGGAGGAGTGGACCTGGCGGCTCTGGGTTGGTCGCTTCGTTCGCGACCTGGTCTGGGGCGACGGATTGATCCTCTCCTTCGGCGCCAATCTGTCCTACGACCAGGGACCCGGGACTTCGCTGCAGTACGGATGGGACGGCGGGAAGGGCTCCGGACCCATCACCAACATCTACATTCCCGCCCCGTCGGTCGCAGCGGTCCTTCTGATCGGTGGGGCCGTGGTCGGCCGCCGACGCTCACGAACCGCTTGCGGGTGAACCGACGTCCCGGACGTCGCGCGAGACGCCGCCGCCGGACGCCGCCGCCTCTTCGTTGGAGACGATCGGCCCGAATCCCAAGTCGATCAGGGTGACGTCGTCCAGGCCTGCCGCGCAGCCGCCGGAGGCCTCGATGCGCGAGATCAAGTCGGCGAAGAGCGCCGGTGCCCGTCGCGTCGAGGCCATCGAGGTCAGATGCTCGATGTAGCCCTCCGGGCCGTCGTCGTCGAGCACCGTCTCGACGCCGTCGGTGTGCAGCAGGACCCGATCGCCGTCACGCAGTGCGACGTCGTGCTCCGCGTAGCGTTCGCCTTCGAAGATTCCGAGCAGGCCGCCGGTCGCACCGAATCGCTCGCGGGTGCCGTTCGAGCGAAGGACCACGATCGGAGGGTGACCGGCCGAGGCCGCTTGCAGGCGACCGGTCTCCACATCGAGCAGGGCGTAGGCGGCCGTGGCGAACCACGTGGCGCCGGCGGACCGCTGCAGCAGGGCGCCGTTGAGATGGCCCAGCACCTCGGCGGGCTGCATCGGCGTGCCGTCCACCGTCGTGAGGTTCAGACGTCTCAGGAGTCCCATGGCCAGAATGGCGGCGGAGACGCCATGCCCCACGGCATCGGCGATGAAGAGGCCCACGTGACGACGACCGAGACGGGCCACGTCGTAGATGTCCCCGCTGACGTGCTTCGACGGTCGCCAGAGCACCGAGCAGTCGAAGCGGTCGCCACGGGGCAGGTGCCTTGGAAGGAACTCCCGCTGCAGGGACGCAGCCTCCTGAAGTTCGAACTCGTGTCGACGAAGCGTCTCGACGGCGCGATGCCCGCGCCGGCGACTCTCATCGAATCGCACGGCGGATCGCCGGAGACTCTCCAACAGGCACATGGCGGCCGCGACGCGGGCGCTCCGCGGCATGTCGAGATCGAGAAAGCGTCCTCCTCCGCCGGACCGGAGGCAGACCACGGGGATGGACGCGTTCTCGAAGTCCTCGAGGATCGCGACGAGCGTGGGGTCGGCGGCCCCGTCGAGGGGATCGCCGACGACGATCAGCCCGTCGGGACAGGGTTGGCCCGGCGTCGGCAACGCAAGGCGGATCCGCCACGGAGTCGCGCCCGCCGAGGCGGCGAGATCCTCCGCCAACTCGGTCGCTGCGGGGCGATGGGCCCGCGATCCGGCCAGCACCACGACCTCCGGCGGATCGACCGCCGAGGTCGTCTCTTCCTTCCCATGCTGCATCCGTGCGCCTCCTCCTCCCGCGATTCGCGTCGGGAGGGGATCGGCTCAGCGGACCAGCGACTTCAAGCGAGGGCCGTCGAGTTCGACCCGGGTGTTGGGCTCGAGTCCGAGTCGATCGATCGTGCCGGCTGGGAACTCCAGCGCGAAGCGGACCGGGAACCGACTGGAGTAGCGTGGCAGACGCGAGGCGTACTCGTTCTCGGTCTCGCCCTCGGCACGCGGAGGCTCGAAGGGCATCTCGTGGACCGCGGTGATCGTTCCGAGATCGTCTAGGAAGACGAGATCGATCGGCATCAGGCAGTCGTACATCCAGAAGCGTCGAACGCCCAACTCCGGGAACACGAACAGCATCCCCTGACCGGGAGGAAGGGATTCCCGGCCGCCGAGCCCGCGGGTGCGACTGGCGTCGTCCGCGGCGACCTCGAAGGCCCAGATCTCTCCGCGAACCTCGATCCGTTGGAGTCCGGAGGGGTCGGCCGGGCCGTCGCAGGCGGCCGTGAGCACCGACACCAGGAGTGGAACGACGATGGCGACGACGCGCCTCAGCCCGAGCACAGCCATGTGATCGTCTCCTGTTCGACCCTCGGCCGGTGGTCGGGGTCGGACTCGAGGACCGCGACCTCGCGGAGACGCTCCGGCGAGGCGAGATCCGGCAGGCGTCGCGGTTCGACCGGCGCCGGTTCGTCGATCCATCGGCACCACCAGGCCACGAGGCCGCAGATTCGCTCGGGGGTCGCGCCCTGCGACCGCAGCGTGTCGATCGAGAGGGCGTCGTTCCGCTTCGCGAGGCGGACGCCGTGGGCGTCGTGCACCAGCGGAAGGTGCCACCATCGCGGCGATGGCAGATCGAGCTCCAGCTGCAGCAGCCGCTGCCGAGCGGTCGATGCCAGAAGGTCGTCGCCCCGGACGACGTCGGTCACGTCCTGGCGAGCGTCGTCGACGACGACCGCCAACTGGTACCCGGGCAGCCCGTCGCGGGTCCACACCGCGAAGTCCCCGCACTCTTCGGCAGGACACGTCCGCTGCGGGCCAAGCAGTTGGTCCTCGAACTCGACGACGACGTCGGGCGTGGCGAATCGACGGCCACGGGCGGGATCTTCGAAGCGCCACGCGGGTCCCGGCGGAGGTCGAAGAGCCGGATCGAATCGAAGTTCGCCGCCCGCGTGCGGCGCTGCGACGGCCTCTCGGATCTCGCGGCGACTGAGATCGCTCGCGAAGACCAGCCCGCGTTCGGCCAGACGCCGCATGGCCGCCCGATACGGCGCGGGATCCGCGGACTGCGTCAGCGGATCGCCGTCGTGGTCGATGCCCAGAAACGCCAGCACGTCGAGCGTTCGGTCCCGGGAGTCCGCGGTTGCGCGTTCAGGATCGAGGTCCTCGAACCGCAGGACGATCCGCCATCCCTCGCGACGGGCCAGCGCCCACGTCAGCAGGAAGGTGCGGGCGTGGCCGAGGTGCAGGTCGCCGGTGGTCGACGGGGCGAGGCGGGTGGTTCGGGTGCTCATGCCTTCGATTCGGCCGGGCCCGAGGTGAATGCCGGCCTGCCGGAGATATCATGCGTCGATCGGTCGAGTCGTCTCCTCCGATCCGCAGATTCTCCCCGACTTCGGACGCCCCCATGACCATCGAGAAGCTCGCCGACGCCGACCTTGAACAGGGCCTGCAGCGGCTCTCCGAGTGGAGCCGCAGCGGCGAGTCGATCCAGCGGACCTTCGCCTTCGCCGACTTCGTGGCGGCGATGGCGTTCGTCGACCGCGTGGCCGAGAGGGCCGAGGAGGTCCAGCATCATCCGGACATCCTCGTGCGGTGGAACAAGGTCACCTTGACCCTCTCCACGCACGATGCCGGCGGCCTGACCGAGAAGGACCTCGCGCTTGCCGCCGAGTGCGACGGATTCGCGATCGACTGACCAGTTCGGTCTCACTCGCGACGCGGGTCGTCGAACAGCGAGACGTCTCGAAGCAGGGGGGACGCGAGGCTCTCGCGGATCGAGATCCGCAGCCGCGTCGTGGAGGTCTGCGGCACCTCGAGGATGCGGCGGGGGCCGATCGTCGTGCCCTCGGCGAGCGGGCGCCATGCGGATCCGTCCCAAGTCTCGATTCCGAACGCGGCGATCCGCTGGCCGAACTCGATCGGTTCGCGCAACCGCACCACGTCGAAGGCGAGCGGTTCGTCGAAGCGAAGTTCGATCGTCGCCGTTCGGGCGTCGTCGTCTGCGGCCCAGAGCGTCGCGTCGTCGCCGTCGATCAGGTTCGTGGGCCCGAAGCGGGGGCTGTCGCCGCGGGTCTCGTCCGCGGTCGCCGCCACCACGCGGTTCAGGATCAGATCCGTCGAGAAGATCTCGTCGAGACGTGTGCGAAGGCCCTCGAGCGAGGCGATGTCGCGCTCGTGGACCAGTCCTCTTCGATCCGGTGGCAGGTTCAGCAGCAGGTTGGCGCCGCGACCCACCGAGGCGAACCAGATCTCCAGCAGCTGCTCGGGGCTCTTGACCCGCTCGTTCTCCGACTCGTGGAAGAACCAGCCCGGGCGGATCGAGACGTCCGCCTCGACGCCGATCCAGTGGGAGCCGCCCGGCTCGCCCTTCGCAAGGTCGACTGCGCCGGACATCCCCGGGTGGCGACCCTCGCGATCCATGGTCTGCCAGCTCGTCTCGGCGGAGAAGCCGCGCTCGTTGCCGACCCAGCGGCATCCCGGCCCGACGTCGCTGAAGGCGATCGCCTCCGGCGCCATCGCGAGGATCCACGGCATCGTCTCGTCCCAGCGGTAGTAGGTCGCCCGGTCGATCCGCCTGGTCTCGCGGGCGCCGCCGTAGTGGCCGTCGCCGCCGTTGGCACCGTCGAACCAGAGTTCGAACGCGTCGGGATGCCGCTCGAGCAGTTCACGCCACTGCCCTCGAAAGGCCTCGAGGTACTCCGGTCGTCCGTACTCGGGGTGGTTGCGGTCCCACGGGCTGACGTAGAAGCCGTAGCGCAGGCCCTCGGCCTCGCACGCCGCGACGAACTCGGCGACGAGGTCGCCCTCGCCGTCGCGCCACGGGCTCGCGGCGATGTCGTGCTCGGTGGTCTCGGTGGGCCAGAGGCAGAAGCCGTCGTGATGCTTCGCGGTCAGGACGAGTCCCTTCATGCCGGCGGCCTTCGCGACCTTCGCCCACTGTCGGACGTCCATGGACTCGGGATCGAAGAGCGTGGGCGATTCGTCGCCGAAGCCCCATTCGCGATCGGTGAACGCGTTGATGCCGTAGTGGATGAAGCCGTAGTACTCGAGTTCGTGCCACGCCTGCTGCGCGGAGCTCGGCAATGCCCCGAAGGGCGCCGGGGCCGCGACCTCGAACTCCGTCGGATGCAGGCGCACCGAGACGACGTAGGGCGGCTCGTCGGGCGTCCAGTGGCCGTAGGTCGTGAACACCACCGTGCCGTCGGGAAGGCGCTCGACGCCCGGATACGCGCAGTCCCAGCGATGGTGGTTGTCCATCAGGCGCACCCGGAACGCCGACTCGGCGCGAGCGTTCCTCTCTCGCACCAGTTCCGACCACGGCCCGATCCAGGCGATCCAGTCGCCCGCGGTGGGGCTGCCGGGTCGGGTGTCCCGGAAGGAGACCGCCACGCGTCCGTCGGGAAGCACCACCCCCGCGTGGCGATCGCCCACGAGATCGTCCGGCACCTCGCGAGGCTCGCTCCAGGAGAGACCTTCGTCGGTCGAGAACATCACGTGGGAGTTCAGGCGCCGACGGTTCTCGCGCAGGAACATCGCGAGCGTGCCTCCGTCGGGCGATCGGAACACGCCCGGCTCGCAGAGGTGCACCTCGCCTCCCGACCAGAGCTCCCGCGGCTCGGTCCACGTCAGGCCGCCGTCCTTCGACCGGGTCTCGAAGAGGCGGAAGGTCCCGGTGGCGCGACCGTCGGTCTCCTGCGGCCTGAAGAAGCGGCCGTCGTCGTGGAAGTACGCCGCGTGCGTGCCGTCGGCGAGGGCGACCACCGAGCTCATCGCGACGATGCCGCCGAAGTCCCCGATGGGTTCGAGCGGCGTCCATGTCGCGCCGTCGTCTTCGGAGTACGCGCGGCGGATCGGATGCAGCCCCGAGAAGACCACGAGCCGCTTCGTGCCGTCGCGGGGATCGACGAGGCGATGGATGGTCGGCGTCTCCTTGCTGGTCGCCCAGTTCTCCGGCACCGGGAGGCGATCGCTCCAGGTGCGGCCGCCGTCTTCGCTTCGCTTCATGACGATCGGGCCGCGGCCGTGGCCCTTGGGATAGACCGCGATGACGGTGCGTCCGTCTTCGAGCAGCACCGTGGTCGGGTGCCCCAGATACCGGCCGGGTTCGCGATCGACGACGACCTGCCGGGAGGCGTCGCGGGACAGGTCGAACTGCGGCACGATCGGATCGCCGGATGTCGACGGGGCTGCGGCGACCGATCCGGCCGCGACGAGGAGGAGGACGTGCGGGAGGAGGGTTCGAGCGGGCATGGCGCGAGTCTATCCACGCCTGTCGTCGGAACTATCATCCGAGGCATGTCCGACGCGAAGCACGTGGCGCTCTATTCCGGCTCGTTCGACCCGATGACCCTCGGTCACCTCGACGTGCTTGGCCGGGCCCGCGGCATCTTCGACGAGATCGTGGTGGCGGTCGGCCGCAATCCGGAGAAGGAGCCGCTGTTCTCGAGCGCCGAACGGGTGGACATGGCCGAGCGTCTCGTCGCCGAACTCGTCGCCACGACCCCGGGCGGGGCGCCGGTGCGGGTCGAGGGCTACCACGGCCTCACCGTGGACTTCGCCCGGCAGATCGGCGCCAACGTGCTTCTTCGAGGACTTCGGCACGGCAGCGACCTCGCCTCGGAGTGCCAGCTCGCGATCGCCAACCGACAGGTCGCCGAGATGGAGACGGTCTTCGTGGTCGCCGGCGAGATCCACGGCTACACCAGTTCGAGCCTGATCAAGCAGGTGGCGGCGCTCGGCGGCGATCTCGAGCGACTGGCGACCATGGTCCCGCCGATCGTGCTCGAGGCCCTGCGGGCCAGGCGGAACCAGGCGGACAACCCGCTCGGTCGACTCGCTCGCAACGCTCCGGAGGAGTAGCGCGGGCGTGCACGCACGACCGCGTCCCGTTCCACGGATCCGCACGCCGCGGCCGGTTCATGCGACACTGGCGTCATGAGCGTCCAGTTCCGCGTGATCTCGATCGGCGCCCTCGGCACGCACCCCTTGTGGGAGGAGCGCACGCCGCAGCGGGCCGATCACGCCACCACCGTGCTCGTCGCATCCGGCGACGAGCGGATCCTCGTCGATCCCTCGCTGCCGCCGCAGCTGCTCGAGGCCCGGATGAAGGACCGCACCCGCATCCGCCCCGCGGAGATCACGCGGGTCTTCCTCACCTCGTTCCATCCGATGCGACGCCGTGGTCTGGCGCTGTTCGACGAGGCGCGGTGGTGTCTCGACGCCCGCGAGCGCGATGCGCTTCAGGTGTCGTTGCAGGAGAAGCTCGAGGAGGCCGATCGGGCCGGCGACACCGAACTCGCCGCCACCGTGCGCAGCGAGCTGTCGGTCCTCGGTCGGTGCGAGCCGGCGCCGGACCATCTCGCCGAGGGCGTCGATCTCTTTCCGCTGCCGGGGGACACGCCGGGCACCTGCGGCCTGCTGCTCGCGTTGCCGGGTCAGACCGTGCTCGTCTGCGGCGACGCGGTCGCGACCGTCGAGCACCTCGAACGGGGCATGGTGCTGCCGGGGGCCCACGACGTGAAGCAGGCCCAGACCTCCTTCATGGAGGCGGTCGAGATCGCGGACCTGCTCGTGCCGGGCCGGGACAACCTCGTCCTCAACCCGATGCGGCGGTTCTGAGGCGATCACAAGCGAAGCGGGCGTCCCGGCCGCCATGGGGTCGGGACGGCGGGGTCGGGCCATCCGAACGTCGGCGGAACTGGATCCGCCTCACCGCAGCGGGATCGGCACGGTCTGCTCGCGGCCCTGTGGATCGACGATGTTCAGCATCAGGTCCCGCACCCGCATGCCACGACCCATCTGCATCAGCACGCGGCCGGTGCGGGTGAAGAAGTCGTCGATGTTGAGGACCGGCTGGTTCATCACCGCGACGATCACGGAGCCTTCGGGAAGCGCTTCGGCCAGCGAGGATCGCTCGTCGATGTCGAGCACCACGACGCCGCGTCGGTAGGGCACCTCGAAGCGTCGTGCGGTCTCCTCGGTGTGGGTGTCGAAGTCGAGCAGGCCCAGCATCCGGAGGCCGCGCACGATGCCCTCGTGGTTGACCTCGGCGGCGAGCCGGTCGAGCACCACCTCGAGATGCAGGACCTCGGAGGTGTCGGAGACGCGGTCGCCGCGCCAGATCTCGAAGACGACGCGATCGCCGGGACGCCGCGAACTGATCAGCGCCGGGACGAGTTCGCGGCTGGTGACCCGGTTGTCGTCGATCGCGACGATGACGTCGCCGACCCGAATGCCCGCCCGCTCTGCGGGGCTGCCGTCGGTGACCGCGGTCACGAGGGCGCCGCTTCCCGCGAACCGGTCCGCCACGTAGGCCATCGACGGATCACGATCCTGCATCGCGGTGGCGAGTTCGATTGGAGCGACGCTGACGCCGAGAAAGCCCTTGGCGACCTCGCCGGTCTCGATCAACTGGTCGACCACGGTCTCGATCATCGAGGTGGGGATCGCAAGGCCGATGCCGGCGAACTGGCCCTGGCCCACGGCGTTGCCGCGCCCGGTGGCGATGGCGGTGTTCATGCCGACCACGCGTCCCCGCACGTCGGTGAGCGGGCCGCCGGAGTTGCCGGGATTGATGGCCGCGTCGACCTGGATGAAGTTCTCGTAGTCGATGTCCTCGAGGCCGGCGATGCGACCCACGCCCGACACGATGCCCTTGGACATCGAGAAGCGGAAGTCGAAGGGGCTTCCGAAGGCGAAGACCAG
Source organism: Planctomycetota bacterium (assembly GCA_017859745.1). Taxonomy (GTDB): domain Bacteria; phylum Planctomycetota; class Phycisphaerae; order Phycisphaerales; family SM1A02; genus VGXO01. The sequence goes on from JAFMML010000010.1 coordinate 45,707, forward strand.
GTCTCCCTGATGGACGCCGTCGCTGTCGCCGCGGGCGGCCGGATGGACGAGGGCTCCATCGATCTTCAGGACCGCGATGTCGGTTCGAAGGTCCATGCCCACGAGTTCGGCGTCGTGGCTCTCCCCGTTGTAGAGCTGGACCTCGATTCGTTCGGAACCGTCCACGACGTGGGCGTTGGTGACGATGTGGCCGGCCTCGTCGTAGATCCAGCCCGAGCCCGTCGACAGGTAGGGCCGAATGCCGCGCCGACTCGGAGCTCGCCCGCTGGTGCCGATGTGCACGACCGCCGGCTCGACCACGCGCGCGATGTCGCGATAGGCCTCGTTCAGCTCGTCGAGCACCGTGCCCTGCGCAAGTCGCTGCGACGCCTGCACGATCTCGACCTGACTGTGGGCGTGCCCGATCCGGCGGATCGCCTCGGGTGTCGCGAAGAGCAGCGTCGCGGCCGCCGCGACCACGAGAACGCTCGGACCCCAGTGGATCGGGAGAACGCGGCCTTGGGCAGCGGCGTCGGAGTTCGCGGGATCGTGCATGGTCGTGGCTCCTCGGGATCGCCGGGCTGGCGACGGGACCGTAGAAGGCGGCGAGCGCCGCGGGACGAACTGGCGGACGACTCGCCATCGGAGTGTCGGTCCGATCCTCGCTGCGGGGCAGCAGGAACGTCGCGACGAGGCACGATGGTCCGCATCGAATCCTTCGCAGCCGGTCCGCAGTGGATTCTCGGTCGGAACCGACGGCGAGAAGGAACTGTGGCCGAGACCATCGTCTCGACCTCCTGGGTCTACGCCGTCCGGCGACATCGGTTTGCCGAAGTCGGGGACGACAGGGGTGTTTGGGAACGATTCGAAGCCGGTTGCAGCCCGGCTCGAGATCGGGGAACCGGGGCGGACTCGGTGGCCGGTCCGGAACTAGGACTCGAGAGAGCGTCGAAACGCCTCGCGTTCCTCGTCCGACATCGAGTACGGATGCGGACCCAGATCGCCGCCGTCGACCCGTTGGCACCAGGTCGACGCGGCCTTGACGATGGCATCGCCGATTCTCGCCGTCGGCGTCGCGAACGCCGGCTGCCAGTCGGTCAGTCCGAGCAGGTCCTGCAGGACCACGATCTGCCCATGGCAGGCGGGACCCGCCCCGCATCCCACCACGGGAAGCCGACTTCGTTGAACGATCTCCTCGGCGACCTCCGCCGGACACGCTTCGACCAGCAGCATCGTGGCCCCGGCCTCCTCCAGACAGCGGGCGTCCTCGAGGAGTTCGCGAGCGGTCTCGGCGGTCTTGCCGGCGGACCAGTACCCGCCGCGCAGGCGAGCGTGCTGCGGGCGCGATCCGATGTGGGCGACGACGGGAATGCCCGCGAGACTCATCTTCTCGACCAGCGTGGCGTGACGTCGGTCGACCTCGAGCTTGACCGCATCGGCATGACCTTCCGTCATGAACCGACCGGCGTTGCGGATGCCCTCGGCGTCCTCGGTGCCGTAGGACAGAAACGGCATGTCCGCCATCACGAACCGCGAGGGACCGCCGCGCTTCACCGCGGCCGTGAGGGTGATCATGAAGTCCAGCGGCGCGTGCAGGGTCGCCGGGTGGCCCAGAATCACCTCGGCGGCGGTGTCTCCCACCAGCAGCACGGGAACGCCGGCTCGTTCGAGCCAGCGCGCGGTGGTCGCGTCGTAGCAGGTCAGCGCCGCGAACTTGACGCCTTCGCGGCGCCACTTCGCAAGGGTGCGGATGGTGATGGGAGTCGCTGCCGCGTCGCTCGCCGGCAACGCCGCAGAGGTCTCGGACCTGGTCGAAGAGGCGCGGGTCATGCTTCAAGTGTACGAGGCGGACGAGGCGGAATCCGCAGGAGCGGGTGCTACCATCGGGAACATGGTCGGACCCTCCACCAACTTCTCCGCCTCCGGGGCCTCCTCGGGAGACGCCCTGCTCCAGGTGATCGACCTGCAGACGCACTTCCCGATTCGGCGGGGGCTGCTGCAGCGGGTGGTGGGGCACGTCAAGGCCGTCGACGGGGTCAGCTTCCGAATCGGCGTGGGTGAGACCCTCGGTCTCGTGGGAGAGTCCGGCTGCGGCAAGACCACGGTCGGACGAAGCCTCCTCAAGCTGATCCCGGCCACCGGCGGACGGGTGCTCTACCGGGGCGAGTCGGTGTTCGACCAGCCCGCCGGCGAGATGCGGCGCCTGCGACGCGAGATGCAGATCATCTTTCAGGATCCCGCGGGCAGCCTGAACCCCCGCATGCGGGTCGCGAGCATCGTCGGCGAGCCGCTCGAGGTGCACGGCATCGCGACGGGCGAGGAGTTGCGAGATCGCGTCGAGCAGCTGCTCGTGCGGTGTGGTCTGTGGAAGACCGCGGCGGATCGGTATCCGCACGAGTTCAGCGGCGGCCAGCGGCAGCGGATCGGCATCGCCCGCGCGCTCGCGCTCGAGCCGAAGCTCATCGTGTGCGACGAACCGACCTCGGCCCTCGACGTCTCGATCCAGTCCCAGATCCTCAACCTGCTGAAGGACCTTCAGGAGGAGTTCGGCCTGTCGTACCTGTTCATCAGCCACGACATGGCGGTGATCCACCACATCTGCGATCGCGTCGCGGTCATGTACGACGGTCGAATCGTCGAGGAGGGCGATCGGGACACCATCATCAACCGACCGACGCATCCCTACACCCAGGCGCTGCTCTCGGCGGTTCCGGAGGCGGACCCTCGTCGCAAGCGGAATCGAATCAGGTACGAAGGGATGCGGATGTGAGCGGATCGCCGCCACGCGGCAACCTGCCGCCGGACCGTGCCAACCCGACGCAGATCAGGATTCTCGTGTGGCTCTTCGTGGTCGCTGCGATCGCGGTGACGATCTGGGGCTTCACCGTGGTCTCCGAGGCGCGGAGCACCGCCGCGGACACCGATCGGGACGTTCGCCTGGCCGCATGGCTCACCCTGGCCGAGGCCGACCGCTCCGGGGCGATGCCGAGCGAAGAGGCCCCGTTGCGGCAGATGCTGGTGGAGGGATGGCCCGAGGAGATCGCCCCCGACGCGGCGTTCCCCAACGCCCCGCGATGGCCTCGTCTGATCGTCGATGCGGGACTGCCGGAGGAGCTGGCTGCCGGAGATCGGGTCTTCGAGCACGTCCGTCTGGTCTTCTCGCCGGATCGGCCGCCTCAGGTGACCGTGGTCGGGCTGCCGACCCGCAACGGCACCCTCGAGGAGGTCAACGACTGGATCGAGTCGTGGGCCGAGGCCCGGGCGGAGGCGACCTCGAGCCGGTAGTGTGACGACGCCCGCGGGACGATCGACCCGCGACCCCCCAAGGTCCCCAGTCCTCTGGGACGAGCAGGAGTCAGGATGAGCGCTTCTTCGACGACGCCCGAGACGCCCCACGAACTCCATCAGGACGCGGCGGAGGCGGCCAATCGCCTCGAGATCAGGAAGGTCGAACCGGAGACGCCGCTCGGCGACGTGATGGGCGGCGCCGCCCGTTGGGAGATTCCCGTCGACGAGCACGGCTTCGTGGCCCTCGTCGACTGCATGCCCCGGCTCGTGGGCGAGGGGCAGACCGCCGACGGCGCCATCGTCCAGGCGGCACGAGTCTCGTACGGGCAGGGGACCAAGAAGGTGAACGAAGACCGCGGTCTGCTGCGCTACCTGATGCGGCACCGCCATTCGACGCCCTTCGAGATGGTCGAGTTCAAGTTCCACGTGGCGATGCCGCTGTTCGTCGCGCGTCAGTGGATTCGACATCGAACCGCCAACGTCAACGAGTACTCCGCCCGCTACTCGATCGTGCCGGATCGCTTCTGGCGACCCACCGTCGAGAGCGTGCGCAGCCAGTCCAAGACGAATCGACAGGGCGGCGACGAGCCGATCGAGACGGGCACCGCCGAGCGGTTCCTCTCGCTTCTCGACCGGGCCGAGGCGAACTACCGCGAGTATCTGGACCTGACCGAGCAGGGGGTCGCTCGGGAACTCGCTCGGGCGGCGCTGCCGGTCAGCGTCTTCACCGAGTGGTACTGGAAGTGCGATCTGCACAACATCCTGCACTTCCTCTCGCTTCGCATCGATCCCCACGCCCAGCGGGAGATCCGCGTCTATGCCGAGGCGATGTACCGCCTCGTCCGCGAGATCGTGCCGCTGACATGCGAGGCGTTCGAGGACTACCGCCTCGGTGCGATGCATCTGACCCGTCTCGAGGTCGAGGCGATCCGCTCGGGCAATCCGCTGGCGACGGAAAATCGTCGCGAGCAGGCCGAGTGGGAAGCGAAGCGGCAGCGACTCGGCCTGGACTGATCTCAGAACGGTTCGGCGACCACCTCGACGGCGATCAGACCGACCAGCGGCGAGGTCTCGTCGACCTGGATCTCGGCGAGAACGATCGGGGTGGGCTCGCGAGTGGCGAAGAAGCCGCCGACCTGAGGTCCTTCGCCGACGTCGTCCCAGAACGTGTCGAGGCGCAGCGTGATGGACTCGCCGGCGCCGAGTCTCGGCAGGAATCGGCAGAAGCGGCGATTCAGCCAGAGATCGACGTCGCGGTAGGTGGTCGACGTCGCGTTGACGACGTCGATGGTGATCCCGTTGCTCAGCACCTGCACCCGGACGGTTTCGCCTTGGGGAAGGTGCGCCGGATACGGCCGCGACGCCCGGTCGGGGGCATAGGTGAACTGTCGGCAGCCGGCAGCCGAGGCCAGGACGGCGGTCATCGCGAGGAGCAGCAGCGATCGGAGGCCAGCCAACACGCCGGCAGTCTACGGGAGGCGTCCGCGGACGCGCGACCTGTCCGCCTGAAGGCGGCCGCGGGCCGACGCGAAGCCGGCCTGCCGTCGGGCGATCCCTCCGAAGGATCCTTCCTCCGGCGGCACGAGGAGGGCGTGCCCCGATGCCCGCACGGGCTACGCTCCGGACGCGCAACGAGTCCGAATCTGCCCGAGGCCCGGCAGGACCGACACGTCATGAAGCTCCCCGTTTCCATCGTGTGCCGCGTGATGCTCCTGCTCCCAGGCCTCGTCGCGGTCGTCCTGCTGGGGGGCGTCGCCTCGATGGGAATCCCCGGGTGTGCCGCACCCGCCGCGGGACTCTCCGCCTCGTCGAGATCGGCGATGGAGTTCGTGGCCTCTCGGCGGGGCGTGGAGGAGATCGAGCTCGAGATCCGGATCCTCGATGCCGTTGGCGACTGCATCTCCGAGATGCCGGTCGTCGTTCGAATCGGGGAGACCGCCACGGTGTCGCTCGGTGGCGGGGTGGATGGCGATGGCCCCCGCCCGCAGGCCGAGGTCGAGATCAATTGCCGATTCGCCACGGCGGGCCGTGGCGGTCTCGTCGAGATCGAGGTCGCCGCGGTGCTCACCCGGCGCGACGGTCGCGTCGATCGCCCCGTGGGCCGGTTCACCGTCGGATTCGGGTCGCGGGCCCGAGTCGTGGTGGGTTGATCCGAGTCTCCGCGGAGTTCCGGCGCCGGACCTTGCCGATTCCGTTTGACTCGACTCGATCCGAGGACGACACTCCCACCCGTTGGACAGGTGGCCGAGCGGCTGAAGGCACCGGTTTGCTAAACCGGCGTACCGCTACTAGCGGTACCGCGGGTTCGAATCCCGCCCTGTCCGTTGTCGTCGCGGCCGAACCGATTCGGTCGCGGTCGAAGCTCCAAGCGAGTGGTCGACGCCCGGGTCGACCGGTCGCAACGACCCCCGGACCGCTCGGGCGACCAGATCCCCCGCGAACCGGCTCTCGGGCAAGTCAGGTCCCGGCCGCACCAGCTCCCGGGCGCACGACGTTGCGGAGATCCCCACGCCGATGACCCCGACGCTCCGCGGCCGACAGTCAGCGCTGGTTGCTGCCGCCAAGCGGATCGTCGTCGCGACGCTCGTCGTGGGCGTCCTTGGCGGATGCGTGTCGGCGTGGCCGCCGGACTTCGAGTCTCCCAACCCGCCGGACCAGACCGCGGCGATCATCGCTGCGGTGAACCGCTATCGGCCGTTCGAAGCGACGGATGCGGACTCGGAATGGACCCCGCCGTGGACCTCGGAGCCGTTCCGCGACGACGTGGCGTGGCTCGTGGTGTTGCTGCAGTCCGACGATCCCGGCGTCCGGTTCCTCGCGATCGAAGCACTCGATCGACTCGTGGGCGAGCGGCATGGATTCGAGGCCTCCTCGCCGTGGTCGGATCGAGCGGTGGCCGTCGCCGAGTGGGCGAGGTTCCTGCACGAGCGCGGCTACGTCGGCGCATCCCCGTTGCCACCGGCGGGTCTGTTGCCGCCGGCTCCCGAGGCTGGCGATGCCTGAATCGCGACCAACGCCTTCGGACGCGATGTCGCCGCCGGAGATCCAGGTCTGCATGCTCAGCCAGCCGCGGCTGCTCGGCGCGGTGCGGGCGCTGCTCGAGAACTTCGCAGAGCGGATCGGCTTCTGCGAACGGGGCCGCGGGGAGTTGATCCTCGCCGTCGACGAGGCCCTGACCAACATCATTCGGCACGGCTACGACCACGCGCCGGACTGCCGGATCTGGCTGTCGCTGCGGACGATCGAGTCCCCGCGCCACGGGATCCGGGTCGAGGTCGAGGATCATCAACCGGAGTTCGACCCGGAGAATCTGCCCGAGCGGGACCTCGACGAGGTCCGGCCGGGCGGCCTGGGCGTCCACCTCATGCGAAGCGTGACGCACCTCTGCCGTCACGAGCGGAGAGACGAGGGCGGGATGCGACTCGTCATCGAGAAGTTCTGCGAGGATGGGGCCGACGCAGACGAATCCGGTTCGCCTACGTCTCGTTCCGAGGACGGTTCCGCCCCCCCCGAGGAGTCGATGTGATGCCCGGCGACAGCATGACCATCAACGAGCGCAGTGTCGGTGAGAGCCTCGTGCTTCAACCGGAGGGCGACATCGACCTGAGCCGCTCTCCGCAACTGCAGGCTCGCCTGGCCGAGGCGCTCGGCCGAAAGCCCGCCCGCATCGTCGTGGATCTCTCCAAGGTGCCGTACATGGACAGTTCGGGCGTGGCGACCCTGGTGCAAGGCCTTCAGCACTGCCAGCGCGCAGGCTGCGAACTGGTGATCGGCTCGCTGCATCCGAAGGTGCGATCCATCTTCGAGATCGCCAAGCTCACCGAGATCTTCGCGATCGTGGACGACGTCGAGGCCTGATCGGTGAGCGACGCGCCCGACGCCAACGCGGCCCCATCGTCGCCGGTCCGCTTCGTCGAGACCCTCGGGGCGATGGCGCTGGCCACGCTCGAGTTCGTCGGAGCGCTGATGTGGCTGCTGCGCGACGTGTCGGTCTGGACGGGACGAGCGTTGCTGCTGCGACGCGTGCGATTCGGCTCGGCGGCGCTCGTGGGGCAGACCGTTCGGGTCGGCGTGCGGGCGATCGGCATCGTGCTGCTCGTGTCCGGCGCCATCGGAGCGATCCTCGCCCTGCAGACCGAACCGAGCCTCGCCGACTTCGGACAGAGCGACAAGGTCGCCAACATCATCGTGGTCGCGGTCTTTCGCGAACTCGGTCCGCTGATCGCGGCGATCGTGCTGACGGGATTCGCAGGAGCGGCGATCGCGGCCGAACTCGGCACCATGGTCGTCGGAGAGGAGATCGAGGCCCTCGAGTCGATGGCCCTGAATCCCATCCGGTTTCTGGTGGTGCCGCGGGTCATCGCGACCGCGATCAGTCTCTTCGTGCTCTCGGTGCTGTCGGATCTGACGGCCGTGATCGCCGGCGGTCTCGTCGGCGTCGGCGCGATGGGCATCCCCTACGAGGTCTACGTCGACAACACGCTGCAGCAGGTCTCCTCGGGCGACTTTCTCAGCGGCCTCGTGAAGTCGGTGGTCTTCGGGACGATCCTCGGCCTCATCGCCTGCCACAACGGGCTCAAGGTGACCGGCGGGGCCGCGGGGGTCGGCAAGGCCACGACCGACACCGTGGTGCAGACGGTGGTCACGATCATCTTCGTCGACCTGTTCTTCACCGCGTTCTTCTTCGCGGTGGGTTGGAACTGACGTCGGTTCGGCCGGCGCGACGGGAACCGATGTCGTCGACATCCCGGCCGCGGCATCGAAGACTCGGAGACGGACGACTCAGGCGCCGACCGCGAGTCGCGACGAGATCCTCTCGGGGAGGCCGGCGGCTTCCACCGCCCGCTGCGCCGAGGCGATGTCGTACTCGATGCGTCGAATGGTGAAGGTCCTCCGCTCGAGGTCCAGCACGCCGTAGCTTGCACGACAGTCGGCGTCGCGTGGTTGCCCCACCGAGCCCGGATTCAGGATGAACCGATGCCCCGATTCGAGCGGGATCGCCTCGTCCTCGTGCAACAGTTCTGCGACGATCTCCTCGAACTTCGGCGCCGCATCGGGGGTTCCTACCGAGGTCCGGAACACCAGCGGCACGTGGGTGTGGCCCACGAGGCAGATCTCTCGGGCGACGCCCTGGAAGGCGACCGCCGCACCGCACCGGTCGCGAAGGTAGGTGTTGGCGGCGGGCATCGGCGAGTCGTGGATCGCCTGCAGGCAACCCAGATCGGCGCCGCCGGGGACATGTCGCAGCCAGTCGAGGTGGTGACGGGAAAGGCGATCTCGCGTCCATCGGATGGCGGCGCGGGCGACGGCGTTCATCTCGGCGAACGCATCGGGATCGAACAGCGCGTCCTCGTGGTTGCCTCGAACATGCGCGACGAGACGTTGGCCGAGCGCCGCGATCATCGAGACGCAGTCCGACGGCGAGGCGCCGTATCCGACGGTGTCCCCGAGGCAGGCGACGTCGTGGAGGCCTTGACGGTCGATGTCCTCGAGCACCGCCGTCAGCGCTTCCGCATTGCCATGGACATCCGAGATGATCGCGAGCCTGGTCTGCATCGGCGATGCTCCGACGACGATCCTGGTTCCCGACGGACCATACCGTTGATCGGCCACCGGGCTGCTTCGGTGATCGGAAGTTCCAATGAAGACTCCGCAAGATCGGTGGTTTCGCCCCCCGGGGCCGATGCGGACAGCGTGGGCGCATTCGCCAAGCGGCCTCGATGACGCGATGCTGTGCCGCCGGCGGGACGTCGAGAGTGCGATCGGACCGACCGGGAAATCAAGTGTGATCAACCACTTGGGAGCCGATTCGCCATGTCCGCATTGACCGCCGTCGCCGTCGCCAGTCACCTTCGCGCCGTCAACGAGATCGCCAAGAGCCTCTCGAGCCTCGAACGCAGGCTCGAGCCTCTCGAGAACCTCGAACGCCTCGACGATGTCGTTCGTCGCCTCGAAGCGATCGAGCGGGCGATCGAGCGGCACACCGACAAGGTCTCCCGCTGACGTCGAATCGGCGTCGATGCCGTTTGGCATGCGTTCTCGTGGCGGCCCCGTGGCGCCGGTAGGGTCGATTCGGGCCGACCGGAGGATCGCGACATGCATGCGAGATGGCGACGGGGGCGGGAGATCGCGCGGGCGGTCTCGGTCGGTGGAGTGCTCGCCGGAGCCGTGGGCGAAGGATTCGCGTCCTCCCGGCCGGTCGAGGTCGAAGCGGCCTCCGACGGCCTCGCGCGGGGATCGGCGGTGCTCACCGCGCCGGATGCCTCCTCGACCTTCGGGGTGGCGGTGGCGGCCTGGGGCGATTGGATCGCCGTCGGCGACGACCGGGCGGCGGACGGCCTGGTGGAGAGCGGACGGGTTCATCTCCACCGTCGCTCGCCTCGCGGCGCGTGGCCGCGGATCGAGACGATCTCGGGAGCCGACGCCACGCCGTTCGATCGCTTCGGGGCGACGGTGTCGATCTCCGAGGATCACCTGCTCGTCGGCGCGCCGGGACCCGACGGCGTCGGCGGGGGCCGCGCGGAGGTGTTCGCCCTGCAACAGGGACGCTGGGTGCCCGAGGCGGTGCTCGAGGCCCCGGGGGTCGAACCACTCGACCGATACGGCGCTGCGGTCGCGATCTGCGGGACGCTCGCGGTGGTCGCGGCGCCGCGTCGGGACGGCCCGGGACTCGACGCGGGCGGGGTCGCGGTGTTCTTGCGCGAAGCCTCGGGGTGGAGCGACGGCATCTGGCTCGAAGCGCCCGACGCCGCCGCGGGCGACCGATTCGGCACGAGCGTCGCCACCGATGGCGAACGGATCGTCGTCGGCGCGATCGGCGACGACGACTTCGGGGAGAAGTCCGGCTCGGCGTGGGTCTTTCGGCAGGTCGACGGGGTCTGGCAGGCCGAATCGAAGCTGCTGCCGCCTCACGGCGCCGCCCGCGAGTGGTTCGGACATGCCGTCGCCATCGACGGAACACACGTGCTGGTGGGAGCGCCCCGGGCGAGTTCGCAGGGAACTTCGAGCGGTGCCGTCTGGGCGTTCGCACGGGAGGACGGCGACTGGTCGATCACATCGTCCGTCCCGGCGATCGACGGTCGGTCGGGGGACTGGTTCGGATTCGCCCTGGCCATCGACGGGGGCGACGCGATCGCCGGCAGTCCCGGTCGCGACGTGTTGGGCGACGGCGTCGAACTCGAGGACGTCGGCGACGGCGTGCTGCTGTCCCGACTCGGCAGCCGCTGGCGCAGCGAGCGTCGGGAGCAGATCGACTGGCGCGACACCGTGCGACTTCGAGGATCGTCGGTCGCGATCTCGAAGCGGGCGATCGTGGTCGGACACCTGCCCGTCGAGGACGGCCCCGTGGTTCCCGGAGAGGTGTGGGTGGTGTCGCGCCCCTGAACCGGCTTCGGCGAGTTCAGTCCGCGCGTGTCGTGGGTACATCGCCCGAGGCCCCGGCCGCACCCGGGCCGATCGCGATGCCCGCCGGCTCGTCGCGATCGGAAGCCGGATAGTGGGCGTCGATCACCGCCTTCCAGGTCTCGACGGAGTCGCAGGCGATGAAGGCCTTCCGCACGACCTCGGATTCGCGGTGGTGCGCCGCGAATCGAATGCCGAACTTCCGCATGGTGCGCGAGGCGAGGCGTTCGCCGTGCAGCACCACGGCGAGGCGGAAGTGTTCGAGCAGCGCGTCACGCTGCTCGCCGATGGTCGGACGTCTTGGAGGACGCCCGGCCATGAGTTCGCGGGCCTGCCGGAAGATCCAGGGGTTGCCGATGCATCCTCGAGCCACGCTGACCGCGGCGACGCCGGTGTGCTCGAGCATCAGGAAGATGTCCTCGGCGGTCCAGACGTCGCCGGATCCGAAGATCAGACGGTCGGGCCGCCGCCGCACGATGTCGGCGAGGATCTCCCATCGGGAGGGACCGAGGTACCGCTGGACCACGGTGCGACCGTGCACCGTCGCCCAGGCGTAGCCCAGATCGAATGCCGCATCGGCGATCCGATCGAAGTTGCGGGCCATCTCGGGCGTGTCGTCGAAGCTGCGGCGAAGCTTGACGGTGCAGGGGATCGATTCGGGCACCGCCGCCCGAACCGCCTCGAGCACTTGGGACGCCTCCTCGGGCACCGTCAGGAAGTGACCGCCCCGATGGGCCTTCTTGATCTTCTTGACCGGGCAGGCCATGTTCACATCGATGACTTCGTAGCCCATTCCTGCGAGGATCGCAGCGCCTTGGGCCATCTCGTGGGGGGTCGTGCCCATCACCTGACCGGCGATCGGATGGTCCTCGAGACCCGCCGCGCGATTCTCGTCGAGGTCGCCGGTGCCGCATTCGCACGCAAGAAGGTCGGGATCCTCCTTGCGGCGACCCTTGCCGCCGTTGACGAGCGTCCGATCGAGCAGGGCCTCGGTCACGCAGAACGGACAGCCGTGCCGACGGGCGACGAGGCGCATGGGCCCGTCGGAGTAGCCGGCGAGCCCGGCCTGGAAGAACGGCGCATCGAACCCCGGAACGAGACGCACGAGACGCGGATCCGGCCCCCGACGGCCATGGTCGACGGCGATGTCGCGCGGCGACCTCCCGGCCTCGAGCACGGCGCGAGGCAGGGGCGTCTCGGGTGGGGGATCCATCTCGACGCTCATCCCCGGACTGTACGGCCCGGTCGTCGCCCGGGCGACAGGAGCGTTCGTCTCAGGGCAGCATGACGGCGGCGATCAGCATGCCGATCGCGAACGCCGCAAGCGTCCATCGGATGGTCGTGTTCGTCGCGCTCTCCGCGGGCGCGGGACAGGTGTTGGTTCGTGCCATCTTTCTCTCCTCCATCGAGGCCCTCGGCCCCAAGGTCGAGATCGACGTCCCGGCGGCGCGACTTCAGGTCTCCGGCGCCCGAACGCGAATCGCCGGTTGGGACGCCTCGGTCGCTCCGGTCGTGCCGGTCACGCGGATCCGACCGCCGGCGCGCCTCGCTGCGGGGCGGCGCGGTACCGTGCCGGGATGGCCAACGACACCCCTTCGCTTCTCAAGACGCCCTTCCACGCCTACCACGTCGAGCAGGGCGGCCGCATGGTCGACTTCGCCGGCTGGGAGATGCCCCTTCTCTTCACGTCGATTCTCGAGGAGCACCGTCAGGTGCGGACCTCCGGCGGGTTCTTCGACGTCAGCCACATGGGCCGACTGCGGTTCTCGGGCCGTCATGCGCGACGGTTTCTCGATCGGGTCTGCACCCGACGGGTCTTGGGCATGGAGAACGGGCAGTGCCGGTACTCGCTGGTCTGCAACGAGCAGGGGGGCTGTCGCGACGACGTCCTGATCTATGCGATCGACGACGACGAGTTCCTGATGGTCTGCAACGCGTCCAATCGGGCGAAGCTGCTCGAGCACTTCGAGGCCCAGCGCGGCGACATGGTCTTCAAGATGAAGGACGAGACCGAGTCGACGGCGATGGTCGCCATCCAGGGGCCGAGAGTGATGGAGGTGATCGGACGCTTCAGTCGGGAGATCCCGACGCTCAAGCGGTACCGGTTCGCCCGCAAGAACCTGCTCGTCATCAAGCTGCTGGTCTCGCGGACCGGGTACACCGGAGAGGACGGCGTCGAGGTGATCCTTCCGGCGGGCGGCCTTGCCCGGCAGGCCCTGAAGCTGATGCTCGACGCCGATGGCGGCGAGTCCGACCTGCTGAAGCCCGCGGGTCTCGGGGCCCGCGACACGCTGCGGATGGAGGCGGGAATGCCCCTCTACGGCCACGAGATCGAGGAGGACGTCGACCCGCTCACCGCCGGACTGGGATTCGCGGTGAGTCTCGACAAGGGCGAGGGCGACGATCGGGCCGGCCGGTTCATCGGACAGGATGCCCTCCAGCGCATCCATGCGGAGGGGCCCGCCCGACGCCTCGTCGGGATTCGCCTGACCGGCCGTCGCAGTCCCCGTCAGGGCATGAAGGTGCTTCACAACGGCGAAGAGGTGGGACGTGTGACCAGCGGCTGCGTCAGTCCGACCCTCGAGGTTCCCATCGCGATGGCCCTGGTGGCCTCGGCCGCCGCCGAAGTCGGCACCGGTCTCGAGGTCGATCTGGGGCGCGAAACGTCCGCCGGCGAAGTCGTGCCCATGCCGTTCTACAAGGCTCCCAAGCCGGCCGCCGCGCCCGCAACGAACACCTCGTCCTGACGGGACGGATCCCGCGCCTCTCCGTTTTCGGACGAGGGCGGGGCGGTCCGTGCCCCGTACAGACCTTCCGACTGCGGCATCCCGCAGGGGTCTGCCGCATCGCCGTCCCATTGCGGCGACGGCTCGCATTCGTCGGGGTTCCATGGTCGATCTGCATGTGGCGGCGTCGCCTCGGATGGCGATGCCCGGTCGGCGGATCGGGACCTGTTCACGGGAATCCGAGCCGTCAAGGAGGACGATGCGTGCCCAGGGCACGCGGGAGGAGGCGATCTCCGGCGTCGAGGCATCGGCCCGGAGCGAGTGGGAGCCCGAGGCGTCGCGAACCGACTCGATGAGCGGAGAGTTCCAGTGGTCGTCCCGGCGACCTCGGCGAACCCGTCCGCCATCTCGGTGCGTATCGAGACGCATGCAGCACCCCAGTCGCGAGATCGTCGTCTAGGAGGCGGAAGATGTCGCGTTCGGAACTGCAATCGGATCTCCAGCTCTACCTTCGTCAGGTCAACGAGACCGCGCTGCTCACCCCTGAGCAGGAGAAGGAGCTCGGCTGGAGGATCATCAACGAGAACGACGCGGCGGCGAAGGATCACATGATCCGCGCCAACCTGCGTCTCGTCATCGCGATCTGCAAGAACTACTCCAACCGGGGCCTGCCGCTGACGGATCTGATCGAGGAGGGCAATCTCGGTCTGATCCGCGCGGTCGAGGGATTCGATCCTGCGCAGGGCGCACGCTTCTCGACGTACGCCGCGTGGTGGATCAAGCAGTCGATCAAGCGGACGCTGATCAACGCGGTGCAGCCGATCCACATTCCGGCGTACATGGTCGATCTGATCGCCCGTTGGAAGGACGCCTCCCGAAAGCTGGAGGAGGAGCTCGGACGCCCCGCGACGACGCACGAACTGGCCCGGGAGATGGACGTGCCGGTTCGCAAGCTGCTCGCGATTCGCCGAGCGGTGCGGGCCTTCAACAGTCCCAATGCCGCGCCGACCACGGAAGGGGGCGAGCCGCTGGATCTCGCGGACATCTTCGAGGACACCCGCAGTCAGAGTCCCGAGGACCGCGTCACCCAGCAGGAGCTTCTCCAGCGGATCGTGAAGCTGCTCGAGGACATCGACGAGCGCTACGCCCGGGTGTTGCGTCTCCGATTCGGTCTCGAGGGGCGCGAGCCGCTGACCTTGAAGCAGATCGGAACCGTCGTGGGGCTGACCCGCGAGCGGGTTCGGCAGATCGAGGTCGAGGGCCTTCGCTGGATGCAGCAGATGCTGAATGGCGAACGCCCGAAGCGGATCACCCGACGAGAGCCTGCGCGAAGCGAGGCGCGAATGCAGTCGCGTCGTCACGGCGCCGATGCGGATCGCCCCGGGGCCGACGAATCGGTTTCGGGAACGCGGCGCCGTCCGGTCCGACGAGCCGGCACGACCGACTGAGTGTCGAGGGTCGCGCCGGGGCGCGCCGGATCGCGCCGTGAGCACGTCCCCATGGCACGTGTGCGACCTCGGACCGTGCCCGATCTCGGGCAGTTGCCGCCTTCGACGTCGATCGACACTCCGAGAGCGGCGTCGGTCCGGTGACGGTGGCCGGGGGCGACCGGCCTGTGTGGGCGGACGCGGAACGCCTCGTCGTCAGGGAATCGAAAGAAGCAGGGTCTCGAACTGACGTCGGATCCCCTCGCCGCCGAGTTCGGGATCGACGGCGCGAAGGCGTTCGATGCGTGGCGGAATTCGATCGACGTCCTTCCCCACTCGCTTCAGAATCTGCAGTTGACGCAGTTCCGCCAACCACCAGGACGGACTCTCCGGCGGCGAGCCTGCCGCGATGCGGCGGTAGAGGCGCATGGCGTCGCCGAGTTCCTCGAATCCGGCGATCGCAAAGAGACACTCGGCCCGCTCGACCGCGTACTCCCGAACGCCGGCGTAGCGCTCGTCGAGCCGGTCCAGGGCCCGGGACGCGTCGGTCGGGCGTCCGGCGCGGCGCAACCCCTCGGCGATCAGCAGGATCGCCCGAGGATCGGGCGTGCCGTCACGGGCCTCGAGCCATGCAAGCGACGCCTCCGCGAGAGGGCCGGCGGACTCCGCGCCGATGCGGGCGACCCGGTCGCCGTCGCCCACCGCGTCGGCGCGGCGGATCGCTGCAAGGGCCACCGCGAGTCGTCCCTGAAGCAGCGAGCCCGACTCCGCATCTCCGCCGTCGCTCAGGCGGCGCAGTTCCTCTGCGGCGTCCTCCGGCCGGTCCAGACGGTCGAAGGCCGCGAGTCGGATCCGGACGCCCTCGACGATCTGCTCGCGAGTGAGGACGGCCGCCTCGCGAACCGTCGCCACTTCGACCAGCGCCGCCGCGGGACGATCGGCCAGGAGATGGAGCCTCGCTCGTGCCAGCGCCACCCGGACGCCCAGCGAGTCGTGCTCGTTCCGATCCCGGCCCGACGGCGGTGAGGACGGCCACGGTTCGAGGCGACGCAGCCAGGCCTCGGCTCGATCGATCCAGCGGGCGACATCCTGCCCGTCGGCGGTTTCCGCAGCTCGAGTGGCCACCTCGAGGGATTGGACGTCGCTGTGCTTCGACAACGGTCGGTCGGGACGAATGCGTCCCAGAGTCTCCATGGCCGACTCGAACTGCTCGTCCGCGGCCTCGAAGCCCGCCTGGCGCAGCAGCCAGCGATCGGACTCGGCATGCCGCGGGAAGGTGCGGAGCGCTTCGGCGACGGTGTCGCGGGCGATGCGCTCGTGTTCGGGCGTGCCGGTGGCTTCGACCAGAGACATGGACAGGTCGACCGCGGCGTCGATGGCGGCCGGGGCCTGGGCTTCGCCGCCGTACTCGATGGCCAGTCTCCGCAGGCCGGCGATCGCCGACTCCCAGCGCCGATCCTCGACGTCGAGTTGCGTGAGACGACGCAAGGCGATGAGACGGACGACGTCTCCGGCCTTGGAGCGATCCCGCGCCGACTCGAGGAGACTTCGCTGGCGCTCGACCGACAGCTCGTTCGCCTCGAATGCATGGGCCAGAAGAACCGCCGCCGGGATGCCGTCGGGCGACGAAGGGAATGCCGTCACCGAGCGGACGCGATCGAGCGCCAACTCCAGAACCGCCTCCCGCTCGAGGGGCGGACGCGTCTCGATCAGATCGATCCAAGGCGAGATCGCGGCGCTCTCGGCGGCGTCCCTCCCGCTGCCCCGGTCCATCGCCTCCTCGACAAGCAGGCGATGCTCGAGATCGGCCCACGGCAGGGCGAAGACCCCGTTCTCAAGGCTCTCCAGATGCCGGCGGCGAAGGGAAGCAAGGCGTTCGAGGGCGTTGTCGGGATCCTCGCGAGCGGCGGTATCCAGCACGATGCCGGCCAGCGACTCGAAGCGTCGACGCGGCGCCGCCGCGGCATCGGCGGCCAGCGCCGTCAGATCGCGAATCGCGAGACGATGCTCGCCGAGCCCGCTTCTCGCGAGTGCCATGTGCAGGCGTCCGAGCTCCTCGAGATCGGGGGCGGCGTCTCTCATGTTCGCCTCGATCAACTCGATCGCGGCGCGGCGCCCGGCCGCGGGATCCGAAACGTCGTCGAGCAGGTCCGCGGCGATCGCGAGCGTGAGACCTCGCAACAGGCGGGCGCGCGCGAGGTCGCTCGCCAACGCGCGAACCGCCGGATCCCCGGACGCGTCGTCGCCGCGATCGTCCAGGCCAGCCAGCCTCGACTCCGCAAGGGCGACCGCATCGGCGCTTGCGGCCTCGGCCAGCGGCAACCACCGTCCGACCGTGGCCCGTTGCGACTCCGACGCGGTGTCGAAGCGGACGGCGAGATCCGCCCCCTCCGAAGGGACGATCCACAGCAGGATGTCCTCGGCCTGATCGGAGAGCCATCGCACTCGCAGCGGATTCCGAGGCTCCGCAGCATCCAGCAAGGCGCTTCGCAGAGCCACCGCGGTGCTTGCCGCGGCGACCGCCTCCGCGGGATCCCGTTCGGAGGCGAACAGTGGAAGTCGGGATCTGGCGATTCGTCGCGTGAGCGTCTCGATCTCGTCGGCGGAGGGCTCGGTCGTCTCGAGCGCCTCGAGGGTGCGTTCCAGTCCGAGCGATCCGAGCCGTTCGACGAACCGGTCGTGGTCGAGACGATCCCAGATCGGCGACTCGTCCGTGCCTGCATGCTGCGAGGCGTCGCCGGCGGCATGGACACCCGGCCATCCCGCAACCTCACCGTTCGGAATCGCCACCACGCCGAGCGCGATCGACACCCCGACCGCGTGCTTCCTGCACCGGACCGACCAGCTCTCGAACGAGGTCGCGACGGCAGCGTTCATGGTTCGTCCGCAAATCCCACGTTCGTGTAGCCGGCCCGCACCACGGCGTTGAACGCGTCGACGGTGACGTCCCATCGCACCGACGGGCCGGGATCGATCAGTACCGGATGATCTGGAGCGAACAGTCCGGCCGGTCGATCCGCATCGATGCGGCGGCTCTCGAGAAAATCGTGGAGTTCCTCGAAGCTCGACGGCTGGGGCCACGGCCCCTCGATCCGAATGGCGACGAGTCCCGGCGTGGCGTCTCCCGCGGCGAGGAGTTCGATGCGCAGCGGCTCCTCGTCGAGAGCGAACGGATCGGCGGCGCCCTCCTCGCGGTTGGGCAGGTCCACGCGGTAGACCTGCTCGCCGAGGGCGAAGTTCGTCGAGACGAGGAAGTAGATCAGCAGTTGGAACACCACGTCGATCATGGGCGTCAGGTTGAGCGTCAGCCGCGGGCGAGCCCGACGGGAGATCGCATGTCTGGCGCCGTGCCGGCTCACCGCGCGACGCTCCGGCGTTGGTCGTTGACGACGACCAGGTTGATCCGAGTGGATGCGGCACGGTCCGAGGTTCGGCCGGCTGCGGCGACGGCCTCGAGAGCGGGGGAGATGTCCGCGTAGGACGTCGCCCGGTCCGCCCGGAGATTGACGTCGAGATCGGGGTTCTGCGCGAGCAGGGTCGCAAGATGCCGCTCGAGCGCCGCCGCGCCGTCGGGAGTCGGCGCGAATTGCGCAGCGCCGACCTTGTAGCCCTCCACGGTCCCGTCGGGCCCGGGCAGCACGTTCAGCACCACCCGTCCCTCCTCTGGCGGCGGCACCGTGGCCGGATCGATCGGGCGCGGAAGCTCCATCGGCACGTTCTCCACCTCGGAGATCCGCGAGACGAGCACGAAGAACACGATCAGCAGGAACGTCATGTCGATCATGGGCGTCAGGTTCGCCTCGATGCGGGCGTTGCCTCGTTCGTGGACGACGCTCATGTCGTGGTTCCGTTCCCCTTGCCGCTCCGCCCTCGCGGATCCGAGGCGCCGGTCTCCTCGCCGCGAGACTTCGGGCGGAATCGTTCGATCAGCGACTGTGCCTCGAGCGACGCCTCGGTGGAGAGGCTGTCGATTCGATTGCGCACCGTCGCGTAGGCCGCCAGCGCCGGGATCGCGACCAGCAGTCCCCAGAACGTGGTGACGAGGGCGGTTCCGATGCCGCCGGCGAGCAGCACCGGGTCCGCGTTGCCGCCGCTTTCGGCGATCGATCGGAATGCGACGATCATGCCGTAGACCGTGCCGAACAGGCCGATCATGGGGCTCACCTGCCCCAGGATGTTCAGATACTCGGCCCGTCGAAGGCGATCGGTCGCGACCTCCTCCGAGACCTGCTCGAGCGCCCGAAACATCGCCGAGAAGCCGAACGAAGCCTGACCCAGCGAGACTCTCACCACGCGTGCGAGGTCGCTCGGGTCCTTCTCTGCGAGCGTCATCGCCTCCCGATACCGACCGTTCTCCACGAGACCCCGCAAGCGCTGGGACAGCGACGTCGGGAGGATCGCGACGCGTCGGTTGGTCATGAAGAGCTGGCCGATCAATCCGATGTTGACCAGCGACAACGCGAGCAGCAGCCAGATCAGGACCGTGCCGAGCCACTCCATGCGAACGGAGCCGTCGGGTTGGGTGCTGCTCGCATAGAAGAACGCCGAGGCGAAGCTGCTCTCGACGACCGGAGCGGCCTCGGGCTGCTTGGCGAGGGCGGTGGCGCAGGGAAGCAGAAGGCCCAGCAGGAAGGTCGCACGGCCGGCGCCGCCGAGCATGAGGCGTGGATCGTTCATCGTCGGTGGTCGCATCTCAGAGGGAGTCCGTGTCATGGTTCTTGGGGGGGTCGTTCTCGGGGCGACGCTCGGCGGCCGAGGATCGACCCTCCGGCGGCGCGTCGTCGGAGGCGGCGAGAAACTTCTCGGCCTTCGCGATGGCCTCGATCATCGCCAACGCACGCGCCGTCGCGAGCGACCGGCGTGCGAGGCGTTGGGCAACGGCCTCGTCGTCGAACACATGACGGTGAAGCGAGGCGGCCTCGAGGAGGCTCGACGGCGCCCATCGGCTGGTCGGATAGAGGAGGAAGCAGCGGGCGAACATGACCGCAGCAACCTCCGGTTCGCCGGCACGGGCGGCGGCACGCCCGTACTGATCGAGAAACCGTGGAATCTCACGCCCGTCGAAGCTCGCGGCGACCTTCCGACAGGCCTCGAGCGCGATGCCGGCGGACGCCGCATCCGCATCCGGCCCCGACAGCAGTCGCTCCACTTCGACGGCGGTTGGATGATCCTCCGAGACGGCTGCGGACATCGTCGAAGCGGCGTTCGAGATCGCGATCGTCGTCGAGAGGGCGAGCATGGCGGGCAGGATGATCGTGAAGGATCTCATGGCGTCGGGGCCTCGCTGCGCTCCCCGTCTGCCCCGTCTGTCCCGTCTGCAGCGTCGTCGTCGGAGTTCTCGTCCTCCGGTGGAAGAGGCTCCTCCATCGCGGCGAGGCCGAGTTCGTCCCGATCGAGGAATCGGTAGCCCTCCTCGCCACTGTGCCGGCGGGCGATCTCCCGCATGGTGTCGAGGGGATCGGGATCGAGGAACTGGATGCACTGGATCTGGCTGCGCCGCCGTCCGGTTCCGGAGTCGAGAGGGTTCATGCGATCGAGTTCCGAAAGCAGCCTGGATCGATCGATCTCGAACTGGCCGGCGCCGGTGATGTTGCTGCTGAGCAGGAACACGCAGTCGGGCTTCAGGGCAAGGGCCTGTCGCAACGCCTCGACGGGATTGCTGCGGCCGGCGGGAATGACCTCGCGTCGCGCCCAGGCGATGGCGTTCGACGTCGATCGGCGGCTCACGGGCACGAGTCGTCCCGGAGGCGGCACGTCGATGGCGAGGTTGCGCTGGAAGAAGATGATCGCGAAGCTCTGCGCGGGCACGAGCGCGTCGAGCGATCTGGCGAGTTCATCCAGCACCGTGCGGAAGGAACCGATCATCGAACCGGAGGCGTCGACGACGTAGACGATGGTTCGGGCGTTGGTCGCCTGCAGGCCGGCGAAGGTCGCCGACTCGACCGACGGGCCTCCGAGGGCCGCGGAGAAGTCGGCGCTGCGGCCGGTTCCCGACAAAAGATCGAGAGGCCCCACCTCGGGCAGTTCGAGCGCCTCCGCGATCGAGTCGAGTCGGGGCGGCGCCGCCGCGAGCACCGCATCCTCCTCCTGGGTCGGTTCGAGGTCCTCGAGCGAGGCGAGGGGCTCGAAGATCGCCGCATCGAAGTCCGCGGTCACCGGGGCCCGCGGCGTCTCGACCCAGCGGACCACCGTCCAGGTGACCAGAAACGCCACCGCCACGGCAAGGAGGTGAAGTCCGGCGGAGACCGCCCAGCCGACCAGGCCTGCGGGATCCCGCCGACGACCGCCTCGGGCTCTGATGGCCTCGGCGAGGCTCTCGCCGGCCGGGGAGTCCGACGCGGACGAGACCGGGTCGAGATCGGGGGCCGAGTCGGGCAAGGGAGTGACGGGAGGCATGGGCGCGAAGTCGGAACCGGGTGAACGATGGAAGCATTGTCAATCGGCAATCCGACGACGACCTCCCGAACCGCGGAAAGGCATCGCCGGGCTCGGAACACGCCCGAAGACGGGTGGGTGAGGGGAGTGCCGGTGGCCGACCCCGCTCAGATGTCGGCGATCGGCCTTGGGAGGGCGGTTTGGATCCTGCCCTCGACGGTTCGTCCAGATGGCGATCGGCAGCGATCGAGCGTGGCCGAGTGTCGATCAGGGATTCGCGGTCCGTGACTCGCCTCGAGCCGCGGACGCCGGCGCAGCGGAGTGGCGAGATCGAAACAGGCCGCGATCGATCGAGACGGCGCCGCCACCGGTCAGGACGAGGATCGTCGAGAGCAACGCGAGGCCGCCTTGCGAGGTGATCAGCGTCCAGTCGGACCACGCCAGGCCGAACCCGGAGGTCGCCACGACGATCGGCCAGGAGTCGAGCATGAAGAACGCTCCGGCCGCGATGGCGAAGACGAGGCCCCACACCCGGGTTGCGAGTCCCAGCAACAGCAAGGCGCCGCCGACCAGTTGAACGAGAGCGAGCGTCCAGGCCAGCATCTTCGGCGCGGGCCATCCAGCGTTCTCGAAGGTCGTGGCGTACTCGTGAAGACGACGCTGTGACGAGTCCGACGTGTCCGACAGGTCCGACGCGTCCGACTGGTCCGACGTGTCCGACGCGTCCGACGTGTCCGACGTGTCCGACGGGTCCGACTGG
>JAFMML010000046.1:0-16783 GCA_017859745.1 Planctomycetota bacterium
GGAACTGCCTGGGTCGAAATCCCGAATTCGAGTCGACGTTCCATCCGTTCGCGAAGTACCGTTCCCTCTGCGACCGGGAGCGGACTCACCCTTCAGGCCGATTTCGACGTCGGCCCGTCCCTGTCGATCCGGACACCCCACGCATGCTTCGAACCGCCAGCCTCGCTGCTCCCGCCGTCCTGACCACCTTCGCACTGGTTGGCGTTGCCTCCGCCATCGCATCGAGTGATTCGAATCGAGCGACCGCGAGAGGCTCTCGGACCACTGCCCGGGAGCATGCGGGCATCCAGGTCGCCCCGGCAGTCGGCGACCTGCGTGGTGCGATGCAGGGCCCCGGCGTTGATCACGGACGGGAGCTCGAGGCCGTGCCCGGGATCCGCGAGTTCACCGGGGACGTCATCGTCCGGCCTCGGCGGGACCTGACCCCGCAGGATCGCGACGCGGCCCTCGCCCTGCTTGGCGATCGCCCGCGTCGCCATGTGGTCGAGACCGACGAGTTCATCGTCGAGGCGGCGCGGGGACCGGAGATGGCAGGCGAACCCGAGCGGACCCTCATCGAGACGCTCCTCGCAAGCGGACTCTTCCAGTACGCCGAGCCGGACTGGATGCTCTTCCCGGTCGGCGAGCCGGACGATCCTCGGTTCGCCGAGCAGTGGCACCACTTCATGGTGGAGAGTCCCGCGGCGTGGGACGTGCTTGTCGGATGCGAGGAGGTGATCCTCGCGGTGACCGACACCGGCATCGTCGACCACGA
Source organism: Planctomycetota bacterium (assembly GCA_017859745.1). GTDB lineage: Bacteria > Planctomycetota > Phycisphaerae > Phycisphaerales > SM1A02 > VGXO01. The sequence goes on from JAFMML010000046.1 coordinate 755, forward strand.
GGATCTCGGCAACCGCGTCCCCGGCTACAACGCCGTCAGCGATCTCGCCGAAGTCGACGGCGGCGACCTCTCCGACATCCACGGCCACGGAACCCACGTCGCCGGTTGCGCCGCGGCGGTCGGAGACAACGGGGTCGGGGTCTCGGGCATGGGATGGTCCCTGAAGGTGATGCCGATTCGCGTCAGCGAAGCCGACAACGGCGGCGCGAGCATGTCGAACCTGCTCGAGGGATCCCGCTGGGCGATCGAGAACGGCGCGAAGGTCACCAGCGCGAGCTATTCCGGCATCGGCGCTGAGTCGATCGAGACGACCGGCGAGTACATCCGCGACCTCGACGGCAGCCTGATGTGGGCCGCGGGCAACTCCGGCACCAACCACGCCTCCTGGGACTTCGAGCACGTGGTCGTCGTGGGGGCATCCAATCCCAACGACAACCCCGCGGGTTTCTCCAGCCGCGGCCGAGGTGTGGATCTGTTCGCGCCGGGCGTGAGCATCCTCAGTTCGACCAGCAACGGCGGCTACGCCGCCTACAGCGGCACCAGCATGGCGACGCCCGTCGCCAACGGGGCGCTCGCCATGATTCGCTGCGCGAATCCCGATCTCGACGCGCCCCATGCCGAAGCGATCCTGCTGCACAGTTGCGACTGGTGGGGCGGCTATGCCGAGACCGAGACGTTTGGATTCGGTCGCCTCAATCTCCGCAGGGCGGTCGAGTTCGCCCTTGCCGCGGCGAGTCCGCAGGCGCCGGTCGCCAACGACGACTTCTTCGCAGGCCTGACCGTCGCGATCAACCCCGTGGACGTGCTCTCCAACGACTACGACCTCAACATGGATCCGTTGGAGATCGACAGTTGGGACGCGACGACCTCCCTCGGCGACGCCGTGGTCCTGAACGGCGAGTCGGGAATGCTCGAAGTGGTGCCGGAAGCGGGCGCCGCCGGCGGCGAGCGCACCTTCACCTACACCATCATCGAGCCGTCGTCCGGCGAGACCGCGACCGCAGTCGTGACGGTCGATCTGTCCACGCCGCGCCCGGCGGTCGTCGTCGATGGATCGTCCCCGGGGCTCTTCTGCGAGTACTACGAACTCTCCGCGCCCCAGGAGTTGCCGGACTTCGCCGATCTCGAACCCTACGCGTCGGAGATCGTCCCGCAGGTCGACTTCGAGTCGACGGGCGGCGAGTACGCCGGCAGCGGCCGAGCCGACGAGGTCGGTGCGGTCTACACCGGTTGGCTGGAGGTTCCCGAGGCCGGTCTGTGGTCGCTGATCACCGTCAGCGACGACGGCTCGAAGCTCTGGATCGGCGACGAACTCGTCGTCGACAACGACGGCCTTCATGGCATGCGGACCCGAAGCGGCGACATCGCCCTTGCGGCGGGACGCCATCCGATGCGACTGGAGTTCTTCGAGAACGGCGGTGGTGCCGGCCTACACCTGCGTTGGAGCGGTCCGAACGTCGGCACGCAGGCGATTCCCGCCGAGCGGCTCGCCCACGGCGGCACGATCGCGGTCTCCCCGGATCTCGACGGCAACGGCACCGTGAACGGCGCGGATCTCGCCATCCTGCTGGGCGCGTGGGGCGACTGCGTCGGATGCAGTTCGTGTTCGGCGGATCTCGACGGCGACTGCGTCGTCGGCGGCGCCGATCTCGCGGTGCTGCTTGCCGCGTGGGGCGACTGAGCCCGAGTCGGTGAGGAGTTCAGCGGGTTCCGATCGATGGCTCGTCGTCGGCCCGTTCGTCCACGACGGTGCGACTCCAGTGCGGCGTGCCCGCGCGGTGTCCCGCCCTGGCGATCACGTGGCCGGCGACCGGTGCGGTCAGCAGAAGGAACGCGATCACGAGCATCGACCGCACCGAGACGCCGAGGGTCTCGAAGTGGAGCGCCACGCCGACCATCAGGCAGCCCAGCCCGAGCGTGCCGGTCTTGGTCGCCGCCTGCAGCCGGGTGTAGAGGTCGGGCATCCGAATCACGCCGACGGCACCGAGCAGGCTGAACGCACCGCCAAGCAGCAGCATCGTCCCGGCGAGGAGGTCGAGGATCATGAACCGGCCTCCGCATCCTCCGGCGACGCCGCCGGCGCCGGGCGTGGGCCTCGTTCGATGTAGTAGGCGAAGGCGACGGTGCCCACGAAGAGCAGCAGGGCGATCGCCATCGCGACGTAGAGGTAGACCGGCTCGTCGCGGGCCACCGCGTACAGGCCGATCGCCGCGGCGGTCACGGTGCCGAGAAGATCCAGCGCGATCACCCGATCGGCCAGCGACGGTCCACGGAGCAGGCGAATCGTGATCAGGACGATCGCCAATCCGAGCATGAGTCCAGTGGCGGTGACCGGCCATCCGAGATGGATCGCACCATCCGTCGCGACGGGCGCACCGATCGAATCGGGCGAGGCGATCACGGTTCGCTCCTCAGGGCGTCGAGCACCTTGCGTTCGAAGCCCTTCTTGATGTCCCGACGCACCGCATCCGGATCCGCGGCGTCCATCGCGTGGACGTAGAGGGTGCGTCGATCCTCCGACAGATCGAGGGTCAGGGTGCCGGGCGTGATGGTGATCAGATTCGTCAGCACCAGCAGCTCGACCTCGCTCATCTCCTCGAGCGGCACCGCGACGATGCCCGGCCGCATGCGGTCGAGCGGCATGATCGTGTACCACGCCATCCGCAGATTCGACAGCACCAACTCCCACAGGAAGAAGGCGATCAACACCACGATCTGCCACAGGTCCCGGAAATAGGCACCCGAGTCGATCACCCGACGCAGGCCGAACAGCAGGACGAAGCCGATCACCATGCCGACGGCGAAGTTGCCTGCCGTGAACGCCTCGGTGGTGGCGGCCCAGACCAGCGCGAGGACGAAGTTCCAGACGACGAGACTCATCGTGGTCCTCCGATCTCCGCGGTGGTCCCATCGGCGATGCGCAGCGAACCGGACGTCTCGCCCCCGGTCTCGAGGCGAGCGAGCGCCTGCTCGCCGAGCACGGCGCGGATGTACTGCTCCCCGTCGAGGAGCTGTTCCGCGGCCCGCTGGGAGAACTCGAAGACCGGTCCGGCGAAGATTCCGATCAGCACGGTGATCGCGGCAAGGGCGGTGCAGGTGCCGATCATGCCCCGCGCCGGCGGCTTCGGCGAGCGCGTCCGGTCGATCGGCGCGTCGGCCGGATCGGGGGCCTTCCAGAACGCCTCCGCCCAGATCTTGGTCATCGAGAAGAGCGTCAGCAGTCCGACCGCGGCCGCGGTGGCGACGATCGTCCACGACTTCGCCTCGACGCCCGCCTTCAGCAGCACGAACTTCGCGAAGAAGCCCGACAGCGGCGGCATGCCCGCAAGCGAGAAGGCCGCCACCACGAAGAGCGCCGAGACGAACGGGGCCTTGGCGTAGAGGGAGGTGCGTCCGGCATGCACGAGGCTCGAGGTGCCCCGCAGCCGATCCGCGATGCCCGCGATGAAGAACAGGTTCGCCTTCACGACGATGTGGTGGATCACGTAGAAGATCGTGCCCGCGATCGCGAGGGGCGTGAACAGGGCGAGCCCCATGATCATGTATCCGATCTGGCTCACGATGTGGAACGAGAGGACCTTCCGGAACTCCCGCTGCGACGCGGCTCCGAGCACGCCGACGGCCATGGTGAGGCCCGCCGCGACGAGCAGGATGGCGTGGGTGAATTCGCTCTCCGCCACGAACATCAGAGTGAACGAGCGCACCAGCGCATACACGCCGACCTTGGTCAGCAGGCCCGCGAAGATCGCCGACACCGCGAACGGCGGCGTGTGGTAGGACGCGGGCAGCCAGAAGAACAGCGGGAAGGCCGCCGCCTTGATTCCGAAGGCGGTCATCAGCAGGACGCTCACCGCGACGACGGCCTCGGGAGAGTCCCCGGCCCGGACCTTCAGGGCGATGTCGGCCATGTTGAGCGTGCCCAACGCTCCGTAGACGAGACCGGTGGCGATCAGGAAGAGCGCCGACGACAGCAGGTTCAACGTGACGTACTTGATCGCCCCTTCGACCTGCAACACGCCGCCCCCGAGGGCGAGCAGCGCGAAGGAGCTCATCAGCAGAACCTCGAACCACACGTACAGATTGAAGAGGTCGCCGGTGAGGAAGGCGCCGCAGACGCCCGCCAGCAGCACGCAGAGCAGCGGGTGGTACAGCAGCCGCTGACGTCGGGCGTCCACGCTTCCCATCGAGAACACGAAGGTCGCGACTCCGACGACGCCCGCCAGCACGGTCATCACCGCCCCGAAGCGATCGACCACGAAGGAGATGCCGAACGGTGCCGGCCAGGCGCCCACCTGGAGCACCAGAATGGGGCCTCGCTCGACCTCGACCAGCAACGTCACGGCGCTCGCGAGCAGTCCCACGGCGCCGGCGAGGCCGAGACCGCGCTGGATCGCGAGACTCCGCCAGGCCAGCAGCGAAAGCGCCGCGGCGATCAGCGGGATCAGCACCGGCAGCACCGGCAGCAGGTTCGCGTTGCCCGGAGGTCCGTCCATCACGAGACGGCCTCCATGTCGTCGTCCTCCCGGAATCGGTTGCTGTCGTCGGTGCCGGCGGTGGCCCACACCCGGCTCACCAGCACGACCGCGAAGGCGATGACGCCGAACGAGATCACGATCGCCGTCAGCACCAGCGCCTGAGGCAGGGGGTCGGCCGCAGTCGCGGGAAGGGTCTCCTCTCCGATCGGAACGATGGCGGGCCCGGTGCGCTTGAGACCAGTCGCGGTGAAGATCGCGATGTTCGCACTGTGGCCGATCAGCACGAGACCCATCACGAGGCGCATGATGCTTCGTCGCATCAGCAGATAGGTGCCGCAGGCGAACAGGACGCCCGCGACGATCGCGAAGAGGGCGTTCATGCGGCGTCACCCTCCGATTCGTCCGCCGGACCCTCGTACGTCGGCCCGGCCGGCTCCAGCAGCGTCAGGACGAGGAGCATCGCGATGCCCACGACCAGCAGATAGACACCGAGGTCGAAGAACAGAGGCGTCCCGATCTTGAGGCCCGGATCGCCGGTGGCGGGATCGCCGCCGATCGAGGTCCACAGTCCCGAGAAGAACGTTCGGCCGAAGGCCAGCGGCAGCGCTGCGCTCGCGATGGCCAGGGTCAGACCGATGCCGATCAGACTTCGCAGATCGACGCGCAGCAGGCGTCGTGTGGACGCGGCATCGAACGCCAGCGCGTGCAGCGAGAACGCCGCGGCGGCGATCAGGCCCGCGATGAAGCCTCCTCCGGGCTTGTTGTGGCCCTGCAGGAAGATCACCACCGAGAAGAGCAGCAGCAGCGGCAGCAGATATCGGGTCGCGGTCTGGAGGAGGACGTTCTTCACGACACGGCCCTCCCGCGATGGCGACGCCGCATCCGGCCGGGTCGCAAGAGGGCCAGCACGCCGATCGCGGCGATCGCGAGCACCGTGATCTCGCCGAGCGTGTCCATCGCCCGGAAGTCCACGAGGATCACGTTGACGACGTTGCGACCGTAGGCGTCGGGAACGCTGTGGTCGCCGAACCAGCGGGCCAGCGTCGGGTCGGTGTCGGTACGGGCGATGACGAGGACCAGACCCGTCACCATGAGGCCGGCGATCAGCGCGACCAGACCGTCGGCCAGTCGGCGAAGCGGTGTCGAGAAGCTGCGGAACTGCGGGAGCCGGCGGAAGATCAGCACGAAGATGATCACCGTCAGCGTCTCGACGGCCAGCTGGGTCATCGCGAGATCGGGTCCGCCGAAGAGGACGAACATGATCGCGAGGCCGTAGCCGGCGAGACCGAGCGCCGCGATCGCGGCGAGACGGGTTCTCGACAGCACCGTCGCGATGGATCCTGCGACGATGACCGCGCCGACGAGGAGCTCCGGCCATGTCGGGTTCTCGGGGCCCGCATCGAACGGCACGGCACCTCGCAGCCACAGCGTGCCGCCGACGAGCAGCACCACCGTGCCGAGGGTGATGAAGACGTACGAGCGAAGGTGACCGCTCTGCAGGAGCCGCGTCTGTCCGCCGGCGACGGCGAGAAGGCCCTTCAGGGCGGCGCCGTAGAGTCGTTCGGGACCGACTCGATCGAGCGCTCCGATCCGATCGAGACCGCTTCGAACGATGCGTCGGCCGGCGTACGCGCCTGCGCCGACGGCGACGGCAAGCGCCGACAGACCCAGCGCCGGCGTCAGGCCATGCCACAGTGCGAGCGACTTCTCGGGCACGTCGCCCAGCACCGCTCCGGCCGCGCCGAGTGCGAGCGGCGTGGCGGCCGTCGCAGGCAGCACCGCCGCGGCGAGGCCCAGCAGCGCCAACAGACCCGGGCCAAGCAGCAGGCCCGGGCTCGGGGCGTGGGGGGTTCGCGGGGTCTCGGCAAGGCTTCCGATGAAGGGCCTGACGCCCGCCAGAAAGGCCACGGTCACGGTGAGGGCCGCGGCGAACGTGGTCGCGACGACGAGCGCGGTGGTCCATGTGGGCGCCGCCAACGTCGCTTCGAGCAGCAGTTCCTTCCCGATGAAGCCCAGCAGCGGCGGCAGCCCCGCCATCGACAGCGCGGCCAGCAGGCTCGCGGTGAAGAGCGCCGGCATCGCTCGACGAAGTCCGCCCAGGCGTTCGGCGTCCTTCTCGCCGCACCCGTGGTCGATGGCCCCGGCGACCATGAACAGGCTGCCCTTGAACAACGCATGCGCGAGCAGATAGGCGAACCCCGCGACCACCGCCTTCTCGGTGCCGATGCCCAGCGCCATCGTGACGATGCCGAGGGAGGAGACCGTCGAGTACGCGAGGATTCGCTTGAGGTGGGTCTGCCGCACCGCAAGCACGGCGCCCAGCACCATGGTGGTTGCGCCGAAGGCGGTCAGCAGCGGTCCCCACCACGCCGCGGAGCCGAGCAGGGGATCGAGCCGCGCGAGCAGGAAGATGCCGGCCTTCACCATCGTCGAACTGTGCAGGTACGCGCTGACGGGCGTGGGCGCCTCCATCGCGCCCGGCAGCCAGAAGTGGAACGGGAACTGCGCCGACTTCGTGAACGCGCCCAGGCAGACCAGCACCACGATCGCGCCGAGCCATGGGCTCGCGAGAATCGTGTCGCGTTCGTCGAGCAGGGCGCCGAGGTCGTAGGAACCACCGATCGAACCGAGCATCAGCACCGCCACCAGCAGGCAGAGCCCGCCGCCGCCGGTGACGAGAAGCGCCTTGAGCGCCGCGGCGCGGGCGGCGGGCCGCTCGTGGTCGAATCCGATCAGCAGGTAGCTGCTGATGCTCGTCAGTTCCCAGAACACGAAGAGGCCGAGGAGGTTCTCGCTCCAGACCACCCCGAGCATCGATCCCATGAAGACGAGCAGGAACGACTGCAGGCGGCTCGCGTGCCGATGCGGGCCGAGATACGCGCCTGCGTAGATCAGGACGAGCCCGCCGACTCCCGAGATCAACAGGCCGAACAGCAGGCCGAGGCCGTCGATCGAGAACGCGAGCTCGAGGCCGAGGCTCGGCGCCCACGCCAGGCGTCCCTCGATCGGCGTTCCCGAAAGGATGGCCGGAGCGCGGGTCGCAAGCCAGACGGCGATCGCCGCGGGCACCGTCGCGAAGATCCATCCGGCGCGGGTGCCGAGCACGCGACCGAGCCACGGCGCCAGGGCCGCAAGCAGAAAGGTCGCCGAGACCGCCGTCACAATCGCCACGACTGGAAGTTCCGCGGGTTGCCCAAGGTCCGGTGGGGAGATCTCGAACGGGCCGGTCCGGGACGACGGCTCATCGAGCGACGCCGAGTATAGGAGTCGCCCACGGCGGTCCGGCCCGGTCGAGCAGTCAGCGTCCGTGGCCGCCGTCGGCGCTTGTGGCGTGGTCGACGGCCTCGAGCGTCGCACGACGCGCAGCTCGGGACTCCGCGCGGCGCACGATCCCCTTCAGCATGCCGCGGAAGACGATCCCATGCAGCGGCAGCACCGAGTACCAGTAGAGGATGCCCATCAGACCCAACGGTCGGAATCGCGCCGTGCTTGCGACGACGCATCGACCGTCGCCTCCGTCCGATCCCGGTTCGACCTCGAGGGTGAGCGTCGCGACGCCGGGCAGCAGCATCTCCGCGGTCAGTTCCAGTCGCCGCGGCGGTTCGACGGCGGTGACCCGCCAGAAGTCCAGCGCATCGCCGAGGCGCAGGTCGGTCGCGCTGCGGCGGCCCCGACGCAGGCCCGGACCACCGATCATCCGGTCCATGACGCCCCGCAGGCGCCAGAGCCAGTCGGCGGCGTAGTAGCCGTTGGCGCCGCCGATCGAGCAGGCGGCCCGCCAGGCGTCGGGCGATGTGGCGTTGCAGGGAAGTTCGTGGCGGTCCGTGAAGACGGTGCCGCCGGCCCAGTGCGGGTCGCCGGGCATGGTTCCCGCATCCGACCAGGCGGTCTCGACGACGCCGCTCTCGACGCGAGCGATGGCCGCATCGATCGCCTCTCGGATGGTCAGGCACTTCCGAGGCATCAATCGGGTCGCCTCGTCGTCGCGGCAGACCACCCGATTGCGCAGGCCTTCGGCGAGCGGCCGCGCGATGCTGGCGCCCAACGGCGTGACGATGTGGATCCAGAGCGAACTCAGGCGCGGCGTCAGCACCGGCACCGGAATCACGATGCGGCGCCGAAGTCCAAGGGCTTCCGCCATGGTGCGCATGATGTCGGCGTAGTTGCGGATCTCGGGCCCGCCGATGTCGAGGACTCGTCCCGCGGTCGCCGGGGTCTCGAGCGCCGCGACGAGGAAGAACAGCACGTCGCGCACGGAGATCGGCTGACTCTCGGTGCGGACCCAGCGCGGCGTCACCATGATCGGCAGCCGCTCGACCAGGTAGCGCAGGATCTCGAAGGACGCCGAGCCGGATCCGATGATCATCGCCGCGCGAAGCACCGTGGTCGGCACGCCTCCGGAACCGAGGGCCCGCTCGACCTCGCGCCTCGACGCGAGATGCTCGCTGAGGTCGGCCTGATCCTCGCCGAGACCTCCGAGGTAGATGATCCGCCTGACGCCGCACGCCGCAGCGATCTCGCCGAAGGACGTCGCGATCTCGAGGTCCCGTTCGCGGTACTCCCGGCCGACCGAGTCCATCGAGTGGATCAGGAAGTAGGCCGCCGCCGCACCTCGCATCGCCGTCGCGAGGCACTCGCGGTCGCGGGCGTCGCCTTCGACGATCTCCACCCGCTCGTCGCTCGCCCAGGGCCGCGAGAGCAACTTGGCGTCGCTGCGGACGAGGCAGCGGACCCGATAGCCCTGCTCGAGAAGACGGGGTGCGAGGCGCCCCCCGATGTAGCCGGTGGATCCGGTCAGGAGAATCGTGGCGCCCTTGGGAATCTCGATCGAGGGCGTCGGGGTCTCGTCGTCGGCAGCGGTCACGACACGATCCTAGAGGACCGGTCGAGTCGTGATGTCGGGGGCTTCCTCAGACCTCTCACGCGGAGCGATCCTCGAGCACGATGCGGCAGGACCCCCAACAGGCCCCTGGCATTGGACTGGGCAGGTCGCCGGATCCGGCCGATGACGACCCTGGGTGGGGTCCACCAGAACCTCGTGGCCCTTGACTTCGGTCCGGTGCGCGGACATCCTTCCCCGGGGGCCGTACGTCTCCGGTCCAGAGCCTCACGCGGGCGTCCTGTCGATGCATCCGATCTTCCTCAACCTCATGACCTGGTCCCTGATCCTCGCGCAGGGCCTGGTTGCCGTTGGGGCGGGCCAGACCCTTTGCATTCCGTTCCGCGACTGCGGCCATCACGTCTGCAACTTCGTGGCGCAGGACCCGGGCGACACGCCGTCCTCGGTTGCAGGCGTCGCGGCGTGCGGCGACCAGGCCGGAGGCTGTGGTCATCATCACGGCGATGCGGAGCACCCCGATCACGATCGGGATCGCCACCACCACCATCACCATCACAGCCACCACCATCACCCTGTCCTTCCTGATGGACCCTGTGACGCCGATCATCAGCATGGCCTGTTCGGCGGCTGCGGCGGCGCGCACGCCGATTGCGACTGCCACCTGCACGTGGCGCTTCCGGATGCCGACCTGCCCTGGTGTCCCATCGGCGGCGATGCGGATGGCCCGATCGCCTCGCCGGATGTCGGTCGATGCCTGCCGGAACGTGCTCATCGGCGAGTGCGATCCGTGCCGCCGCGATGGATCGACGCGTTTCTCGCCAGCGACCAGATCAAGGCTCGCGCGGTGACGCGGTTGCTGGTCTAGACCGTTCGACGCTCACCGACGCGCCTCGGTGTCCGCTCGGTCTTCGAACCTCTCGAATCCTCGAGATGGTTCATGTCTCATCGAGAGACCTGGACCGACGCCTGAGCCGAGTGGGGCACGGATCCGCCCGGGCCCGCGCGAGGTGACGCGCCCATCCCGTCGGCATCGCCTCGGGCGATCGCCGGCCGGTGTCCAAGCGACCAACTTCCGTCTGTGACGCAAGCGTCGGGAATGTGGTTGCGGGACGAACTCGATGTTCGCCGTGGTCGGTCGGTTTGCAGCCGGCTGGACCGTCCGTCTCGACCGAGGGACCGTGCATGAGTTGCCTTCTGAAATCAAGTTCGATCGCCCACGTCGTCGCTCCGACGATGCTCGGCACCGTGCTCTGCCTTGCGGCAGGGGGGTGTCGCACCCACGAACCTCGTCCCCTCGACGTGCCGGGACTCGCGGAGGCCTTCCTCGACCGGGCGCCCGTGTCGTTCTCGATGGACCTCGCGGTCGGGCCGCCCGGGGACGCCGCCGACGGGCCGACGCTCGATCTGGATCGGGCGATCGACATCGCGCTGGTCTTCAACGCCGAGCTTCGGACTCGGCGTGCCGAGGCCGGTGTCGCCAAGGCGATCTCCGAGAACGCCGGCCTCTGGCCCGACCCCGAGATCGGACTCGAGTTCACGCGAATCATCGAGTCGATCGCCAACCCCAACGAGCTGTTCGGAACCATCTCGTTCACCATCCCCTTGTCGGGGCGATTGGAGATCGAGAAGGAGCGCCTTGGTCTCGCCCATTCCGCCGAGCTCGCCGAGATCGCCGCGCTCGAGTGGGAGGTGGTCCACGAGTTGAAGCGTCGCTGGCTGACCTGGTCTGCGATCGAAGCCGAGATCGGGTCGGCGACGATGTTCCTCGATCAGGCGTCCTCGCTGTTCGAGGTGGTTGCGACGATGGAGTCGCTTGGCGAGCTGCCGCGCATCGAGGCGCGCCTGTTCCGGCTCGCCGAGATCCGGGGGCGAGAGACGATCGTCGCGCTCGAGATGCGACGGGAGCGGGCGCGATTCGAACTCTTCGAGATCATGGGCCTGCCCCCCGAAGTGGCGCCGGTGCCGGCGCCGGCGATCGACACGTCGCTGGTCCCGGACGTCTCCGACGACGCTCCGTCGTACCGACGACATCCCGCGGTCGTCGCGGCGGTGGCGCACTACGACGTCGCCGAGAAGCTCCTGGAGGAGGAGGTTCGCCGGCAGTGGCCGGACCTCGTGGTGGGCCCCGGATACGGCGAACAGGACGGCTATCGCCAGTTCACGCTGGGACTGAGCCTGCCGGTTCCGATCTTCAACGGCAATCGCCAGGCGATCGAGGCGGCAGTGGCCGAGAGAGAGGCTGCGGAAGTGCGGGTGGCGGCGGAGATCGAGCGGGCGATCGCACGCCTGGCCGAGGCCCGTGAGCGGTCTCGTGGCGCGGCTCGCCACCTGGAGCTGGTTCGATTCGACCTGCTCCCGCTGGTCGAGACCCAGTACGCGGAGGCTCGCGATCTCGCCCGTCTCGGCGAGGTCAACACCCTGATCCTGCTCGACAGTCTCCTCCAGCGCCAGCAGGTCGCGATTCGACTGATCGAGTCGCGCCGCGAGGTCGCGCTGGCGGCGATCGACCTGTCCGCCGCCCTCGGTCCCGACGACGTCCCGGACGTGGAATCCGAGGCGAGCGAAGAAACGACCGATCCACCACGAACCGAACGCGGCATCGACATCGCCGCACCCGAACACGGAGGCCGATCATGAAGCTTCAGTCGACATTCGACGGCGGCGCGACGCGTCGCCGTCCCGCCTGCCACAGCGCCGCGACGGCGATGCTGGGTCTGCTCACGGTGCTGGCCGCGTGCACGGTCGAGGACCCGGCGAGGAAGTCCGGTGGCGGCGAAGCCGCGGCCGCCCCGACGAATCGCATCGACATTCCATCGACGGTCCGTCGCAACCTCGGGATCGAGTTCGCCACCGTCGAACCGCGCATCGTCGAGCGGACCATGCGGGTGCCGGGTCGATTCGAGCTGCTTCCGACGGCGCGCCGCGAGTACCGGGCTCCGCTCGACGGTCGGATCGAGCTGCTGGTCGACCAGTTCGACAAGGTCGAAGCGGGCACCCCGCTCTACCGCCTCGAAGGCAGCGGTTGGCGGAGTCTGGGCGAGCGGATCGCGGCGACCCGGGCCCGTCTCGAGTCGATGGGGCCGGTGCGTCAGGCCCACGGCGTGCACGAGCGGAGCCTCGCGGACAAGGTCGAACTGTGGCGACAGCGGCTCGAGCAGTTGGACCGTCTTCGCGAGGCCGGCGGCGGCAGCAGTGCCGCGACCACCGAGGCTCGCGCGACCCTCAACGCGACCCAGGCCGAACTCGCCGAGGTGATGGAGAAGGACGCCGAGCTTCAGGCGACCGAACGAGTGCTGGCCGCGGAGCTGCGAGCCCTCGAGGCCGAGCGGGCGTTTCTGCGCTCCGCCTCCGCCTGCGCCGCGACGGACGAGACCGGCGACACCGGACTGGTGGTCTGCGCGTCGGCGCCGGGCGTCGTCGAGCGGCTGGACGCGACCCCGGGCGGGCATGTCGAGGAAGGCGGCCCGGTCCTGTCCGTGGTCCAGCCCGATCGCCTGCGGCTGCGTGGCAGACTGCTGCAAGGGGATCTGGATCTCCTGCGCGACGGCCTCCCGGCACGGATCGTGGCGGCAACCAGCGACGAGGACGAGGTGCGGGCAGCCATCGATGCCGACATCGTGATCGACCTCGCCGCCGATCCCGATCGGCGCACCATCGACGTCATCGCCACCCCGGCCACCGCGGCCCACTGGGCGCGGGCGGGGCTTGCGGCGAGTCTCGAGATCGTGCTCGACGGCGGCCGCGAGGAGCTGGCGATTCCGACACGGGCGGTGCTGCGGGACGGTGTGGTGCCGATCGTCTTCCGACGAGATCCTCGCGATCCCGACCGGGCCATCCGCCTCGAGGCGGATCTCGGACGATCCGATGGTCGCCACATCGAGATCCTCAGCGGCGTGGCGGCTGGCGACGAGGTGGTGGTCGCGGGGAACTACCAGTTGATGATCGCGATGAGCGGCAGCATTCCGAAGGGCGGACACTTCCACGCGGACGGCACCTTCCATGCGGAGGACCATTGATGCTCTCGCGTCTCATCGAGTTCTCGGTGCGTCACGCCTCGCTGGTCGTGGTGGTCGCGGGCCTGCTGACGGCCTTCGCGGGCCTGCGCCTGCGCGAGATGCCCGTCGACGTCTTCCCGGAACTGAACGCCCCGACGGTGGTCGTCATGTCCGAGGCGGGGGGGCTTTCCGCCGACGAGGTGGAGTCGTTCGTCACGTTTCCGATCGAGACCGCCGTCAACGGCCTGCCGGGACTTCGCAAGGTCCGATCGGCGAGCGCGACGAGCCTCTCGATCGTCTGGGCGGAGTTCGACTGGGGCGAGGATCTCTACCGGGCCCGCCAGATGGTGGCGGAGCGTTTGGCGAACGTGGACGAGCGCCTGCCCGAGGGCGTCCATGCCGAGATCGCCCCGATGACGAGCATCACCGGCGAGGTGATGCTGCTGGCGCTCTCCTCGCCCGACGGCGTGGTGTCGCCGCTGGAGCTTCGCTCCTTCGCCGAGTTCGACCTCGCCAACGCGGTGCTGGCGATCCCAGGCATCGCCAAGGTGGTCTCGATCGGCGGTGAACTTCCCCAGTACCGCGTGGACGTCGATCAGGATCGCCTGGCGCTCTTCGGCCTCTCGATCGCCGATGTGGTCGAGGCCGCCAGAGGAGCCCATGCCACCGCGAGCGCGGGCTACCTCGAGAACGTGGACCGCCTGGAGATGCCCATTCGACAGATGGCTCGGGTTCGCGAGGTCGCGGACATCGAGCGGACCGTCGTGGCGATGGACGCGGGCGCTCCGGTGACGATCGGCGACGTCGCCGAGGTGCGGCTGGCCGGTGCGCCGAAGCGGGGCACCGCCGCGGATCGTGGCAGCGCCGCGGTCGTGGTCAGCATCCAGAAGTCCCCGGGCACCAACACCCTCGAACTGACCCGCCGAATCGACGAGGTCCTCGATCAGATCGAGGCGGCGATGCCTGCGGGCATGGTGCTCAATCGGGACCCCTTCCGGGCGAGCCGCTTCATCGAGCGTTCGGTCGACAACGTCTTGAAGGTCCTGCTCGAGGCCGCGGTGATCGTCGCGGTGATCCTGGCCCTGTTCCTCGTCAACGCCCGGGCGACGCTGGTGACCCTGACGGCCCTGCCGCTGTCGATCGCGGTGGCCCTGCTGGTCCTGTGGGCGTTCGGCCTGACCGTCAACGTGATGACGCTCGGCGGCCTTGCGGTCGCCATCGGCGAACTGGTCGACGACGCCATCATCGACGTCGAGAACGTGCTGCGACGCCTGCGCGAGAACGCGGGTCGGCCCGCCGACGAGCGTCGATCGGTCGCCGAGATCGTCTGTTCGGCGAGCAACGAGATCCGGTCGTCGATGGTGTTCGCGACGATCGTGATCTGCATGGTGTTCGTGCCGCTGCTCTTCCTCGCGGGCATCGAGGGTCGCTTCTTCCGTCCGCTTGGGGTGGCGTACATCGTCTCGATCGTCGCGTCGCTCGCGGTGGCGCTGACGGTGACGCCGGCACTCTGCCACCTGCTGTTCAGGCGCAGCTTCGAGCGGGCCGCCGCGGGTCTGGACGACCGGCACCGCGACGGCTGGCTGGTGCGTCGCCTGAAGGCCATGTACGCCCCGATGCTTCGAGCGGCGCTCCGTCGACGGGGCCTGGTCCTGGGTGGTTCGGGCGTGCTTGCGGCGGGCTCGATCGCACTGGCAGCGACCTTCGGAACGTCCTTCCTGCCCGCCTTCAACGAGGGCACCTTCACGGTCTTTCTGATGGCTCCACCGGGAACCTCGCTCGAGGAGAGCGATCGCCTCGCGACGGCGGTCGAGCGTCGCCTCGTCGAGCTCGAGGGGACTCGAAGCGTCACCCGGCGCACGGGCCGCGCCGAACGCGACGAGCACGCCGAACCGGTGAGCTCGTCGGAGATCGACGTCACCATCGATCCCGCATACGACCAGGCGGCGCTGCGGGCGGCGATCGACGACGTGCTCGAGGACATTCCGGGCATCACCACCATGGTGGGCCAGCCGATCGAGCACCGCATGTCGCACGTGCTCTCGGGGACGCCGGCCTCGATCGCAATCGACGTCTACGGCGACGATCTCGACGGTCTTCGGACGGTCGCGGGGCGCATCGAGACGGCGTTGCGGTCGATTCCGGGAACACGGGACGTCGCCGCCAATCGCGAGGTGATGGTGACCTCGCTGCCCATTCGCTACCGCGCCGCGGATCTGGCCAACGCCGGACTGACGCCGGTCGCCGCGGCGACGCAGGTCGGGCAGGCCCTCTACGGCGAGACCGTCGCGGAGGTGAACGAAGGGATCCGTCGATACGACCTCGTGGTTCGCCTCGCCGACGACGAACGGCAGCGCGTCGATCAGATCGAGGATCTGATGCTGCGCGGCGAGCAGGGAGGACTCGTCCGCCTGCGCGAGGTCGCGGACATCGGCCCGGAACGCACCAGCAATCTCATCGCACGGGAGAACGCACGCCGCAAGGCGGTGATCTCGACGAACGTCGCCGAGGGGTACAACCTCGGCGATCTCGTCGCGGCGGTGCGGGAGCGAGTGGATCCGATCGTCGCCGACGCCGGCTTCACGGTGCGCTACGGCGGACAGTTCGAGGCCCAGCAGTCCGCGGCCCGGACGATCGGGATCATGGGCGCTGGTGTCGTGGTGGCGATGTTCCTGCTGCTGCAGCTCTCGACCGGCCGGGCCCGCACGGCGCTCCTGGT
>JAFMML010000046.1:17250-23452 GCA_017859745.1 Planctomycetota bacterium
ACGCCGTCCCCGCGCCGGCCACGCGACCCGCCAACGCCTGAGGCGAGGTCCCGTCCCCCTGTCCACGAGCCCGTCGGGCTCGATCCTCCACCGGTTGATTCGTTTCCTCTTCGACAGGAGTCCACAGATGAAGTCAGATCGACGCGACCTGTTTCTTCCCAACCTGCTGACCGCGATGCTCGCTCTCGGCGCCTTCGCGGTCCTGCCCGGCTGCGGCAACGCCGGATCCGGCGAGGATCACGACCACGACCATGCGGATCATGATCATGCCGATCACGATCATGATCATGCCGACCACGACCACGACCACGATCACGGCGACATGCACGTCGCCGACCACGAGATGCGGATGCTCGGCGAGCAGACCGTCGACGGCATGACCGTGAAGGCCTCCCGCGACGACGTCGAGTTCAGCGCCGGCGGCGAGGCTCCGATCGACGTCTGGGTCGACGGCGGCGACGGCAAGGGCGTCGGCGTCACCGCGGTCCGCTTCTGGATCGGCACCGAGGACGGTCGCGGTTCGGTCAAGGCCAAGGCCGAGATCGAGGGAGACCACTGGCACACCCATGCGGAGATTCCGTCGACGCTGCCGGATGGTGCAAGGCTCTGGGTCCAGATCGAGCGAGGCGACGAGAGTTCGACGACGTCCTTCGATCTCGACGCCTGACGCCTTTCGGCGAGTCGTCCCTGAAGAAGCAGGAGCCCGCCGATCGACGGCGGGCTCCTGTCGCAGGCGGGTCGGTGGACGATTCAGCGGATCGCAAGACGATCGAGGAGAGTCGAGCGGTCCGACAGACGCCCCGGCATGTCCTGATCGCGGCGCTCCCGATCGAGATAGCGATGGCAGGCGAGGCAGGTGTTCGTCACCGCGACGTAGTCGCCCACCAGGGCCTCCCGGTTGCCGGCGCGGGCGTCGGCGGCGAGGCGGTCGAGCTGCGAGCGGAAGACCTCGCCGAGCGCGACGTAGGTGACCGTCTCCTGCACCCGCCACGAGGCCCGTTCGCTGAGGGCCCGCATCGCCTCCGCGCTTTCGGCGACCTTGACCAGATCGCCCACGGCGAGGCCGTTGACGAGCTCGCCCGCGAGCAGCAGCTTCGCCTGCATCAGCTCCTGCACGTCGCGAGCCCCGTGCGGGCTGCTCGGCGGGGCATCGTGCCCGGCCTCGACCGAAGCGGACTGGACGGTCGGCGACTCGTCGGCGAGCGGAGCCGGACCGCGGCAGGCGACAAGCGTCGAGACGAGGACCGACGTGGCGACGATCCCGGCCTTGCGGGTGGACGGGAGGTTCATGGCGATCACTGGAGGGCTCCGTGTTGAACTCGGTGGCGACACCTGCAGTGTCGGTCACTTCGCTCCGGAACTCGATGGGGCGGACTCCCCCTCCTCGACGGCATCGGTCGGCGTGTGTGGTTGCACATCGTCGAGGGTCCGTTGCAGGAACGACTCGATCGCCGGAGACTCGCGCTTGATGAAGTTGGTGGTGCCGACGGCGATGCCCTGCAGCATCATGCCCACCGCGATCGAGGAGAGGATCAGGCCCATGAAGCGCACGAGGATCTGCTCGACCTGTGGGGTGATGATCTTCCGAAGCAGGCTGCTGCCGGCGAAGCAGAGGAACATCGTCGCCACGAGAAGCGTCGTGCCGAGGGCGGTGCCGATGTACCCGCCGTCTCCCTGATGGGCGGCGGCGACGGTGACCACGGTGGTGATCGAGCCGGGGCCGCCGAAGATCGGCATGGCCAGCGGCACGATCAGCTTGCTCGACGCCTCCTTCTCCTTGTCCGCGATGGTTTCGGCTCCGGCGGGCGTCTGGTGGGTGGAGTTTTCGCCGCCGTGGAGCATCTTGAGACCGATGCCCAGGACGATGACTCCCCCGGCGATCTCGAAGGCGGGCATGCTGATCCCGAAGGCCGAGAGGATCGCGGTGCCGCCGAAGATCGAGCCCACCAGGATCACGAGGATCGAGAAGCAGGTGATGAACGCCGCGCGAGTCCGGAACGAGGCGGGGGTGTTCCCGACGACGCTCAGAAAGACCGGCGTGTTGCCGATCGGATTCATCATCGCGAACAGGGCGAGATAGGCGGCGATGGTGGCGGGGATCAGGTCCGGCATGTCGAACAAGGGTCGCCTCCGGGAGCGTCGGGTTGCGGGTGCACCTGGAAATTTGGACGATAACGCGAGCAGTTCGTCTCGTCAGGCAAGCCAGGAGAGTCCATGTCCGCCCCGAAGCTCGAACGCAACCTCGGTGCCCTTCCGATGCTGGCGATCTCGACCGGCGCGATCATCGGCAGCGCCTGGCTGTTCGCTCCGATGTTCGTGGCTCAGGTCGCCGGGCCGGGTGCGATCTTCACTTGGCTGATCGCGATCGGAGTCTCGCTGCTTCTTGCGCTGGTCTACGCGGAGCTCGGCGCAACCTTCCCGGTCGCGGGCGGTCTCGCTCGATTCAGCTTCTTCTCGCACGGAGGCCTTGCCGGCTTCGTCGCGGGCATGGCGTGTTGGCTCGGCTACGTCGCGATCGCTCCGATCGAGGTGCAGGCAATGGTGCGATACCTCGCCGACGAGTGGCCGTGGCTGCTGGCGGCGGAAGGCTCGAAATCGCTGTCGGGATCGGGATTCGTGCTCGCCTCGGGACTGCTTCTGGGCATGAGCGCGATCAATCTGATGGGCGTGTCCTGGTTCGGAGAGAGCAACAAGATCCTGACGATCTGGAAGGTGCTGGTTCCGGTCTCGATCCCGATCCTTCTCATGTCGCGAGGCTTCGAAGGCGGGAACTTCACCGACCACGGCGGATTCATGCCGAACGGCTGGTCCGGCGTGTTTGCAGGGGTCTCGACCGGAGGGGCGCTCTTCGCGATGCTCGGATTCCGAGCCGCGATCGAACTCGCGGGAGAAGCGCGAAATCCGCAGCGGGACGTGCCTCTGGCGCTGATCGGTTCGGTCCTCCTCACCGGCGGCATCTACCTCCTCATCCAGATCGGATTCATCGGGGCGATCCCGCAGGAGGCGCTCTCGGAAGGCTGGTCGAAGTTGTCGACCGAGGTCGCCGCGGGCCCCTTCGTCGAACTCGCGGCGGCAGCGGGACTGGCGTGGCTCGTGAAGGTGATCTTCATCGACAGCCTGCTGTCGCCCGGGGGGTGCGGCCTGGTCTTTGCGAGCGCGAGTGCTCGGCTCTCCTTCGCGATGGCGAGGAACGGCCAGCTCCCCGGAGCCTTCGCCCGACTGAACCGCAAGGGTGTCCCCGCCTTCGCTTTGGGTGTCAACTTCCTCGTGGGACTGGTCTTCTTCGCACCGTCGCAGACGTGGCAGTCGATCGTCTCGTTCATCAGCTCGATCCAGATCATCTCCCTGGCCTTCGGACCGCTGGCCTTGCTGACGCTGCGGCGGTCGGCGCCGGACGTGGAGCGTCGGTTCCGGCTGCCCTTCGCAGGTCTGATCGGTCCGGTCGCCTTCGTGGCGGCGAACGTCATCGTGTACTGGTGCGGGTGGGAGACCAACCGCGTGTGTTTCGGCCTGCTGGCGGTGCTCGCGATCGGATTCGCGACGGTGCATCGGATTCGGAAGTCCGAGGTTCCGCTGGACCTCGAAGGCCTCCGCTGGCTCCTGCCGTGGATGCTCGCGATGGCGGCGATCTCGTGGCTCGGCAACTTCGGCGGCGGGACGGGCACGATCCCGGCCGGCTGGGACGTCGCCGCGATCGGCGTGACGAGTCTGGTGGTGCTGCGAATGGCGATGGTGCGTCCCGCCACCCGACTTCCCGAGCAGATGGACTGACGAGCCGGGGGACGACGTGGAGTGAATCGGGTCGCGGAGGGCTTCGCCCCCGGGTTGCCGCGACCCCGAGGGGCCCCGGTTCTGGGACCTCTCGACCCGTCCAGTCCGTTTCGGGGGGCGACGGGTTCCCCGAGACGTCGCAGGCGGCCGCGGCGGTGGGCCATTCGTCGAGCCTCCGCTGGATCGGGAGGTTCCGCCGCCTACCTTTCCAACGGACGAATCCGGTCGCCGCGCATCCCGCGCAGGTCGAGCCGGACGGCCGAGACCTGAAGCTCCCGGAGCAGATCGCTCGTGTTCGGATGTGTCGCCATGTTGTGTCTGCAATCGATCTCCGCGATGGAGCCCCCATCGTGGCAGGAGATCTCGCGGACCATCGCGATCGACCCGGAGCGCTTCGAGCAGATCCTCTGTGCGGGCCACGACGAGGTGGTTCGCATCGCGATCCTCGGCGACTCGCAGGAGATGTGTCCGGGCGGATCCGGCTGCAGCTACCTCCCCAACATCAACCTGGCGTTCTTCGATCGCATCGGCGCCATCGGCGAGACCCCGGTGCTGTCGCACTGGTCGATCGGGTCGAGTTCGCCCGCGGCGTGGTTGTGGCGGGCGGCGGTGGCCTCGCCCAACGGTGCCGCCACCACGCTGCCGGCCGCGTCGATCCTTCCGGGCGTGCGCGTTCGGAGTCACCGATCGGTCGACTCGTCGGCGCAGTCCTACGGTCTTCTGGGCATGCTGCTGCACGACGGATCCCTGAACGGAGATCCCCAGATTCCGCAGTTCCCGTACTTCGACAACGCCAGCACTCACGTCGTCGCCGAACTGGTGGCGGCGACCCGACCCGAAAGCGGAGGCGCCACGTGGCGTGCGATGCCGCGGGCGACCAGCAGTCCGAGCTACTTCGCGGCGGCGACCGGCGGAGGCGGGTTCGAAATCGATCTGTCGAGCGCGGGCGCACCGCAGATCCGCACGGCACGCACGCCGCCGCTCGACTTCGCGGGACTGCCCTACATGTCGGTGGAGATCGCGGGGAACGATCCGAAGCTGCCCACCGAGATCGTCGGACTGCGCTTCGTCGATCTCGCCGACGAGCGGGGCGTCGTCGTGCAGGGCTTCTCCAAGGGCGGCTACCGGATCGATCAACTGCTGTCGCTGCACGGCGACTCGGGATGGATGCTCGAAGGACTCGGGCCTCGACTCGCAGTGCTCCACTTCGGAGCCAACGAGACCACGGAACTCGTGGATCTGGCGACATGGGAGGCGCATCTCCGCGACGCGATCGACTGGATCCGTCAGGCGATGGGGAACGACGAGTTTCCGATCGTGCTGGTCGGGGAGGTCCACCACGCCGGACTCGATGTGGAGGAACAGGCGATCTTCGACGGCCAGCCCGCGGTGCTCGCCGGACTTGCCGAAGACGACCCGGGGCTCGCCTTCGTCAACCTGCGACGCATCACCGCGGAGCGCTACGGGTGGGGGCCGAAGGACGAGAGCTTCCTCATCGACACGGTGCACCTCAGCACCGAGGGGCAGCGCATGCTGGCGCGTGCCTTCGTCGATGCGCTGCATTCGCTGGGTCGTCTCGAAGGCGATCTCGACGGCGACGGCGAGGTGGGGCCCGCCGATCTGTCGATGCTGCTTTCGTCTTGGGGTACGAGCGGCGGAGCGGCCTGCGCGTCGCGGGCCGATCTCGACGGCAGCGGCGTGGTCGACGCGGGGGACGTGGTGCGTCTTCTGGCGGCGTGGACGCCCTCGAAGCCGTGATGCCGTGGCGGCTGGTCTTCGGTACGCTGCCCGAATGAAGGCCCTGCGACCGGTCGCCGACTCAGCACGCCCCGCGGGACGTTCCCGATGAGCACGACGGACCGAACGTCCGACGCCTCGCCGCCGGACTCCGACGCCGATGGAGCGTCCGCCGAGAGTGCGAACGGGCCGGCCGTTCCGGAGGTCCGAATCATCCACGCCGACGCGGTGGAGGGTCTGCGAGGACTTCCGGAGGAGAGCGTCCACTGCTGCGTCACCAGCCCGCCGTACTGGGGCCTGCGGGACTACGGCACGCCCGGGCAGCTCGGCCTCGAGGACACGCCCGACGAGTACGTCGCGCGACTGGTGGAGATCTTTCGCGAGGTGCGTCGGGTGCTCGTGCCCGAAGGCACCCTTTGGCTCAACCTCGGCGATTCGTTCGCCAGCACGCCGGGCGCGTTGCTCTCCTACGGCACTCGGGACGAGTCGGCGCGTCGTCGTGCCGGCGCCGAGGCGAATGCCGACGGCGATCGACCGTGCGCGGTGCTCAAGCCGAAGGATCTGATCGGGGTGCCGTGGCGCGTGGCCTTCGCCCTGCAGGCCGATGGATGGTGGCTTCGGCAGGACATCGTCTGGGAGAAGCCCAACCCGATGCCCGAGAGCGTTCGCGATCGCTGCACCAAGGCGCACGAGT
>JAFMML010000100.1 GCA_017859745.1 Planctomycetota bacterium
AAGACACCCTCGCTACCACTGGCGGCGAACGAACCAGCCTGGAGGTTCAGGTAGTAGTTGCTACCCGAGGTGTTCTTGAAGGCGATCCCGAAGTAACCGGGACCGGCCACCGAATCCTCGAAGCCGAAGTAGGTCAGCGTGTTGTTGCTGAGCGTAACACCGAGGTTGCTCAGCGTGCTCGTGACCTCCGCACCCGTCAGCGTCGTCTGGGTTCCGGCCGCACCGCTAAACGTGCTCGACACGTAGGTGTTGACCTGGTTATCCACCTGCGAGACGGCGATGTTGTTGGTGCCACCGTTCTGGTAGTTGGCACCAGAGATGGTCCAGTACCCCGCGTTCGCCGAAGCGGCGAGACCCGCGGTCGCGACCACGGCGGTCGCAATCATGCTCTTCTTCATTCTCTAGCTCCTCTTTCTGAGTCCCCTCGGACTCGTTGGTTTCGAGCCACTCGGCTCCTTCTCACACCACCCCCGGAGGTTCTCATCCTGATCATCCGTCCGAGAATCACGAGACTCTCTCACGGGTGTCAGGTCCGCCACCGCAGCGGACACATCTGGGGCGTCAGACGGATACGACCGCTGACCCACCAAGAATACCTCATCTACAACGGATGCAAGGGCAATCCTCGGGAATCTGCTAGATCAAGCCCGATTTCCGGGGGCAATCTCATGCGAACTTCCAGATACCGCTCAAGTTTCTGTCGAATCCAGAAACACCTCGTTCGAGTGTGTCCTGTAGAGCACCGTCCCTGGCCCTTTCTTGCCGCGGAATCGTGCCGCAGACGCCCCAAGCGGCATGACCCGTGGGTCTTGGGGCAGCTCGGCTCGCCCTCCCCTCGCGGCGGTGAGGTCGGCGCCCCCGCCACCCGCACCGCGGGGTGAGCGACTGCCGCCACGCGGACCGTCCGAGCCCTGTACCTGAATTCAACCTAAACACCTGCGGAACAGACTCTTGAAAGTCGTCCTCAGGCGTTGGCCCGCTGGCGGCGGCGGCGGAACAACATCGCAGCAAGTCCCCCTGCCAGACCCGCCGCACCCCCCGGCACGGCACTCGCCGCCACGGCACTCCCCAGTGCAAAGGCACCACTGGATCCAGTCGAGACCCCCGACGATCCTGGGAGACTCGTCCACGACGAGCCGCTCCAATCCAGCCACTTCACGGCCTGGTTGGCGACGGTCCCCGAGATGGAGATCGTGGACGATGGAGCGACATTGGCAAAAAGGTAGTAGTAGAAGTTGTTCTCCGGCGTGCCAACATCAGGCGTTGGCGTGAGACTCCCGCCGGATGACGTCGCACCGGAGATATTGGTCAATACCCCCTGCTGGGCCGAGTTGCTTGAAGTGAAGGTCAAGGTCTCCGCAGAGGCGAAGGGGTTGGAGAACCATGCGAACCCGAAGTAGGTGGCCCCACTCCCTCCCGTGTCGGTGAACCCGAAGAATCCGAGGTTGCCCGGCGGCAGTGGACCGGAGAAGCCTCCCACCGCGCCCCACAACGCCGTCCGGACCCCGGCCGGATCGGCCACGGTGCTTGAAGTGAAGCCCGACGCATCGACGTTGATTCCGACGCTGCCACCGGCCAGCGAGGTCACGGACTGGGAGGCTCCCCCCGCCGAGGCCCCCGAGATCGTCCACGTGGTCGCCAACGCCATCGAATGCCCCGACAGAACAGTCGCCACGGCCAGAACGCGAATCGAGCAGCGTCCAGCGGACAAGCCGACAGCGGCGTCACCAAGCAATGTGTGTCGCATCGTGGTTCTTTCTCCTCCTCGACGTCGCAACTCGACCGCCGAATGTTCCCGGACCACGGCACTCTAAAGGACACCGGCACTCCGTCAACCGGCGGACAGACGACCAACGCGAGATCGTCGCCCGATCGAGGACGATTGCCCCATCGCCGTCGCGTCTCGTCAGGTTCGACCGAGGCGAACGACCGCTGGGGCCGCGAGCATCAGGAGACCCGGGCTACCGGCGGCCCGAAGGCGCTGAGACCGCCCCCAACCAGGGTCGGCGCGGTCAATACGAAACACCTGAGCGGTCCGGGCTGGGGGCGGACCGATCCGGGGGCGAGGGTTCTGGCCTGAATGGACTTGCGAACAGGTCGGCGATCTCGAACGGGACGGTCATCCGTGCCCCGCACCGGGTCTTGTCCCACAGGCGAGCGTTGTCGATGCCGGTCCACGATTTGGCGGCAACTCCTGTCAGGACGCCCTCCGGGACGATCGATGCCTGTCCACGATTGATCTCCAAACGAGCCCGCAATCGACTGGGGCCTCCCGGGTTCACGTCGACCGCCGCCGCCCCCTCGGCCGGTCCCGAGGACCTCCTCGCCGCTCCCCACCGCCGGCCATCCGATGCCCGACTCCCCCACCGTGACCGTGTTGATGCCTGTCCGAAATGGCGAGGCGACGCTCGCCCGGGCGATCACGAGCGTCCAGGCGCAGACGTCCTCGTCGTGGGAGCTGCTGCTCGTCGACGACCGCTCGACCGACGACACCCCCCGGATCGCGGCCGAGTTCGCCGCCGCCGATTCCCGCATCCGGGTCCACCAAACCGCATCGCCCCTCGGCAGCCGCGGCCTCGTCGCCGCCCTCGACACCGGATGTCGCGAGGCCGCGGGCCGATTCATCGCCCGGCTCGATGCCGACGACGAGTGCCTGCCCGACCGTCTCGCTCGACAGGTCGACCTCCTCGAACGGACTCCCGAACTCGGCGTGGTCGGATGCCTCGTCGACTTCGGTGGCGATCCCGTCGCCGCGGCGGGATACGCCCGACACGTCGCGTGGACGAACTCGCTCCTCGATCACCGGTCGATCCTGCTCAACCGCTTCGTCGACAGCCCCCTTCCCCATCCAAGCGTCATGTTTCGCCGCGATCTGGCCGAGCGTCTCGGCGCCTACCGCGACGGCCCGTTCCCGGAGGACCACGAACTGTGGCTGCGATGGATCGACGCCGGCGTGCGATTCGGCAAGGTCCCCGAGGTCCTGCTTCGCTGGAACGACCCGCCAGATCGCCTCTCTCGAACCGATCCGCGCTACTCGATCGAAGCGACCAGTCGCCTCCGCTGCCGACATCTCGCGATCGATCTCGAGCGCCGCGACGAACGTCGGCCGCTGTGGCTCTGGGGAAGCGGCCGCGTGACCCGGCGCCGCTTCGACACGCTCGTCGAGCACGGGATCTCCATCGCCGGCTTCATCGACATCGATTCCGATCGCATCGGGCAACGCTCGTTGGGCGTGCCGGTGGTGGGTCCGGACCGGCTGCCCGACCCCGGTGACTCGTTCATTCTGTCTGGGGTCGGCGTCCGCGGGGCCCGCGAGGAGATTCGCACGACCCTGCTTGCGTCGGGGCGCCGCGAGGGCGAGGACTTTCTGATGATGGCCTGATGATGGCCTGATCATGCCGACGTGATCGCCTCACACCGCAGGGCCGGAACTCAGTTCTCGCCATCGACCTCGATGGTCAGACCCCGAGCCGATGGGACGACCTCGATGAAGCCTCCGCCCGCGTCGGGCGCTTGAGGCGGACGTGCGGTGAATCGCCTCCGGATCTCCTGCGCCGCCTCGCCGTCGCGAGCGATCATGAACAGGAATCCGCCGCCACCGGCACCGGGCAGTTCCCAGGCCGACAGCAGATCCGAGACCGGCTCGACCATCGCATCGATCTGCGGAGTGGACGACCCAGGATCGAGCTCCCGCTTGAGGCGCCAGTACTCGCCGACCGTCGCGGCGAAGCGATCGAATTCCCCGGCGGCAAGGGCTGCGTATCCCTCGACGGCGCCGGCCTGCAGTTCCCGGGCGATGCGTCGCATCCTGCGGCCTCCGCCGAGCCATCGCCACACCACCTCCTGCAGGATGTTCCTCGCAAGCCGCTGGATGCCCGTCGAGTGGATCAGCACCCGTTCGTGCCAGAACGCGTCCGAGACGCCGACAGGAACCTCGTGTGGAATCTGATCCAGGCCTGGAGCCGTCCGCAGCAGTTTGCACCCGCCGGTGAGACCGCCAGCCTGATCCTGCCAGCCGCCCGCGGTGCCCATGCGCTGCTCGAGGGCGGTCGTGCGGATCACGAGACGATCGCGATCGAGCGAACGCCCGCGAAGCCGGTGGACCGCCGCGATCGCGCTCGCGCCGAGAATCGAACTCGTTCCGAGTCCCGATCCCTTCGGCAGACTCGATGACAGCCGCAACTCGATGCCGCCGCCGTCGCGTTCGAGAAGCTCGGCCAGCGTCGTCCCCCGCGCAAGTTCCGCCTCCAGCGCCATCGCCACCACCGTGCGCGGCAGCAACGCCCAGTCGCCGCCATCGGTGGGGTCCGAAGGCCTGAGAAGTCCGGCGGCGTCCCCGATCTCGGAGACTCCCGCAAGATCCTCGCTGACCAGGCGCACGACCGGCGTCTCGATTCGACGCGCGACCGCCTCGATCGGCAGCGTGCCTTCGACCTCGACCGAGAGGTTCAGGACCGTGCCTCCAACCTCGAGACAGATCGGCGGCGTGTCGGTCCATCCGCCACCGAGGTCGATTCGCGCCGGTGCCCGGACCCGCACCTCCCGTGGGAGCTGCGAGCCGAACCTGGCACCGGACTCGGATGGGTCCGCTCGGTCCGCCGCAGCACAGGATTCGATCGCTGCTCGGGTCACCGCCGCGAACGCTCGAGCCCGGCACTGCATACGCGATTCCGCCGACTCCGCGACGTCCGCCGCTACGCGGGCCCAACGCGCCTCTGCGAGGGGCTCGAGATCGCGAGCCGCCAGAGCCCACGTCGCCGCGTCACGACGACACCGACGCCGCTGCGTCTCGAGGCGCCGGTGGTCGACGGCCGCAAAGACCTCCGCAGCAGAAAGGAGACCATCCTCGAGATCGACCTCGCACCTCGCCGTCGCAAGCGCATGTCGAACACTCTCCTCCGCCGGACCGCGTCGCCAGAGCCGAGCGTTCCACAGGGTCTGCGATCGCTCGTCCGGCTCCGACCAGCATCGAGCGGGAAGGTCCGCCAACGAGCGTCCGGCGAAGGTCCCACTCTCCCTTCGCGGGGACTTGAAGTCGTCGTCGAGGCCGAAGGCGATCGCGGCGTGACCGCTCGGCCGCATCGGAACCACCACGAGGCCGGTCCGGTCGGGGATCGCGACTGCGGCCTCGATCCCGCCCGGCACGCCGACGGCGAGAGCGTCGTGCCCGAGATGCAGTTCGACCTCGCCACACCGATCGACGAAGGCGTCGCGCGGCCCCGTCGAACCCTCGCACCACGGCGAATCGATGCGAAACGGCGCCGCATCGTCCGAAACAGGACGACTCGCGACAGCGGTCTCCGCCAGCAGTTCTCGAGTGGTTCCCACGTGGCGAAACCGGCCCGACGGGACCGACTGCACCGAGAATCCGGCGACCGCGCGTTCCGATCGGATGGCCTCGAGGAACGAGCGGGCGTGGCCTTGCGCAGCCGGCCCCGCCTCGAGCAGTTCCTCCGCGAGTCGCGGCAGCAGATCGGCATAGAGATCGACCTGCGGCGGACGATCGCCGAGCAGTCCGTGCGTCCGAGCCAGTTCGAGCCATCGCAGGGCGATCGGCCACGGCAGCGCGACGATCCCGGTGTCGAGATTCACTCGACCCGACGAATCGACGGCATCGTGACGGGCACAGGTCTGCGCGTCGGGCTTTTGCAGCATCGCCCGGACGCGTTCCCCCTCGACGGCGAACACGCCATGGCCCGCGCCTCGCTCGACCGGGCCGGGCATCGCCACCGCCTCGACCCCGTCGGAAGAGAACGAAAGACGCTGCGCGGCGAGCGCGAGCACCACGTCGCCCGAGCAGATCACCACCCCGCCGCCGGCCGGCCACTCGAAGGACTCGAGGTCCTCGAGCACCCCGTCGAAAACCGTGCCCGGTGCCTCCGCGGGAAAGGGCGACACGTCGCTGGAGGGCAGCGGCGCGAAGATCTTGCCCTCGGCCGCGTAGGCGGGCAGGCGCCTGCTGTCGCCTCCGCTGTGGACGATCGCCAGACGCCGGCCGCGGAGGTCATCTGCGCCGCGGTCGAGTCGCCGTCGCCACGCCTCGATGGCCCGCAGGGTCGCGGTTCCCGATCCGATCCGGCGTCCGCCGGCATCCGGCACGACCA
>JAFMML010000101.1 GCA_017859745.1 Planctomycetota bacterium
GGCCCTTGTTCGCCAT
The DNA here is from genome assembly GCA_017859745.1 of Planctomycetota bacterium. GTDB lineage: Bacteria > Planctomycetota > Phycisphaerae > Phycisphaerales > SM1A02 > VGXO01. Next base: position 17 of record JAFMML010000101.1, read on the forward strand.
GACATGCTGCAGGGCGCGGTCGCGACCGGTATCGTGATCCCATGCCGTCTGCGTTCGATGCGTCGTCGCTGGTCCGCTGCGGTCGGGTGATAGCGATCGCAGCCATCGGTGTGCCGGGATTCGTGGCGGTCTTCGGCGCGGCCGTCGCCCGCGAGACGCCGGCCCTCGGCGCCGAGGGCGGGCGGATCGAGACGAAGAATCATGCGACGCGCCGACCGGCACGCACGGACGAGGATGAGGATCTCGTTCCGCAAGTACGGTCGCTGCTCGCCTCCAAGTGCTTCGCCTGCCACGGGCCCGACGAGGCGACGCGGCAGGCGGATCTGCGGCTCGACACGATCGAAGGGCAGCGGGCGGATCTCGGCGACGGGTTCGTCGCGGTCGTTCCCGGCGACGCCGAGGCGAGCGAACTGCTCTACCGGATCGTCGAGACCGATCCCGACCTGCGGATGCCCCCTCCGGAGGTTCACCCGCGGCCGCTCTCGGGCGAGGAGATCCAACTGCTGCGGCGGTGGATCGACGCCGGGGCTCCCTGGGGCGAGCACTGGGCGTTCCTGCCGCCGACGACCGATGCGGGGTCGCCTTCGTTGCCGGCGTCGCGTCCGTTGCGGGACACGATCGATGTCGAGATCGCCGAGCGCCTTCGTCGTGCGGGACTCGAACCTCATGGCCGCGCCGACCCGACGGCGCAGCTTCGGCGGGTGTCCCTCGATCTGACCGGCCTGCCGCCAAGCGCCGAGGAGGTCGAGGCGTTCCTGGCGGATCCTTCGGATGGCGCCTACGCGGACGCGGTCGATCGCCTGCTCGCGTCGCCCGCCTTCGGCGAGCGGTGGGCGCGTTGGTGGCTCGACCTCGCACGCTACGCCGACAGCAAGGGCTACGAGAAGGACGATGGGCGCACGGTGTGGCCCTATCGCGACTGGGTGATCCGGGCGTTCAACCGCGACCTTCCACTCGATCGATTCGCGGCCGAGCAGTTGGCCGGCGACCTGCTGCCGGACGCGACCGACGAGACCCGGCTCGCGACCGGCTTCCACCGGCAGACCATGAACAACGACGAGGGCGGCACCAGCGACGAGGAGTTCCGCGTCGCCGCGGTGGTCGACCGCGTGAACACCACGATGGAGGTGTTCCAGGGCCTCACCGCGGCGTGCGCCCAGTGCCACACCCACAAATTCGATCCCATCACGCACGAGGAGTACTACCGCCTCTTCGCGATCTTCAACCAGACCGCCGACGCGGACACGCCCGACGAGAAGCCGACGCTCGCGATGACGATCGACCTCGCCTGGCTCGATGCACCGCTCCAGCCGAAGGTGCCGGTGCTCGAACGGGTCGCCGAGGAGGCCCGCCGCGAGACGCGGATCCTCGCGGGCGGGAGCTTCCTGTCGCCCACGGATCTCGTCGAGCCGGGCGTGCCGAAGGTGCTGCTTGGCGGCCGCGACGCCGAGACGATGCCGCAGGACCGCCTCGAACTCGCGAGGTTCCTGTTCGACGGGCGGAACCCCCTGACCGGGAGGGTCCTGGCGAATCGGATCTGGGCGGAACTCTTCGGCCTCGGTCTCGTCGAGACCGTCGAGGACTTCGGGATCCAGGGCACGCCGCCGAGTCATCCGCGACTGCTCGACGCCCTTGCGACGGCGCTCGAGGACGGCGGTTGGAGCCTGAAGACCCTGCTCCGCGAGATCGTCTCGAGCGAGACCTACCGTCGCAGCAGCCGTCGGCATCCCGGAGCCGACGAGATCGATCCGCGGCAACGCCTGTTGGCGAGGTTCCCGAGGATCCGGCTCGATGCCGAAGCGATCCGGGACTCGTCGCTCGCCGCGGGCGGGCTGCTCAGCGATCGCATGTTCGGTCCTCCGGTCTTCCCGCCCCAGCCCGACGGCCTGTGGACGGTGATCTACAACGGGAGCACCTGGAACACGAGCTCCGGCGAGGATCGGTACCGCCGCGGGATCTACACCTACTGGCGCCGTACCGTCCCCTATCCGTCGATGGCGACCTTCGACACGCCGAGCCGAGAGGTCTGCGTCTCGCGGCGGAGCCGCACCAACACGCCGCTTCAGGCCCTGGTGACCCTGAACGACCCCGCGTTCGTGGAGTGCGCGCAGGGCCTCGCCCGGCGGACGATGGCCGATGCCGGATTCGACGATGCCGACCGCGCCACACGCATGTTCCTGCGAGCCCTCGGCCGGCCACCCTCGACAGCGGAGCGGAAGGAACTGCTGGCCCTCGTCGAGGACCGTTGGCTCGCCTGGTCGTCGCAGCCGGCGGAGGCGCGGCGCTTCGCCGAGGACCCGATCGGTCCGTTGCCCGAGGATCTCGATCCGGTCGAGGCGGCAGCGTGGACCACGGCGGCCTCGGTGCTCCTGAACCTCGACGAGTTTCTGGTGAAGCCGTGAACCGCCGCCGCGTCGATCACGTCTCGTCCCGACGAACGACGACAAGCCCATGAGTACACCTACGAGCACACCCCCGAATTCAGGTCGCCGCCGCGAGCATCACACCGAGTTCGATCCGCATCTGGATCCTGCTCGAGTGGGAACGGCCCGGACGACGACGCGTCGACACTTCTTCGGGCGACTCGGCAGCGGTGTCGGCGTGGCGGCGCTGGCCTCGATGCTCGGCGAGCACTCGGCGCGAGCCCTCGCCGCGGGCCTGCGTGGCGGGGCCCGGGAGTCCGCCCCGCAGTCGGGCGCCGCGATCGGCAACGGAGGCGTTCCGGCGCCGCACTTCGCCCCGCGGGCCAAGCGCGTGGTCTACCTGCACATGGCCGGCAGCCCGCCGCAGCAGGATCTCTGGGATCCCAAGCCCGAGCTGCAGCGCCTCGACGGTCAGCCGTGTCCCGACGAGCTGCTGGCCCGCGAACGGTTCGCCTTCATCAAGGGCCATCCCAAGTTGCTCGGTTCGCCGTACTCCTTCGCCCAGCATGGCAAGAGCGGGGCGTGGGTCAGCGAACTGCTGCCGCACCAGGCGAAGATCGTCGACAAGATCGCGATCGTGCGGTCCGTCGTCACCGACGAGATCAACCACGCCCCGGCGGAGCTCTTCCTCTACTCCGGCTCGCCGCGTCCAGGGCGTCCGTCGATGGGTTCGTGGTCGGTCTACGGCCTCGGCAGCGAGAATCGCGATCTGCCCGGCTTCGTGGTGCTGGTCTCGGGCGGCAAGAACCCTTCGGCTGGCAAGAGCGTCTGGGGCAGCGGCTTCCTGCCGACGGTCTATTCGGGGGTGCAGTGCCGCAGCTCGGGCGAGCCGGTGCTTCACGTGGGCGATCCGCCGGGACTCGATCGAACCGGCCGACGACGCATGCTCGACAGCCTCGCACGCCTCAACGCCCTCGGGCACGCCGAGCACGGAGATCCGGAGACGCTCGCACGCATCGAGCAGTACGAGCTCGCCTTCCGCATGCAGATGTCCGTGCCCGAGACCATGGATCTCGCGGGCGAGTCGAAGGAGACGCTCGAGCTCTACGGCGCCGATCCCAACGCCCCGAGCTTCGCCCGGAACTGCCTGCTCGCGCGACGCCTCCTCGAGCGCGGCGTCCGCTTCGTCCAGCTGTTCGACCACGGATGGGACGTCCATGGCACCAGCGCCGGCGACGACATCGTCACCCAGCTGCCCAAGAAGTGCCGCGAGACCGATCGGGCCGCGGCGGCGCTGGTCCTCGACCTCGAACGGCGGGGCATGCTCGAGGACACCCTCGTGGTCTGTTCGGGCGAGTTCGGGCGCACCCCGATGAACGAGGAGCGCAACGGCTCGAAGTTCCTCGGCCGGGACCACCACCCGCATTCGTTCACGATCTGGATGGCCGGCGGCGGGGTGAAGGCGGGCCTCGTCCACGGCGAGACCGACGAGTTCGGCTACCGCGTGGCGCACGATCCCGTGCACGTGCACGACCTGCAGGCGACGATCCTGCACCTGCTCGGACTCGACCACAAGCAGTTGACGTTCCGATTCCAGGGACGCGACTTCAGGTTGACCGACGTCCACGGCGAGGTGGTGCCGGCGCTCTTCACCTGAATGAGACGCTGCGACGCGTCCTGCGGGAGGTCTTCAGCCGATCCGCTCGACGCCGCCCATGTAGGGCCGCAGCGCCTCGGGCACGACGACGCTGCCGTCGGGCTGCTGATGGATCTCGAGGATCGGGATGAGGATCCGCGGACTCGCGAGCACCGTGTTGTTGAGGGCGTAGGGAAACCGCGTCGGTCCCTTGCCCTCGCGGCAACGCAGGTTGAGGCGACGGGTCTGGAAGTCCGCGAGACGGCTCGCCGAGTGGGTTTCGCCCCAGTCGCCGACGGGGCGGCCGTCGGGGCCGTCGGGGCCACGGCCGGGCATCCAGCACTCGACGTCGATCATGTCCTCGTTCTTGGCGCCGAGGTCGCCGCGGCAGCACTGCAGCAGGCGGTACGGAAGCCCGATCCGCTGCAGCAGGGTCTCGACGAAGCCGAGCATCCTCCGGTGCCAGTCGCGGCTGATCGCGTCGTCGGGTGGACAGATCACGACCTGCTCCACCTTGTCGAACTGGTGGATCCGGTAGAGGCCCGCGGTGTCCTTGCCGGCGGCGCCGGCCTCGCGGCGGAAGCAGGTCGAGACCGTGGTGTAGGTCCGCGGCAGGGTGCTCTCCTCGAGGATCTCGTTCTCGTGGAAGCCCATCAGCCCGACTTCGCCGGTGCCGGTCAGATAGAGATCGTGACCCGAGCCGCGGCGGCTTTCTTCGATGTGGTAGGCCTGATCGCGGCCGGAGGGGAAGAAGCCGGTGCCGGTCATGCACTCCTCCTTCACGACCACCGGCACCGAGAGCGGCGTGAAGCCCTGGTCGATGGTCATGAAGTCGAACGCCCAGCGCAGCACCGCCTGGTGCAGGCGCATGCCGAGACCGGTCATCACGTAGTGGCGGCTTCCCGCGATCTTGACGCCGCGTTCGAAGTCGACGAGACCGAGGTCGCGCACCAGCTCGAGGTGGGTCTTCGGGGCGAACCCGCGGTTCTCGGCGAAGGGCTTCGCGGGATCGAAGTCTTCCGGCGACCAGCGGCGGATCTCGACGTTGTCCTCGCTGCCCTTGCCGGGCGGCACGTCCTCGGCGGGGGGTTGCGGAACCTGCATCCACAGGCTGCGCCACCCCGGCTCGACCGCGGCGAGTTCGGTCTCGAGCGTCTGGATCGACGCCTTGAGTTCGGCGGGTCGGCGTTCGAGCGCGACGAGCTCCGCTTCGATGGCGCTTCGTTCGTCCCCCTCGGCGGACTTGAGGCGACCCTTCAGGCGCCCCATCTGCGGGCCGGTCTCCTTGCCGAGCCGCTTCTGCTCGGCGCGGGCCTCCTCGAGGCGGGTCATCACGCCACGCCGCTCCTCGTCGAGGGCCAGCAGCCGGTCGAAGTCGACGTGGACCCCCTTGTCGGCGCAGGCGCGGCGGAAGCGGTCGGGATCTTCGCGGAGTTGCTTGAGGTCGATCATTCCCGAAAAAGATACCGGCGTGCGACGGGGGTCGCACGCCGGCACACGCCACGCCGAAGAATCGGCGGGACTATTCGCGAATCACCAGGAAGCCATCGGGATACTCGTCCCACGTTGGACCGATCTCCGACGCGCCGGAACGTGGCGTGGTGTCGCTGAGTTCCGCGCTTACGGTCCCATCGGCGATGATCTGTCCGGTGCGGACGTCGTGGATCCGCACGAAGGCGAGCAGGCGTGCGGTTCGCAGATCCAGATTTCCGGCCTCTCGGATCCGAACCTCCGCTCGCTTCAACTTGTAGTCGACCAGCAGTTCGCACTCTGGTGGGGTGATCTCGTCGAGACGCTCGAGCCACTCCGACACCAGCACACCACCTTCGTCGGGATGATCGGACGCAGCGTCGAGAAGAACATCCCGGCGATCGGCCTGCTGTCCCTCGAGATCGACCCTCCCGGCAATGGCGAATCCACGGGCGGGGAGCACCGACTGGAAGACCGGCTCCCTCTCGAACACCTCGAGGCCCTCGGCGAGGAGAGTGTTGACGAGCCGATGATCCATGAGATCCAGAAGGCCCTGATTCTCCGCTTCGTGAATGTGGGCCACCGCCAGA
>JAFMML010000102.1 GCA_017859745.1 Planctomycetota bacterium
TGCTCGCCTCCTGGACCCTCTGAACAGGGCGTGCGTCGGAGCGGAGGGGCTCCGACACGCGTCCGCGCCTCGCGGCCCCGACGTCTTCGTCGGGGCCGCTCTGCTGCGCTGCCGGCCACGTGCCGAAGCGACCTCCATTCCGCGGGTCGACCCTCCGCGCCGACGCCGAGGTGCCTCTACGATCGACACGTGCACCGAGACCCGGCCGTCCCCTTCGATCACAGCGGCTCCGAAGCCCATCCGCCACCCACCGACACCGCGGTGGCGGAGTGGCTGCGGCTCCTTCGCCGATTGGTGTTTGCCGACGTGCTCGAGCCGGTGAGGGCCGTCTCCGAGGCGGGGACGGCGTCCCTTGCCGAAAGCGTTCGCCTGGGTCTCGAGACGTTGCTGATCCAGACCGAACCGCTCGAAGCCGGAAGCCGGGATCCCGTCGATTCGTACGAACGGTCGCGGCAGCTGATGTCGTCGCTGCCGGAGATCTCGCGTCTGGTCCGCCTCGACGCCCAGGCCGCGTTCGACGGCGATCCGGCGGCGACGAGTCTGGTCGAAGTCGTGCTGTGCTATCCGGGCGTGCGGGCGCTGGTGGCCCATCGCTTCGCCCATCTGTTGCGGGCCGCGGGCCATCCGCTGCTGGCCCGGATGCTCGCCGAGGCCGCCCATCGCGAGACCGGCATCGACATCCATCCCGGCGCCCTGATCGGCGAGTCCTGCTTCATCGACCACGGCACCGGGGTGGTGATCGGCGAGACCTCGGTCATCGGCCGCCGATGTCGGATCTATCAGGGTGTGACGCTCGGCGCGCGGTCGTTTCCGCGGGACGAGACGGGGCGAATGGTCCGGCACGCCAAGCGGCATCCAACGCTCGAGGACGACGTCGTGGTCTACGCCAACGCGACGATCCTCGGCGGCGACACCGTCATTGGGCAGGGTTCGGAGATCGCCGGGGGCGCCTTCGTGACCGGCTCTGTCGCCGAGGGCCACGTCGCCTGGACGCCTCGAGAACGATCGACGGCGCGGCCGCGCCTCTGACCCGTCGCCACCGAGTTCGACTCTCGTAGACTGTGGGACTGCGGACGATCGAGCGTCGGCGACTTCGGCCGCCGACCGCCGGTCCGCCGTCCATCGCTCCGAGTTCGAGGAACCGCCCATGCCCGTCATCGATCCGTTCTCCGCCCGCGACCGCCTCTCGACGCCGCTCGGCGAACGCGACATCGTCCGACTCGAAGCCTTGAAGTCGCTTGGCGACATCGACCGCCTGCCGGTCGGCATCAAGGTCCTGCTGGAGTCCTGCCTGCGGAACCTCGACGGCCGAGTGGTGACCGAGGAGCACGTGCGGGCACTCGCGGGCTACGACGGCCGGAACGTAGGCGAGCAGGAGATCGCCTTCATGCCCGGTCGCGTCGTTCTGCAGGACTTCACCGGCGTTCCCTGCGTGGTGGATCTCGCGGCGATGCGTGCGGCGATGGTGGCCCTTGGAGGCGATCCCGCCAAGGTCAATCCGCTGGTGCCGTGCGATCTGGTGATCGACCACTCCGTGCAGGTCGACGCGTTCAACTCCGGCGTGGCCCTCTCCATCAACAGCGAACTCGAGTTCGATCGGAATCGCGAGCGCTACGAGTTCCTCAAGTGGGGGCAGTCGGCGCTGGGCAACTTCCGCGTGGTGCCTCCGGCAACGGGCATCGTGCATCAGGTGAACCTGGAGTACCTCGCCAAGGTGGTCTGGGACGACGGCACCTGGCTGTATCCGGACTCCCTCGTCGGCACCGACAGCCACACCACGATGATCAATGGCCTTGGAGTCGTCGGCTGGGGCGTGGGCGGCATCGAGGCGGAGGCGGTCATGCTGGGGCAGCCCTGCTACATGCTGATTCCCGAGGTCGTCGGCGTGCGACTGGTCGGGCGCCTCGCCGAGGGTGCGACCGCGACCGATCTCGTGCTGCGGGTCACCGAAGTCCTCCGAAACCACGGAGTCGTCGGGAAGTTCGTCGAGTTCTTCGGCCCCGGCCTCGCGGACATGCCGCTGGCCAATCGCGCCACCATCGCCAACATGGCGCCGGAGTACGGCGCGACCGTCGGCCTGTTCCCGATCGACGAGCAGACCATCCGCTACATGGAGCTGACCGGTCGCGATGCGGAGCTCTGTCGGACCGTCGAGCAGTACGCGAAGCTGCAGGGCCTGTGGCGCAACGACGCGGTCGAGGCGAGCTACGCCGACGTCCTCGAGATCGACATGTCCGGCATCCGTCCCGCGCTCGCGGGACCGCGGCGGCCCCAGGATCGGGTTGATCTCGAGGCGATGAGATCCCAGTGGCATCGCTCGCTCGCCGACGACTTCGGCAAGGCCGACGCCGTCGAGAGCGTGCGCATGGATCGCTGGGCCGGCGAGGGTGGCAGCGACGACACCGAGGAGTCCGCCGTCGCCACCGCGGCGCCGCCGCGGGCGAAGGTCGAACTCGACGGGGACCGCTTCGAACTGCGTCATGGCGACGTGGTGGTCGCCGCGATCACCAGCTGCACCAACACCAGCAACCCCAGCGTCATGATCGGCGCGGGCCTGCTTGCCCGGAACGCCGTGAAGCGGGGCCTGGTGCGGAAGCCGTGGGTCAAGACCTCGCTGGCGCCGGGTTCACGGGTGGTGACCGACTACCTGACCAAGGCGAATCTGCTGGGCGATCTCGAGCAGCTGGGCTTCTTCGTCGTCGGCTACGGCTGCACCACCTGCATCGGCAACAGCGGTCCGCTGCCCGAGCCGATTCGACAGGCGATCGTCGAGCACGATCTCGTGGTCGCCAGCGTCCTGAGCGGCAACCGGAACTTCGAGGGACGCATCCACGCCGACATCAAGGCCAACTACCTCGCCTCGCCGCCGCTGGTGGTCGCCTATGCGATCGCAGGGACCGTCGACATCGATCTCGCGACCGAGGCGATCGGCCGCGATTCGGACGGCAAGGAGGTGTTCCTCCGCGACATCTGGCCGAGCGAGTCGGAGATTCAGGAGGTGCTTGGTTCGGCGGTGACCCGCGAGCAGTTCGAGACCCAGTACGCCGGGGTGTTCGAGGGCTCGAAGGAGTGGCGAGCCGTCCAGACCTCCGGCGGTGGGATGTACGAGTGGAACGACTCCAGCACCTACATCCAGGATCCGCCGTTCTTCGCGGGAATGTCCGCCGACGCGACGCCGATCGAGGCGATTCGCGACGCACGATGCCTGGTCAAGGTGGGCGACTCGGTCACCACCGACCACATCAGCCCGGCGGGCGCGATCAAGCCGGACTCGCCGGCGGGAGCCTGGCTGGTCGAGCGCGGCGTCCCGGTCTCGGAGTTCAACAGCTACGGCTCGCGACGCGGCAACGACCGCATCATGACCCGAGGGACCTTCGCGAACGTGCGCCTGCGCAACCAGCTCGCCCCGGGCACCGAGGGCGGATTCACCACGGACTTCACCGACGGTGTCGTCAAGTCGATCTTCGAGGCAAGCGAGAACTACCGCGCCGCGTCGACGCCGCTGGTGGTGCTGGCGGGCAAGGACTACGGCATGGGGTCCTCGCGAGACTGGGCGGCGAAGGGCACCAAGCTGCTCGGCGTGAAGGCGGTGATCGCACGGAGCTTCGAGCGCATCCATCGCAGCAATCTGGTCTTCATGGGCGTGCTGCCGCTGACCTTTTCCGAGGGCGAGAGCGCCGAGACCCTTGGACTCGACGGAAGCGAGAGCTACTCGATCGAGCTCGGCGACGACCTCGAACCCCGTCGGCATCTGGAGGTCGTCGCGGCGCATCCCGAACGCGGCGAGACCCGCTTCAAGGTGCTCTGTCGCGTCGACACCCCGGTGGAGGTCGACTACTACCGGCACGGAGGCATCCTCTCGTACGTCCTCCGCAAGATGGCCAGGGGCGACTGACTCCCGGGGCCGGATCGGGGGTTCGGCTGATCCGACTCGAGGCCGGTTCTGCGAATCCGCGCGAGCTCGGCGAGATCCTTCAACCACTGGCGAGACTGGTCTCGCCATGGCATTCCGATCGGTCTCGCGACTCACGAATGGAGAGGGTCGAGGTGTCGGAGCGGGGGTTGGTCGATTCCTGCCGCCCGTCGTCCGTGCCGCGACAGCAGCGGCGTGGTGTGCGTTCGAACGAGACTGGCTGGGGGGAGAGTCGGGGCGCCCGGAAACGGAGATCGCCCCGTCCGCTGCCGACAGCTGGTGTCGGCGGTGCGGCGGGTCGGTCGGACCCGCCGAGAGCTCATCTCCGTGCGTGGCCTGCCGGGCCGGGGCCGGCGTCGCCGACGGCGTGGTTCGCTTGGGTGAGTTCGCCGGCGACCTCCGCCGACAGATCCTCGATTTGAAGTACGGGGGGCGGACCGAACTGGCGGAGGATCTTGGGCAACGCCTTGCGGAGGTGGTGGCTCGCGAGATCGCCCCGGACCCCGTCTCGACGGTCGTGATCGCCGTTCCTGGGGCCGCTTGGCGGGTGTGGCACCGAGGCGTCGATCATGCCGCAGAGGTTGCCCGAGAAGTCGCCAGGGTGTTGCAAGTGCCTGTTCTGAAGCCTCTTGCGCACCGGGGGACGATTCCTCGCAGCGGCCAGGCCCCTCGTCGACGCTGCCAGCGGAGTCTGAGGCCTCGCCGGGGCTGGTCTGGGAGGTCGCTTGCCGATCTCCACGTTCTGCTGATCGACGATGTCTTGACCACCGGATCGACCCTTCGCGAGGCCAGCCGATGCCTGCAGGGCCTCAGTCCGTCGTCGATCACCGCTGGAATCTTGGCGGTCGCCCCTCGTCCCGAGCGGGGCGGGCCTGCCGAAAGCAGATCGATCCAAAAACATCGACCGTGACCCTTGACAGTCTCTCGCCGCCTCGTAGTATCTCCCCTCGCTCGTGACTCGGGCACGTCCGGTGTCCCGGATGTCTGCTCGCCTCTCGAGCCGTACCTTGACAAGTGAACAGTCGGGAATAGCCGCGAGGATGTGCCGTCCCGGCGTCGGTCTCACAGCCGTCACCGGAGTCGGATCCCTCGGGCCAGCCGTCACAGCAGCTGGTCCAGGAACATCCTTGTGATGCCAAGAATCGGAAATTCCGAGACTTCCCATTCGTGTGAGAAGAGGCCTTCGGGCGTCGGATCACAGGTATGGGTGTTCCAAATTCAGCAACAGGAAAGCCGACCTGTTGCCGACGAACTGTTTCGGGTTCGTCGAGACCGGGCCGGCGAGTATTCGCCGGTCTACCAGGCAAACTCCATTTGACGCTAACCCGTCTCGCTTGCGAGTCGGGTGCGACGAATTCAATTGAAGAGTTTGATCCTGGCTCAGATTGAACGCTGGCGGCATGGCTAAAACATGCAAGTCGAACGCCAAAGGAAGCTTGCTTCCGAGTAGCGTGGCGAAAGGGCGAGGAATACATTCCTACGTACCCCAAGGTCGGGGATAGCCCGGGGAAACCCGGTGTAATACCCGATGTGGTCCGCAAGGATCAAAGGCTTGCTGCCTTGGGAGCGGGGAATGTCCTATCAGGTTGTTGGTGAGGTAACGGCTCACCAAGCCTTAGACGGGTAGCGGGTGTGAGAGCACGACCCGCCGCATCGGGACTGAGACACTGCCCGGACTCCTACGGGAGGCTGCAGTAACGAATCTTCCGCAATGCGCGAAAGCGTGACGGGGCAATGCCGCGTGCAGGATTGAAGCCCCTCGGGGTGTAAACTGCTGTCAAGGTCTAGGAACTCAATGACCAGACCTAAAGGAAGGGCCGGCTAACTCTGTGCCAGCAGCCGCGGTAATACAGAGGGCCCGAGCGTTAATCGGAATCACTGGGCTTAAAGCGTGCGTAGGCGGGCGTGTAAGCATCTTGTGAAAGCCCCCGGCTCAACCGGGGAATTGCTTGGTGAACTGCACGTCTTGAGGCAGGTAGAGGTGGTCGGAACGATAGGTGGAGCGGTGATATGCTTAGATATCTATCGGAACGCCAAAGGAGAAGTCAGGCCACTGGGCCTGTTCTGACGCTGAGGCACGAAAGCGTGGGTAGCGAACGGGATTAGATACCCCGGTAGTCCACGCCGTAAACGATG
>JAFMML010000047.1 GCA_017859745.1 Planctomycetota bacterium
ACCCATGACGCGGAGAGCGCTCCGGTGGGCGGAGAGGTCGACGGCGAGACGGGCGTGAGTCGACGTGCTGCCGTCGACGGGGTTGGCGCTCATGCGAGGCTCCTCGGGTGGGAAGTCCGGATCGTACGGCCCTCGAGAGTTCGCCGCCGTGCGTCCGAATGCGGGGATCGTCTCGGGTCCTGCCCATACGATTCGACCGAGCACGCAGGCCACGTGGACGAGACCGACCGATGACCACCAACATGGACCGACGGACCGCACACCAACGGAGAATCCGAGGGGTCGCGACGCGCACGTTGCCGTGGATGGTGCTTGCGATCTCGACCACGGCCCTCGCCCAGTCGCCCGCGATGGAGCCCCCCCCGATCGACCCTGCCCTCGAGCAGGCCCTCGACGCGCCGTGGCTCGACGAGGAGGAACGCCGCAACCTGCGGGTGAATCACGGTCTTCGGCAGGAGGGCGATCTCGACACGCCGCTGCAACGGGCCCGTGCAGCGCTCGACGAGTGGCGACTGCTCGACGAGGTCTTCGAGGATGCATCCGTCCCGGTCGACATGCGTGCCGAGGCGGCGATGCGTCGCGGCGAGTTCGAACGCGCCCTCGAGCTGCTGCCGACGGCCGACTCGTCGCGATCGCTCTGGATTCGAAGCGAGTGCCTTGCCCGGCTCGGCCGCTTCGACGAGCTCGATCGGGACGCCGCCGACCTGCCGGCGCCGAACGAGAGCCTCGACTCCGCCGAGACGATCTCCGATCTCGTGCGGGCCCTCGTGGTGCGAAGCCGCATCGCCCCCGGGACCTCGGAACGGCATGAGATCCTGATGGGCCTGCTCGCCCGGGCTCGCGGCGAGCTCGATCGCCTCGACTGGCGGAGTCGTCTTGCCGAAGCCGAACTCCTGCTCGAGAAGGACAACCCCGAGGAGGCTGGAGAGGCGCTTGCCGAGACGCTCGCGTTGCATCCGCGGCTCGCCGACGCCTGGGCGCTGCTCGGGCGGACCTCGATCGATCGATTCGACTTTGCGCGGGCGAACGCCGCCGCGGCGGCGCTGCGGCAGCTCGATCCGGAGCATCCCCTGGCCGCCCTGCTCGACGTGCGGGAGGCCCTCGTCCGCAACGATCCCGATGCGGCCCGGGTCCGCCTCGACGGCGTGCTTGCGCGGTATCCCGATCTTCCCGAGGCGCTGTCTCTCGAGGTCGCCGTCGATGCGGCCCGCTACGACTTCGACGCGATGCGGGGGCGGCTTGCGGCCCTGGACGAGCGGTGGCCCAACCATCCCGGAGCGTGGCTCGAGGCCGGTCGGCAGCTCGCGCTCGATCGGCAGTATCCCGAGGCGGCGGAACTGCTCGCCGAGGCCGCACGCCGTCGTCCGGAGTGGCCGGTGCCGCGGATCGATCTGGCCATGCTCGAACTCCAGTCGGGCCGCGACGCGATCGCGTTGGCGGAGCTGCGGGAGATCGCCCGGCTCGATCCCTACAACCGCCGCGCGGCCAACGGGCTCGCCCTGCTCGAGGATCTCTCCGCGTACGAGCGGATCCGCACCGAGCACTTCGAGATCCGCTTCGTCGAAGGCATCGATCGTGCAGTGGTCGAACTGATGCCCGAGGCCCTCGAGGCGATGCACTCGGAGGTCGTGGCCCGCTTCGACCACGAACCGCCGTCGCCGACGGTGATCGAAGTCCATCCCGACCACCCGGCGTTCGCGGTGCGGATCACGAGCATGCCGTGGATCCACACCGTCGCCGCCTGCACCGGCCCGGTCATCGCGATGGAGGTGCCGCGAAGAGGACCACGCAAGAAGCACTTCGGCGTCTTCGATTGGCTCGAGGTCCTGCGGCACGAGTACGCCCACACCGTGACCCTCGACCAGACCCGCAACCGGGTGCCGCACTGGCTGACCGAGGCTGCCGCCACGAGCGTCGAACGGATCCCCCGCGACCACTCGACCTGCATGCTGCTGGCCCGGTCGCTGCTCAACGGCGAACTGCTTCCCTTCGACGAGATCGACTGGGCCTTCGTGCGGCCGAAGAAGCCCACCGATCGCGCCCTCGCCTACGCCCAGGGCCGTTGGATGCTCGAGTTCATGGACGAGGCGTTCGGCCCACGGGCCCTGATCGAGCTGATGGAACGGTTCCGGACCGGCGAGTCTCCGAGCGCGGCCTTCACCGACGTGCTCGGAATCGAGCCTCCACTCTTCATGGAGCGGTTTCTCGTCTGGGCCGGCGACGAGGTTCGGGCATGGGGTCTGGACCCAAGTCCGTCCATCGCCGAGTTGCTCGCGTCGGCGCGGGACGAGTCGGCGGTCGAGACCGACGCGGATGCGGCGGCCGCCGAAGAGCCCGAGACGCGGACCTCGAGCGCCGTCGACGACGAGATGCTTGCGACGTGGCTCTCCGAGCATCCGGACCACCCGGATCTGCTCGAGATGACGCTTCGGCGACGGATCGGCGATGGAGCGCTTCCGGAGGAACTCGTGCCGATGCTCGAGCGGTATGCCGCCGCGCGTCCGATCGATCCCTACCCGCATCGGGTGCTCGCGAGGACCTTCCTCGAACAGGGCGAACCGTTGAGGGCGATCTCGCATCTCGCGGCCCTCGACGCCGCCGAGCGGGACGACAACACCTATGCGGCGGAACTCGCCCGTCTCGAGCGTCAGGCCGGCCGAACCGACCTCGCTCTGGCGGCGGCGATGAAGGCGGTGCGGATCGATCCCTACGACGCCCCGCTTCGCGAACTCGCAGCGACACTCGCGATCGAGGCCGGCGACACGCGGCTGGCGCGACTTCACCTCGAGGCCCTGCTTCTGCTCGAGCCGGATCGGCCGATTCACCCACGTCGTCTCAAGGCGTTCGAGCAGAGGTTCGGCGAGGGGTAGTCCCTGGAGCGGCGGGATATGGCTCCGCCCCGATCTCGGGCAGGTTCGTCGAACGGGTTGCGCGGTTCAGTTCGCCGGCGCGGATCGATCCGCGGACCTCTGCACGTCGCTGATCCACTGGTCGAGACGACCGGTCGCGGCGACCGCGGCTTCGACGGGATCCGGGGTGAACAACGCTCGAGTGCCCCACTCGGTCGCCTCCGCCGGGATCTCGCCGAGGATCACGAGGCGCTCGAGGAGGCGTTCCCCCTGGATGGGGACGGCGCGGAGACGATCGGCGAGAGCCTTCCACTCGACCCAGCGTTCGATGGCGATGAGATCGTCGGCGGCACGCAGCGGTGCGTCGGAGGCGACCACGAAGGCTGCGGGTACCTCGGCCACTGCGGCAAGGCCCCGCAACGCGGCGGCAGGCGAGGCGGGCCGACGGTCGCCCTCGCCGGTGTCGCGGACCAGTTCCAGAGCCTTGACCGTCACGGAGGCCTGCGCCGCGTCGGCACCGAGCATGCCGTGGGGCGCCGTGCGCGGCAGTCGAGCGATCGCCCGATCGAGCGCCTCGCACTCGGCGTCTTCGAGATCGATCGTCAGGCCTTCGAGGACGTCTCCAACCTCCCGGCAGATCGAGGCCGCGGTCATGGTGCCGCCGGGCGTGCCGTCGAGGGCGAGGTGACGGGCGATCGAGATCGTCGCGACGAGATCCGAGACGCCACGAGTTCGCAAGGCGAGCGCCGTCGCGCCGTCGATCGGGTCCCCCGCTTGGGGATTCATGGAGAGCGACGTCGCCCGTCGCAGATCCCGCGCCGCCGAGATCAACAGCAGTCGAGATCCCGCGCGGATCGTCGGGAACGCCTCGTGGAGCAGCACCCGGCCGGGCGTGCGACGCGAGTCCTGGCCGAGGGTGAAGTCGCAGGCCTCGATCGAGGCGGCCTCGCGCAGCGTGTCGAGGACTCCCGCCGTCTCAAGACGTTCCAACCAGTCGGCGATCTCCTCGGCCATCGCCGGATCGACCGCCTCGGGGGCCTGCCGCTCGAGTTCGAGGGCGATCTGTGCACGCGAAGGGATCGCCTGCAGGCGGGCGACCGAACGGAGGTACCAGTAGGCGGCGTTGGCGCCGGCGAGGTTGCTTTCCCCTGCTGCGATCGCCACGAGGGTTTGCCGGACTTCCGCGAACTCGGCGTCGAGACGGCCGAGCGATCGGGCGACGTTGCGGTAGCTCGGGGTGAGCATTCGGACGAGGCGGGTCGCCGGGTCGTCCTCGGGAAGTTCGGCGATCCGCGCGTCGATCGCATCGATCATCTCGAGGCGGCGATTCGGATCGGGCTCGAGCATCGCCACGGTGGCTTCTCCGGCGATCTCCTCGAAGAGCACGAGGGTGCGATCGCGGTCGGCCCCGCCGGACTCGCCATCACCCCCAGCACCGAAGAGCTCCGCGATCGATGGATCGAAGGTGCCTCCCCCGTCGGCGATGCGATCGAACTCGGCGGCGACCGCGTCGACCTCGCTTCGCATGGCACGTTCGATGCCGAGCGCGGGGGCCGCCTGCTCGGGCAGGATCTCGAGCAGTCGCGAGGCCAGTTCGGCATCGACGAGTCCGGCGTCGCTGGCGGTCGCGGCGGTCCGGGCGACCGTCGAGAGCAGCGACCCGGCGACGAGGGAGTCGATCAGCACCGGATCCGCGGAAAGGTGGCGGGTGCCCCGCGAAATCGCCTCGAGTGCGTTCGCGGCTCGGTCTGCGTTTCCCTGCGAAAGGGCCACGGTCGCCTCGAGGCTCGCCACGCGAGCGAGGTTCCGCATCGGCGCGAGATGCGGAAGCAGCAGCGCGAACCCCTCGGACCGGTCGAGGCCCCAGTCGCAGTTCTCGACGGCGGCGGCGGCAAGAAAGGCGTCGATCGTCGGACCTGCCTGTGCGAGGTCGTCGGCAAGGTTGGGCATCGAACCGGCGAGAATCTCTGGATCGCCGGCGGCGTCCGCGAGGCGCTGCTGCAGATCGCTCGGCAGTGCATCCCAGAGTGCAAACGCCGCTCGATAGTTGTCGGCGGCGTTGGTCGGCGGGGATTGCCAAGCGGCGGACGCGGTCGCCATCGATCCGAGGGCGAGCGCAAGGCCGAGGGCGACTGCGGATCGGTCGGTGTTCAGGGTGCGGATGGCCATGGGAGTGCTCGTACTATGTGAGACATAGCATACTCCTGTCGGACCTGTCGGACCTGTCGGACCTGTCGGACCTGTCGGACCTGTCGGACCTGTCGGACCTGTCGGACCTGTCGGACCTGTCGGACCCGTCAGACCCGTCGGACCAGACGTCGCATCGATGCGGCCCAGCGGGCGTACTCGACGATCGCCCGTCGTCGATCCGCGGCCTTCGGCCACCGCGAGCGATCGGATCCGAAGGCGGTCTCGCGACGCCACGACCAGTAGCGGCCGCGCATCCGGAACCTCGTGGCCGCCGCCATCGACAGCAGGCACCAGCACCCGGAGATCGTGTCGCGAACGCTTCCCATCGGGTCAAGCGTAGCTGTCTCGAACCCGATCCGCACACGAGCTTCGTCGTGCGCGGTGAGTCGTCCGTCGGTCGACGAACGTGTCGTGCGGTCGGTCGCTTCGTGCGTTCGCTCTTGCGACGAGTCGGTCCGGTCGTCGGCGTCGAGAGATTCCCGGCAGAGCAATCCGAGGCTTGGGACTTGTGCGATCGGGTGGAGTTGATCTACAGTTTCGGTGCGGAAGGAAACGACCGCGACCATCCAGTCCCCTCCAAGGCGTCGATCGTTGCTCCGACACGATCGGCGCCTTCTTCATGCGCCGTGCCTCGAGCCGGCTGCTCGGATGGGGTTCGAATCGACCCGAAGACGATGGGGCCTTCTTCGACCGCCGGTTTCTCGGGCGGGCACTCGGGTTGTCGAGAAGGATCGGGACGCCGCCCTCAGTGGATCGACGCGGGTCCCTGGCCGGGATCGGGAATCGCCGCGTCGGACAGGGCGATCGCCGGTCGCGGCGGCAGGGCATCGCCGTCTCGAAGCGGGCTGAAGCGGCTGCCGACGATCGGAATGCGCTTGTTGACGTTCGTCTGCCGCGGCATCAGCGGCAGGACCGCGTAGACCACGACCACGCAGCCGATCGAACCCAGCCACATCCAGTGTTCGAGGCCGAGGTACACCGAGACCGCCGTCACCAGCACCACCAGGAGCGACAGCGGAATCATGCCCTCCCAGGCGAGACGCATCAGCTGGTCGAAGCGGAACCGCGGGATCGTCCAGCGGACCGCCATGCCGAAGGCCACCATCAGGAACGTCTTGCCGAGGACCACGCCGAACTGGACGAGCATCAGGCCCAGTCCACCCTCGACCGGGAGATCCCAGCCGAAGGGAAGCGGGTTCACGCTGAATCCGCCGAGGAACAGGAGCGCGAAGAACGCCGCCCCGGTGATCATGTGGAAGTACTCCGCGAGGAAGAACATCGCGAAGCGCATCGAGGAGTACTCGGTGTGGTAGCCGCCGACGAGCTCGCTCTCGGCCTCGGCGAGGTCGAAGGGCGTGCGGTTCGATTCGGCCAGCATGCAGACGTAGAACAGGATCGCCACGATCGGCTGCTGCAGGATGAACCAGCCGTTCTCGCGCTGGGCCTCGAGGATTCCGTAGGGGGTCACGCTGCCGGCCATCAGGATGACCACGAGCAGGGCGAGACCCATGGGGATCTCGTAGGAGATCATCTGGGCGCTGGCCCGAAGGCCGCCGAGGAAGCTGAACTTGCTGTTGCTCGCCCACCCGCCCAACGCCACCCCGTAGACGCCCAGCGACGCGGTGGCGAGCAGGAAGATCACGCCGATGTTGATGTCTGCGCCGATCAGGTTCACCTTCCAGTTCTCGCCGCCGAACAGCTCGGCGATGCCGAAGGGAAGGGTCGAGAGATCGAGGGTGCCCGCCCAGGGGATCACCACGAATCCGAGCATCGCCGGCAGCATGATGAACGCCGGGGCGAGGGTGAAGACCGCCCGATCGACGCCCTTGGGCGCGTACTCCTCCTTGAGGATGAACTTGAGGCCGTCGGCGATCGGCTGAAGCAGTCCCTTGGGGCCGACCCGGTTGGGGCCGACCCGGTCCTGCATCCACGCGGAGAGCTTCCGCTCGAGCAGGATCGCATAGGCGCAGCCACCGAGGATCACGTGCAGCATCACCACGATGACGATGGCCCCGGCGATCGCCTGGACGAGCACGGGGGTCTCGGAGGCGGCGGCGAGGACGGTGGGAAGCGTTGCGGCGACGGAATCGGTCATGGGAGCGGGGATGGTAGGCGACGCGGCGCCTGGGTCAGGTCGTGGCGAGCGACGGAGCCGGCTCGGCGACCGCGGCCCGGGCGAGGTGGGGGAAGTAGTCCTGGATGGCGGCCACGTCCCACTTGCCCTCCTGCAGGGCGGTGATGGCGAGGACCGCGGCGCGGGCCCCGCTGGCGGTCGTGATCATCGGCACGCCGGAGGTCACCGCGATCGCACGAATTCGGCCCTCGTCGGTGTGGCCGCCCTTGCGGGTGGGGGTGTTGACGATGAGGGCGATCTCGCCGTTGGCGATCAGGTCGAGGATGTTGGGCCGGCGGCCCTCGGAGATCTTCGGAAGGCGGCGGGTCTCGACGCCCGCGGCGAGCAGATGGTCGGCCGTGCCGCCGGTGGTGAAGACTCCGAAGCCGAGGCGTTGCAGACTGCGGGCAAGGTCGACCGCAGCGTCCTTGTCGGAGTCTCGCACCGAGAGGAAGACGCTGCCGGAGGTCGGCAGCGGGATGCCCGCGGCCATCTGCGCCTTGGCGAAGGCGATCGGCAGCGAGCGATCCGCGCCCATCACCTCGCCGGTCGAGCGCATCTCCGGCCCGAGCACCACGTCGACGCCGGGGAAGCGACTGAACGGGAAGACCGACTCCTTCACCGACCAGAATCCGGTGTCGGGGGTCTCCTCGACGCCGAGCGAGGCGAGCGACCGCCCCATCATGACCTCGGCGGCGACGCGGGCCCACGGGATCCCCTTGGCCTTGCTGACGAACGGCACTGTCCGCGAGGCCCGAGGGTTCACCTCGAGCAGATGCACGAGGCCGTCCTTGACCGCCATCTGCACGTTCATCAGGCCGCGGACCTTCAGGCGCTCGGCAAGTCGCCGGGCCTGGTCGCGGATCTGCTCGACGATCTCCTTGGGCAGCGAGTACGGCGGGACGGTGCTGGTCGAGTCGCCGGAGTGGATTCCGGCCTCCTCGATGTGCTCGAGCACCCCGCAGACGATCGCTCGCGGGGCGTCGGGCTCGCAATCCACCTGCCCGGAGGCGGAGCTGGCGTGCGGGGAGAAGTCCGCCACGACGTCGACGTCGACCTCGACCGCCTCGGAGAGGAACCGGTCGATCAGGATCGGACTGTCGGTGCGTTCGCTGGCCCCGACCGCCTCGTGCATGTACCGCCTCAGGCTGCCTTCGTCGAAGCAGGTCTCCATGCCGCGACCGCCGAGCACGTAGCTCGGACGGACGAGGACCGGATAGCCGATGCCTGCGGCGACCTCGACGGCCTCCTCGATCGAGTGGGCGATGCCCGACTCGGGCTGCAACAGGCCGAGCTCGTCGACGAGGGCCTTGAACAGGTCGCGGTCCTCGGCGAGGTCGATCGCCTCGAGTCCGGTGCCGACGAGAGGAACCCCCGCCTCGACCAGCCCGTGGGCGAGGTTCAGCGGGGTCTGACCTCCGAACTGGACGATCACTCCCGCCACCGCCCCCTTGCGGTCGGGCACGTCGATGCCGCCGCCGTTGAGCCGCTCGACGATGTTCAGGACGTCCTCGAGCGTCAGCGGCTCGAAGAAGAGCAGATCGGAGGTGTCGTAGTCGGTGCTGACGGTCTCGGGGTTGGAGTTGACCATCACGCTTTCGAACCCGACCCGCTCGCAGGCGAAGGACGCCTGGCAGCAGCAGTAGTCGAACTCGATCCCCTGCCCGATCCGGTTGGGGCCGCCGCCGAGGATGACGATCTTGGGCCGTTCGCTCACCCGGATCTCGTCCTCGGCCATCGCACTCGCTCCGGTCGCCGCGCCGTCGCCGGCGGGACCGAACTCGTAGGTCGAGTAGAAGTACGGCGTCGCCGCCTCGAACTCGGCGGCGCAGGTGTCCACGAGCTTGTAGACCGGCTCGATGCCGAGCTTCTTGCGGTGTCGCCGGACCGCGAGGATCGTCTCGGCGGTGATGTCGCCGAAGTGGACGTTGGCGATCTGCGGATCGCTGTAGCCGTGCCGCTTGGCTTCGGCGAGCGTCTCGGCGGGCATCGATTCGAGGGAGTCGTGGCGGCAGATCTCGTCCTCGAACTCGCACAGCTGCAGCAACTGGTCGAGGAACCACGGGTCGTAGCCGGTCAGCTCGTGGACCCGGTCGATCGACCACCCCATCTTCAGGGCGTAGCGGACGTAGTAGAGGCGACCCTGGCTCGGCACCGACAGCTTGCGGACGAGCTTCTCCTCCGGCACCGGCCACTCCAGAGGTCCCCCGTCGGCGGCGGCCCGGTCGGCGCAATGTTCGCCGACCCGCGGGTCGTCCATGGCCAGGCCGGCCTCGCGGGCCAGCCGACGCACCGCGAGCCAGCGGTCGTTCTTGTCCAGGCCGAACCCGAACCGCTTGACCTCCATCGAGCGGATCGCCTTCTGGAGCGACTCCTTGAAGGTGCGGCCGATGCTCATCGCCTCGCCCACCGACTTCATCTGGGTGGTCAGGGTCTCGTCGGCCTCGGGGAACTTCTCGAACGTCCAGCGGGGCATCTTCACCACGACGTAGTCGATCGACGGCTCGAAGCACGCCGAGGTCGTCCCGGTGATGTCGTTGCGGAGCTCGTCGAGGGAGTAGCCCACCGCGAGCTTGGCGGCGATGCGGGCGATCGGGAATCCGGTCGCCTTGCTCGCGAGTGCCGAACTGCGGCTGACCCGCGGGTTCATCTCGACGACGACCATCTCCCCGTTGCGCGGGTTCACCCCGAACTGCACGTTGGATCCGCCGGTGTCCACGCCAACGGCCCGCATGATCGCGATCGCCGCGTCCCGCATCCGCTGGTACTCCTTGTCGGAGAGCGTCTGGATGGGGGCGACGGTGATCGAGTCGCCGGTGTGCACGCCCATGGCGTCGAGGTTCTCGATGCCGCAGACGATCACGCAGTTGTCGTTGCGGTCGCGGACGACCTCGAGCTCGTACTCCTTCCAGCCGAGCACCGACTGGTCGATCAGCACCTGACCGATCATGCTCGCGGAGAGGCCGCGGCGGACGATCTCCTCGAACTCCTCGAGGTTGTAGGCGACGCCGCCGCCCATGCCGCCGAGGGTGTACGCGGGCCGGATGATCGCGGGAAGGCCGATCTCCTCGAGGAACGTCCGGGCCTCGTCGAGGCTGGTGACGGTCTTGGCGAGCGGCTGGCGGAGACCGAGGCCCTCGACGAGCGTCCGGAACGCCTCGCGGTCCTCGGCACGGCGGATGACCTCGCGATCGGCGCCGATCATCTCGACGCCGAACTCCTCGAGGACGCCCTGGTCGTGGAGGGCGCACGCGCAGTTGAGGGCGGTCTGCCCGCCGAGCGTCGGCAGCAGGGCGTCGATGGGCGTGCCGAGATCACGCTCCCGCTCGAGGATCTTCCGAACCGCGTCGGGCGTGATCGGTTCGATGTAGGTCCGATCGGAGAAGTCCGGATCGGTCATGATGGTGGCGGGATTCGAGTTGACCAGGACCACGCGGTAGCCCTCTTCGCGGAGGGCCTTGCAGGCCTGGGTCCCGGAGTAGTCGAATTCGCAACCTTGCCCGATGACGATCGGGCCCGGACCGATGATGAGGATGGTCTTGAGATCGTCTCGGCGAGGCATGACCGACCCGTCGGCGCAAACACCGTGAATCTATCGCAAACCGCCGCCGCCCGGAAGGGCCCAATCGCCCGATCCACGCGACTTCGCACGAACTTTCGGAGTCTCGGATGACGCTCCTTGGAGCGACCCTGTCGCTGCTGGCGGTCGAGGCCGAATCCGGAACGGGTGCGGGCGTCGCGATGCCGCTGATCCTGACCACGTCGCTGCTTGCGCTGCTGCTGGCGAGGTCGCTGGCGGCGGCGATCGACCGCCTTGGCGAAGCGTGCGGAGGCGATCGTGCCTTCGCCTTCGAGCGGGCGGCCGCTGGCGCCTATCTCGCCCTTGTTCACCAGGCTCGATTCGAGGGGTTCGACCAACCCGAGGTCGCGGAGGTCCTCGACCGCGGTCCCCTTCTGGTCGTCGCCAACCACACCTGCGGCCTCGACCCGGTCCTCCTGCAGATGCCGATCGCCCGGCGGATCCGCTGGTTGATGTGGACCGGGCAGATGGGCGTCGGTCTGGGATGGGCTTGGCGACATCTCGCGGTGCTGCCGGTCTCGCAGGACGGTCGCGACACGGCATCGGTGCGGGCGGCGATGCGAGCCCTCCGCGACGGCGAGGCGATCGGCATCTTTCCCGAGGGCGGCATCGAGCGGCCGCCCGGCGTGCTCCGGCCGTTCGAGCCCGGAATCGGCGTGCTGGCGACACGGTCGCGGGCCCCGGTGCTGCTGTGCCTGATCGAGGGCACGCCCGCACCGTGGGTTGTCGGATCGTTGCTGTTGCCGAGCCGGAGCGTGGTGCGGGCGGTGGGCGTGTTTCGGGCGACTCGGGACGAGGACGCGACGGCGTTTCGCGGGCGCCTGGCCGACGCGTTGAGGTCGGCAAGCGGTTGGCCGACGGCGAGTGCTACCGCCCTCGCAGCCGCAGCGCCGCGGTGACCGTCGCCTCGACCGAGTCCGGGATCGGCGCCGTCGCGACGGCTCGGTCGACGAGTTCCCGCGCCGTCGGCCGGGGTTCGCCGAGCTGCACGAGCACTTCGATCGCGTCGAGGGCGAGACGACGTGCCGGATCGTCCTGAGTGGGACCGCCCCCTCGGGCGTTCGATCCGACCTCGCGCAGGTAGTCGTCCACCGACTCGGAGAGTTCCGCGACGATCGTCTGGGCGGTCTTGCGACCGATCTCGGGCAGCGAGGACAGCACGCCGACGTCGCCGGACGCGATCGCCTCGGCGACCCGCGGAAAGGGGATCGCCAGGGCCCGCAGCGCCTTGCGGGTCCCGAAGCCCCGCACCGTGGTGAAGGTCTCGAAGAACGAACGATCCGCCGCGGTCGCAAAGCCGATCAGCCGTGGGCGGTAGCTCGCGCCCTGCGAGACCCCCTCGAGAACATGGATGGTGAAGAGGACGACCTCCTCTCCAACCGCCGCCTCGTATCGAGCGAGGTCCGCCGCGGGCACGAGCACCTCGTAGGCGAGGTCGCCGCAGGCGACGACCACCGAGTGTTCGCCGACCGATTCGAGGGTGCCGCGAAGGCGGGAGATCATGGTCGGCGAGTCTATCGACCGACCGGGAAGACTCGCCTCGCCTCCGCTACGCTCCGCTCATGCGATACGGCATGGTCATGGCGGGAGGCTCCGGCACGCGGCTCTGGCCGCTGAGCCGCCGCGAGCGTCCCAAGCAGCTTCTTCCCCTTCTTCCCGAGAACCGCTGCCTGCTCGAGGAGGCGGTCGATCGCCTCGAGGGCGTGGTCGAGCCGGGCAACCGCCTCGTCTGCACCGCCGAGCGGTTCCGCCGGGCGATCCTCGAGTCGATCTCCTCCCTCGACGACGAGCACCTGCTCGGCGAGCCGACCGGACGAGACACCGTCAACGCGGTGGGACTGACCGCCGCGATCCTCGAGGGCCGCGACGAGGAGGCGGTCTTCGCCGTGTTGACCGCGGACCACCTGATCACGCCGAAGGACGAGTTCGCCCGGGCCCTCGATCTGGGCTTCCGGATCGCCGAGGCCGAACCCACGAGGTTCGTGACCTTCTCGATCACACCCGATTTCGCCGCGACCGGCTACGGCTGGGTCGAGCGCGGGGCCGAGGTCGAGGGATTCGAGGGGGCCTACGAGGCGGCATCCTTCGTCGAGAAGCCGGAGCGCGACCGTGCCGAGGCGTTTCTCGCAAGCGGCCGCTGGAACTGGAACAGCGGCATGTTCGTCTTCTCGGCGAAGGGGTTCATGCAGGCCCTCGAGAAGTTCCTGCCCGCGAACGCCGAGGGCCTGCGACGCATCGCCGCCGCCTGGGACACGCCCGAACGCAAGGCGACGCTCGAGGAGGTCTATCCGACCCTGACCCGAATCTCGGTCGATCACGGCGTGATGGAGCCCGCCTCGGCCTCGGAGCGCTTCCACGTGACCACCGTGCCGATGGCGGTCAAGTGGCTCGACGTCGGCAGCTGGCCGAGCCTCGCCAAGACGATCGAGCCCGACGCCGGCGGCAACCGGGTCATCGGGCGCCTGTTCGCGGTCGAGAGCCGCGGAGTCCTCTCGGTCTCGAGCGATCCGGATCACCTCGTCTGCACCCTCGGCTGCGAGGATCTCGTCGTCGTGCATACGGCCGACGCGACGCTGGTCTGCCCGATCGAGCTTGCCGAGCAGGTCAAGTTCATCGCCGAACGGGTGCCGGCGCCGCTTCGCTAGGGACCTCGGACGCGTCGGCATCCGTCATGCGCTACCTCGCGATCGATCTCGGCGGCAAGCGGACGGGACTCGCCGTCGGCGACGATCTGACCCTGATCGCGACGCCGATCGAGGTCCTCGAGATCCCGCCGGGCCCACGTCTCGTCGAAGCGATCCGGGCGGCGATCCGCGAGCACGGTCCCGACGAGCTGGTCCTCGGCCTGCCGCTCAACATGGATGGAACCTCCGGACCGGCGGCGGAAGGCGCCCGAGCGTTCGCCGCCGAACTCGCCGCCGCCACGGGCCTCGAGGTGCGCCTTCACGACGAGCGGCTCTCGAGCGCTGCGGCCGAGGCCGATCTCGCCGGTCGGTTCACGCGGAAGGGGAGGAAGCGGCGCCTCGATGCGGTCGCCGCAGCGCGGATTCTGGAGGGCTTTCTCGCCGCGGGCGACTGAACGGCCTCGTCGACGCGACCGGCGTCACCACCCGGCCGCGGCGGCGTCGAGATGCCAGCGCAGTTCGCCGCCCACGGGACGGATGCCCTTGATGGGGATCTCCGAGACCGGGTCGTCGCCGGTGGCGACGCGCCGGATCATCTCGGCCTTGCCGGCGCCGATGACCAACGGGCACAGCACCCGCGAGGCGTTGAGGAGCGGGTAGGTCATGGTGATCCGCTCGGGTTCGACCTCGGGTCCGATGCATCGGCCGACGAGGCGCTCCTCCTCGCGAAGGACGTCGGTGTGGGGGAAGAGGCTTGCGGTGTGGCCGTTGTCGCCCATGCCCAGCAGCACGAAGTCGAGCCGATCGTGGCCCTTCTCCCGCCACGCGAGCGTCTCGCGAAGGTGCCGCTCGTAGCGGGTCTCCGCGTCGTCGGCGGTCGCCTCGATCGGATGGACCTGCGCCGCGGGGATGTCCGAGTGGGCGACGACGATTTCGGAGATCCGGCCGAAGTTGCTGCGCGGATCGTCGAAGGGGACGCACCGCTCGTCGACGATCCAGAGGTGCGTCCGTCGCCACGGGAGGCTCCGGAAGTCCGGGTCGTACATGAGGCGCTCGTAGAGCGGCATCGGGGTGTTGCCGCCGCTGAGGGCGAGATGGAAGTCGCCGAACTCCCGCACGCAGGCGATCGCCTGGGTGATGAGATCCGCGGCGATCGCGTCGATGGTCGCGTCCGGGGTCGCGCCCACTCGGACCGTGCCCGGCAGCGCC
Source organism: Planctomycetota bacterium (assembly GCA_017859745.1). Lineage (GTDB taxonomy): Bacteria > Planctomycetota > Phycisphaerae > Phycisphaerales > SM1A02 > VGXO01. The sequence goes on from JAFMML010000047.1 coordinate 14,566, forward strand.
GGCGGATCCGGATCTTCGGCAAGGGGAATCGGTCCACGGTCGTCGTCGCTCATGCGGTCATCTTCGCGAGACGCATGCGGCATGCAAACCTCGACGGGCCGCGTCGAGCATCCGCCGGCGGCGGCGTCGGCGGGGATGGCGGTTCGAATCCCCGCTCCGGTACGCTTCGGCGGTGACGCTTTCGACGAGCCCCCTGCTTCGAATGACGGCGCTCTGCGGTCTCTACGTCGCGCAGGGCATCCCCTATGGGTTCGTCGTCTACACCCTCGCGGCGTACTTCGCCGAACGCGGTCTCGACGCCGAGGCGATCGGGACGACCCTCGCGATGGGCATGATCCCGTGGGCGTTCAAGTGGGCGTTCGGTCCGGTGGTCGATCGCTGGACGATCCTCTCGATGGGCCGTCGGCGGCCGTGGATCCTGCTGGCGCAGGCCGGCATGATCGCGACGATCCTCGCGATGGCGGCGTTGCCGGATCCGGTCGACGCGATCGGCACGCTGGGGATCCTGATCCTCCTTCACAACACCTTCAACGCCCTGCAGGACGTCTCGGTCGATGCGCTGGCGGTCGATCTGCTCGACGAGTCCGAGCGAGGCCGGGCCAACGGCCTGATGTACGGCTCGAAGTACCTGGGCACGTCGATCGGCGCGGCGGGTCTCGGCATCCTGATCGGACCGATCGGCATGCCGGCGACGATGGTCGTCCAGGCGACGCTGCTCGCGGCGATCATGTTGATTCCCCTGCTTGCCCGGGAGCGGCCCGGCGAACGCCTGCTGCCGTGGACCGCCGGCACCGCGAGCCCCGTCGCCGCCTCGCTCGAGGAGCGCTCGCTCCTGTCGCTTGCCGCGGACCTTGCCCGGGCGTTCGGACGCCGATCGAGCCTCGTGGCGGCGCTCGTCGCGACCTTGGCGTTGCTGCCTTCGGGACTGCTCGCCCCGATCGCGAACGTGCTCTTCATCCAGGATCTCGGATGGACCAAGGAGGAGTACGTCGCCATCACCGGCACCCTCGGAGTCTGGGCGGGTCTGGGCGGGTCCATCGCGGGCGGGTTCCTCGCGGACTTCGTCGGACCGCGGCGCCTCGCGGCGATCTCGGCGGCGGCGCTCGGGGCGATGCTTGCGGGGTTCGGTCTGCTCGAGCCGCTGTGGGCCGATCGCGGCCTCGTCGTCGGCTACCTCGTGGCGGAGAGTGCCCTGCTCGCCGTGCTCAACGTGTCGCTGTTCGCGGTCTTCATGGGCGTCGCATCGCCGCGGGTCGCCGCGACCCAGTTCACCGCGTACATGGCCCTTCTCAACCTTTCGACGACGATCGGCCTGCGTCTCGCCGGTCCGCTCGACGAGCGGCTCGATGCCGCGACGATCTACCTCGTCGCGGGCGGACTGCAGGCCTCGATCGTCCTGCTGCTGCCGCTGGTGGCGTTGCGTCGCACGCGAGACGCGGACTCCGTGCCGCCGACGGACGCGCCGCCCTTGTCGTGAACGAGACGACGGGCGCCGTTGCCGGCGCCCGTCGGGGAAGGGTCGTGGAGATTCCGGTCGTTCGCGACGACCTCAGACGCCCGTCGGCATCGGCACGTCCCAGCCGTCGCGGTAGACGCGGGTGACGTGTCGGTTGGCCTGCTCGTTGTTGGTCACCTGCATGCTTGCAGCGTCCCAGACGAGCTTCTGGCTCGGATAGAGCGAACCGAACGCTCCCAGCGAGAGCATCTCGCACAGCGTGCCCGCGTAGACGAAGTCGGTCTGGGTCTTGCTCTTGCCGAAGCAGCCGTCCACCCAGTGGTGCCAGTGGTTGCGTCCGGGATCGGCGAGGGTCGGCTTCTTGAACTCGACCTCCTTGCCGCCCTTGAACAGCTGCGATACGACGCTGCCCTGGTACGGGATGAGGAAGGTCGCCTCGTCGCCGACGACCGCGACGGTGTTCTGCGGGATCTGGAAGCCCTTGGGCAGGCCGATCGACTCGGGCGCGGGCAGGATGCCGCCGTCGGTCCAGACGAAGGGGATGTTCTTGCCGCCGGTGTAGGAGTTGCCCTTCAGGGTGAAGCGGACGGTCTCCTTCGTCGGGAACATGTCCTCGGTGGAGTCGGTGCACTCGACGACGACCTCGGTCGGCACCAGCAGGTCCATCGCCTGCAGCGGGGTGTCGATGATGTGGCAGGCCATGTCGCCGAGCGCGCCGCATCCGAAGTCGCGGAAGCCCCGCCACGCGAAGGGGTGGTAGACCTTCTTGATGTAGGGGCGGCTCTCGGCGACGCCGAGCCAGTTGTACCAGGCGACGTTGTTGGGAATCGGATCGGATCCCTGCGGCCGCATCTTGCCCTGGGCCCAGTAGCGGACCGGACGGTCGGTCCAACCGTGGATCGCGGTGACGGTTCCGCAGATCCGGTCTTCCGAGAGCAGCTGCATCGCCTGACGCTTGTGGTCGTAGCTGGCGATCTGCGTGCCCATCTGCGTGGCCAGTTGGGGATTCTGCTTGGCCTTCAGGGCGATCGCTCGACCCTCGTTGACCGCATGGGTCAGCGGCTTCTGGCAGTAGACGTGCTTGCCCATGTCCATCGCGGTCATCGTGATGGGAGCGTGCATGTGGTCGGGCGTGGTGATCGAGACCGCGTCGAGCTTGTCGCCCATCGTCGCGAGCATCTCCCGCCAGTCGGTGAACCGGGCGGCCTTGGGGAACTTCTCGCCCATCGCGTTCAGGCGGTCCATGTCGATGTCGCAGAGCGCGGCGACCTCGACGTCGGCGTGGCTGGCGATCTCGGCGACGTCGGTCGAGCCCATGCCGCCGACGCCGATCCCGGCGAAGCGCAGCTTCTGCAGGCTGCCGGCGGAGGCGAAGGTCGGCCGCCACGCGAGGGCGGCGGCGGAGGCGGCGAGCGAGGACTGGACGAAGCGGCGGCGATCGATGGGGGGCATGGGATTCTCCTCGGGGCGTCCGGCGGGACTACCGATCCCGACCGACCTGTTCATCGTAACTGCGGGGCGACTGGTGCGCCGGAGTCAATCGCAGGTGGGAATCGACTCGCCGAGCCGGGCGGCGTCGTCGATTCGATTCCTGAGATCTCGGATGAACCGCTTGGATCTTCGTCGCGAACGTCGCCAGAACGAGTCCTGGTTCTCGTTGTTGTGGCCGTAGGTCAACCCCTCGATGCACTGGAGGCGGTTGCCGCACGCGACCCACAGGATGTTGAAGAAGATCACGTCGGCGGCGAAGCAGCGGCGGGGATCGAGGCCGAAGAGCGGAGCCGCTCGGGCGACGCGGACGTAGGCGTCGCGGGGCACCATGTAGTTGCCGGTGTTGAGGAACACCGAACCGGTGGTGTGTTCGAGCAGGCTCCTGAGGCCGTCGATGTCCTCGACGATGCTCGGACGCATCTCCGTGAAGTCGAATGCCGGGCGGGCATGGATCGGACAGTAGATCGTGTCCGTCGACCAGGACGCCTCGTCGTGCACTCGTCGAAGCCGGTCGATGTACGCCTCGTCGATCCAGTTGTCGGAGTCGCAGAGGACGACCCACGGGCTCCGGCATTGTGCGACGGTGCGAGCCTTGTTGCGGAAGGCGCCGAGGTTCTCGCGGTTCTCGATCAGCCGGACCCGGTCGTCGGAGAGCGGCAGGCGGGACTTCAGCGACTCGATGGTCCGGGACGAGGAGCCGTCGTCGCAGATCACGATGTCGTCGACGACGCCCTTCTCGAGATGGAGTTCGACGAGTCGGACGACGTTGTCCACGCGCTCGTAGTTCGGAATGGCGAGACCGAGCGAGTTCACGAGGTGTCGCCCGGTGGTCGCAGCGTCCCGATGTACGGCAGGTTCCGATACAGACCGTCGAAGTCGAGTCCGTATCCGACCACGAACTCGTCGGGGATCTCGAAGCCCACGTGTTCGCACGGCACGTCGGCGGCGTCGGGGCGTGGCTTCCGGAGCAGCACGACCGAACGAAGCGACGCGGGAGCCTGCTTCGCAAGCTCCTCTCTCAGAAACCGGATGGTGCCGCCGGAATCGAGGATGTCGTCGACGAGCACGACGTGCCGGTTCGCGAGCCCGCTCGGCAGAGGCATGTTGAGCTTCGCCCCCTGACTCTCCTTCGCGGTGCCCGGATAGCTCGAGACGAGAGCGAGTTCGAGTCTCAGCTTGTGAGGCAGCTGCCGAACGAGATCGCTCACGAAGAGCATGCTTCCGGTCATCACGGGCATCAGCACGATGCCCTCGTCGTCGGCGCCCGACTCGGTCAGCCCGCGGCCGAGCTCCTCGGCGAGCTCCACGATGCGATCGGCGATGGCGTCCGCCGTCACCAGGACCCGTTCGATGTCCGCCTCGACCGGAGCGTTTCCAGGGATCGTCGTCACGCCTCGCCTCCCAGCCTTTCGAGCAACCTTCCCCGGACCTCCTTCGCGTCGGCGGCGCCGCCGCTGGCCTTCATCACATGTCCCACGAGCCTCCCGATCGCGGCCTGCTTGCCGCCGCGGACATCGTCGGCGGCCGCTGGGTTCGACTCGATCGCCTCGTCCACCCACCGATCGAGCGCCGCATCGTCGCGGACCTTGACGAGGCCCTCGCGCTCGGCGAGTTCCCCGGGATCGTCGTCGCGCTCGCAGAGGATGCCGAACAGGGCGTCCCCACCCTGGGCGTCGATGACGCCCTCGGCCCGCAACCTCGCGAGACCGGCGACGCGCGTCGCGGCGATGCCCAGCTCGTGGATTCCGACGCCGCGTTCGTTGGCCCGCTTGGCGCCGGCGTTCAGCAGGAGCTTCGCGACCTCGGCGCCGGCATCGGGATCGGGCATGCCCATGCCCGCGGCCTCGGCCTGGCAGGTCTCGAAGAACCGACAGAGCCCCCGGTCGCCGACGAGCACGCGGGCGTCCTTCGCAAGCAGTCCGTAGTCCTGCTCGTAGCGGGCCCGGCGGGCCATCGGAAGCTCGGGAAGCTCGGCGCGGATCGCATCCATCCAGGCGTCGTCGATCTCGACCTCGACGAGGTCCGGCTCGGGGAAGTAGCGGTAGTCGTGGGCGTCCTCCTTCTCGCGCTGCAGCAGCGTCACCAGACGCTCGTCGTCCCAGCCCCGGGTGGTCTTGGCGCCGGGACCCATCACCCGTCCGTCCTCGAGCCACGCATCGACCTGCCGGACGGCCTCGTGCTCGATGGCGCCGCGCAGGGCCCTGAAGGAGTTGAGGTTCTTGATCTCGACGACCGGGGTGCGGAACTCGCGGCCGTCCTCGGTGTCGATCACGACGTTGATGTTGGGCTCGAACCGCATGTGGCCCCGCTGCATGACGCCCTCGGTCACGCCGAGGAACATGCAGAGGTTGCGAAGTTCCTGCGCGAAGGTCACGACGTCGTCGGCGCAGCTGAAGTCCGGTTCGGTGACGATCTCGAGGAGCGGCGTGCCCGCGCGGTTCAGGTCGACCAGCGACCCCTCGTAGCGGCCGCCGCCCGGCAGTTCGTGACCGAGCTTGCCGGTGTCCTCCTCGAGATGCGCCCTGGTGATTCCGATGCGGATGGTTCCGCCGGCCGCCGCGGGGATGTCGATCGCCCCGTCGCCGCACAGGGGCAGGTCGTACTGGCTGATCTGATAGCCCTTGGGAAGATCCGGATAGAAGTAGTTCTTCCGATCCCAGCGACTGCGGGTCGCGATGGTGCACCCGAGCGCCATGCCGACCATCGCCGACATCTCGACCGCCCGGCGATTCATGACCGGCAACGCGCCCGGCAGCCCAGCCACGGTCTGATCGACGAGGGTGTTGGGCGCGGCGTCCTGAAAGTCGGGATGGGCGGGGTTCGGGGCCCGGGAGAACATCTTCGACCGCGTCGCAAGTTCCACATGGATCTCGAGCCCGACGATCAGCCGGGTCGACTGGATGCGGGGCGTGGCGGTGGCGGACATGCGGCGATGCTACTCCCGTTCACTGGTCCGGGATCCGGACTCGGGATCTGGGGATCAACTTCCAGAGAAAGGCGTCGGCGCGACAGGTCCACGACGCCGCGGTCTGATGAAACCAGGATGGATGGACATGCTCCCGAAGACGTCTGTTCCGGTACCGACGCGGTCCCGGGGTGGTGTTCGCGGCGACGAATCCGGCGAGCCCGGCCGCGATCGTCTCGTCGCGCAAGTGGTCGGGAATCGAATTGTCCGGGAAGACGGGCTCGTTGAGGATCGACGCCTGCAAGGATGGATCGTCGTCGACCTCAAGCACTCGTCGACACAGGTCGTCGAGCGTCTCGAAGTCGTGGGCGTTGACGAATCTGCGGGGGTTGAAGTCGGTGGCGACCTCGGGATCGCCCCAGTAGATCGGGATGCACCCGGCGAGGAAGGCATCGGTCAGCTTCTCGGTGACGTAGCCGCTCGACGACGAGTTCTCGATCGCCAGACAGAATCGGTGCTTGCGCAGAAACGACCGCTTGTCCGCGACGGGCCCGCCGATGTTGTTGAAGGCTCGACCGCCCGAACTGACCGGTCGCCGCTTGCCGAGACGCCGGAACAACCTGTTCCGAAACAACCCCTTCGGGTTGCTGACGACCTGGGCGCAGAACCCCGGTCGTCGTTGGAACTCGGAGATGTCGGGAGGGCTCGACACCAGGAGACGACCCGGATCCCCGATGACCTGGCGCCACGTCGGCACCCGAAGATGTCGGGTCTCGGACGGCAGGTTCGCCGACGTCAGGGCGAAGTCGCACTGGTCGAAGTCGGGAATCATGTTCTCGCCCGACCAGTAGATCTTGCGGCCGTCGAAGGAACGATGGTCCGAACCCCAGTCGCCGTAGAACAGGATGTCGGGTCGGTCGCGAGGGCTCACGACATCGACGGCGTGGTGCCGGCGAAGCAGCCGGGTCCAGATCCACGCATCGGCGTCGAACTCGATGTGGGTGTCGCAGAATGCGATTCGCAACGAAGTCATGATGGCGTGGAATGGGGGCGATCGGGTTGCGCTTGGTACACGGGTCGTCGCCGTCGAAGGTGCGGGTGAGCGCAGCGCCCGCCGGGTACGGCCCAAGATAGCTCGCGCAACGACGCGACCGGTTCGCCATGCCGGCGTCCGCGTCGCGACATCGCGTCCCGTTCGTCATCCTCCGTCGGGCCCGCGATCCGGTGTGGATGGGTAGGCAACTCGCTCCGGCGGAGGGTCCGGATCGGGGCGTTCCTCAGGGGAACATCCGGTTGGACGGGTTCCAACGCGCCTTCGTCACGGACCCGAGCCGCCGTCCCGAGAGGCGACGTTGGGCAGATCGAGCCAGCCCTGGGCGAGGAGTCCTCTGGTCGGCTCGCCGTCCAGGGTCCAGCAGGTCGGCATGACGACGACTCCGCCGCGGGTCGAGAGTCGTGCCCCCCACCAGCTGAAGGTGCTGTTGGCGACGATGTGGTGCCGGCAGGCGGCCATGATGGCGAGGTCCTCGGCAGGCGAGACCGGCGATTCGGACTCGATGAACCGACACTCGCCGGGGAGCTTCAGGTGTTCACGACACCATGCCCGATCGTCGCTGAAGACGAACCACCTCGCCTGCGATTCCCGGGTGGCGACGAGGTCCGCGGCGTCGGCGTACCAGGATGGCGACAGCAGTGCGAAGACCTTCTCGAAGGCCTTCTTGGTGTAGTCGCCGCGACGAACGTGGACGGCGACGGACGGAACCGCAGCCACCTCGTCGATCCAGCGTTCGGCGTGCGGGGTCTCGACAGGAAGGCGAAGGCGACGGCGGAGGGACTCGACCTGCGGCGCGACGATCGAATCCGACTGCATGAATCCCGCGATCAGGATCGGTCGGTCCGCCGGGATGGACCGCCTTCCGGAGATCGCCTCGAGCACCTGGTCCGACTCGTGCAGGGTCTCGATCCCACCGAGGTCGCCGCCACGCATCGCCCGCTTGAGCGTCCGCCGCTCGAGTCCGAGACGTCGGTCCGTGCTTGGACTCGTCTCGGACGCGCCGACCAGGCCCGGAAGTTCCGGACGTCGTTCGAGCGCATCGATCGTGTGTCGCCGATCCGGATCGGCTCCGATGGTCCTCAACATCCTCCGGATGCGCAGAAAGAGTCGCCGCGAAGCCGGGCGGTCGTAGCCGCGGAGGCAGACCTGGATCTCACGACCGGTCGATTCGGAGAGCGCAACCGCCGCCGCGAATTGGAAGAGCTGGTTCCCCAGTCCGCCCGTCAGGGCGATCACGATCGGCTGCATGGCGGGATGGTACCGGTCGTCGAGGCGCGCCTCCGCCCCGAAGGACGATCTCGATGGAGGCGAGCCGCTACGCTCGCGACATGGTCTTCGACCTCCCGCTTGCTCTTGCGACCATCTCCGTGGTGCTGGCGACCAACGCCGCCTCGGGCTCGTCGGAGGACTCGATCTTCTCCATCCCCCGCCGCGACACGCCGATCCTCGATCCGCTGGTGGCGGAGGTC
>JAFMML010000011.1 GCA_017859745.1 Planctomycetota bacterium
CCGCCCGCGGCGTCGAGCATGGCGAGACGACGCAGGGGGGCGCAGCAAGAAGGCGAAGCCACCCAGGGGACTCGTACCGAGTCTTCGCGAGGCCTGCCTCGCGAAGACGAGGACCGTCGGCCCCGGCGGGGCTCCGCCCCGCCCGCGGCGTCGAGCATGGCGAGACGACGCAGGGGGGCGCAGCAAGAAGGCGGCACGCTCGCGTGCCGCCTTCGAGGCGAAGCCACCCAGGGGACTCGAACCCCTGACCTGAGCTTTACGAAAGCTCCGCTCTACCAACTGAGCTAGGGTGGCGGCTGAGATCGTTCGAAAATGTACGCGGGACGAACCATCCCGCAACCGGTGTCTCCGATCCGCTGTCGCCGAGATCGGCCGGATCCGGGACGGACTTCACTTGGAGGAGGGCTCCCGAGGCCCTCGTGGGAGAGGTTGGATCTGTGGAATAGGGGCTGAAGCGCCCGGGAATCAATCCAGGATCCAGTTCACCGTCTCGGCGACCGGCAGGTCCAACGCTCCGTAGAGACGCCCTGCCGCATCCGCAACGTCGCCGCTGGCTCCCTGAATCAATCCCGCCAGCGCCGAGGCCTGGGTGGCGTCGGTGCGGTTGCCGAAACGCCGGGCCGATGCCGCCGCCTGATCGAGCAGATCGACCTGCTCGCCATCCATGGCCGTCAGGGCCGCGTCGACGATCGCACGCTGCGCGTCCGCACTGTCGATCATGGCCAGCACCTCGGCCACCATGATTCGCAGGCCACCGGAGGTCGAGTCGAGGGCGTCCAGCAGCGGCCGCTCCGCATCGGCCACGTCGAACACGCCAGATCCGCTCATGGCGAGTCCGCGAAGCGCCTCGAGCGCCAGAACCGCGTAGGTGCGAGCCTCGTCTTCGGTCATGGGGCTGCCGAGCATCGCCTCGAGGAATCTCCCCGCCTCGGCGGCGAACTCGCTGTCGGCGGAAGGCAAGAGCACGGCATGGGCCACATCGTCCTTCAGGGCGTCGCGGACCCGCTCGGCGTCGAGCGCCGGAGTGACCGCGATCATCGGAGTCGACGAGGTCACCGACCGACCGCGAACCGCGGTTGCGGCTGCCGCGATGGCGTCCCCGTTGCCGCGGACGACGATCAGATCGACGCCGTTCTGCGCGAGAATCGCCGGTTCGACTTCGTCGAACGCGCCTCCCGAAGCGAGCACGGTCATGCCGCCGCCGGCCACCGCCGACGCGACCGCACGACGGACCTCTGCATCGGCTGCGACCACCGCCACGAGGGCGGCGTCGGTCCGGACCGCGGACGCGAGAGTCTGCACCACGAGGTCGTCACCGTTGAAACCGGAGCCGGGCCGCGACGCGGCCAACGCGAGCGCCGACTCGAGTCGCACGCGACGACTCGGATAGGTCAGCGCCGACTGCAGCGCGCCACTGGAAGGTCCCGAGACCAGACTGTCGGCGCCGGCGATCTGCGACAGCACCTCGATCGCCCGCCGCACCAGCGGGGTGTCCTGCATGTCGATCGCCATCGCAAGCACCTCCTGACCGATCGACGCACCGGCGGCGGTGGCGAAGAAGTCGGCGGAGTAGCGGGCATCGCCGTGGATCGGATCCGAAACGCCCCCTCGCTCCATCGCGATGGTCCGACGGAGGTCGGCGGCGACGAAGGTCGCAAGCGCCTTGCGATCGCTCGGATCCAGCGCCAGGGCCTGTCGGGCACACCGCATCGCCATCACGTCGAACCAGATGGACTTGGGCACCGCGGTCGGCTCGAGACCGCCGAAGGTGTCGTAGGACCACACATCGAGCGTGGAGACGTCGGCAAGGGACTGCAACGGCGGAAGCGAGACGAGCGCCTCGTCGAGGGCGAGAAATCTGCCTGCGAGCGCCGTGTAGAGCGCCGCGGGAGGCGGCGTCGCGCCGTCCTCGAACTCGACGCCCATCACCCGCCCGAGCGCAGCGGCCGCCGCCGCTGCGGTCCGCGGATCGCTCGAGGACACCGCGAGTTCGGCAAGCACCGGTGCAGCCGGACGGGCCGCGGGGTCGCCGATCGTCTGCAACACCGCGATCACCCGCGTCGCCGCGGTGGGCTCGAGATCGAGAAGCGCCGCCGCGAGGGGCTGGACCGCGGTGCCGCCGAGTCGCTGGCCGATCACCGTCTCGACTTCACCAAGCAGGACGGGATCCTCGCCGTTGACGATGACCTCGAGAAGCGGACGCACCGCATACGGACCGGCCTGAGCGAGACGGTCGCGCGCCATCATCCGCCCGCGAACGGTGCCGGTGAGCATGCCCACGGCCTGCTGGATCCGAGCGGGATCCGTGGCGAGATCGAATCGTCCACGCTGCAGTCGCGATCGAAGCTCGGCGACCTGGGAGACCGTGCCCTGGAGCCGACGCCCCGAGACGAGAGCCCGATCGAGCCGTTCGGCGAGTCCGCTCTCGTCGACGAGATCGGCAAGTTCGGAATCGGTGATGCCCGAGTCCAGAAGCGCCGTCGCTGCCGCACCGGCCAGGTCTCCTCGTCCGATGACCACGTAGTGGATGAAGTCCTCGAGGTTCCGCTGCTGGCCTGCTGCAGACTGCTGAACACCCGGCTCGGGCATCGCGGCCGCCGTGAGGGCGGGGGTGAACGCGAAGGTCAGGGTCGCCGCCACGGCAAGGCCGCATCGGCGGGAGATCGGATCGAAGCCGGGATTGGTCGCCATCTGGTCGCTCGTTCCTGAGGAGGAGGCGTGGTTTGGACCACGGCCGCCGTCGGATTCGGGGCGGACTCCGGTCGCGGGACGCGGGTGCGGAGCCCAACTGCGGACGAAGCCTCGGACGATACCGCCCCCGCTTCGAGGGTGTCAACGAAGGTGCCTCCGAGCGAGGGGCGTTATGCTGCGTTCGTTCGAGGTTCGCCGGGATCGGGTCCCGGCCGTCGCGAGCTTCGCGACGAGGGAAGGCGGTGAAAAACCGCCGCGGACGCGCCGCCGTGAAGGGCGGATCGGTTCGGAAGCTCGCCGAAGCGCCGACGTGGATGGACACGCCGGCGCCGAAGACGAATCCGATCGATCCACGCTTGGATCACCGCATGGCCACTGACCCCGATGGGTTGGGAAGGCCGATCCGAAGCGAACGCCCCAAGCCGGAAGACCTGCCTCGACGGTTCGGGTCGACGCCCCCGCGACATGGGGTGGTCGAACGGTGTCGGAGTCGAAGGCCGATTCGGTCGTTGCTCCGCGACCCCTCCCCCCGCCTCCTCAGGAAGGCGGAAGGATTCGAGGGCAACCTCGTCGGTGCCGGTGCCGCGTCGCGGCCCGAAGCCCGGCGGAGTCCCCTCGCATCGAAGGGACACCGCTCGCCCGCCGCTCCACCTCGTGAAGGCGTCCGCCCCCGTCGTCGGTCCGCGGCTCGACCGACGCCGGCTGGTTCGCCGCACGGAGTGTGCATCCATGTCCGTCCAGCTTTCCTTCCGTGGACTCCTCGCCCCCGTGTCCGTGTTCGTGTCGGTGGGGATCGCCTCCGCATCCCTGGGCCAGTCGCCGTACGCGATTGAAGTCGTCGAGTACCTGCCGGGCGTCGGCGTCCCCGCCGGCTACGACGTCCCCGAGTCGGCGCTGGGCGCGCCGTCCCGATTCACCGACGACCCGCTGTTTCCCAGCGCGGTGACGCCGTTTTCATCCGCCTACCTGCCTGCGCAGGTCTGCGGGGTCGGCGGCGGCGGCCATCTGGTGATCGCCTTCGAGTCGCCGGTCGTCGACGATCCCATGAATCCCTTCGGCATCGACCTGCTGATCTTCGGGAACTCGTTCTTCATCGACGCGGCCTACCCCGCGGGCGTGGTCGGGAGCTTCTTCGGCGACGGTGGCGTCGTCGAAGTCAGCGCCGACGGCAAGGCGTGGTTCGAGGTTGCCGAGGTCGACGCCGACGGTCTGTTCCCGACGCTCGGCTACGAGGATGTCGGTCCCTATCCGACCCTCCCCGGCAACGTGCCGACCGACTTCACCCGACCCGTCGATCCGATGCTCGGTCCCCTGCTCGTCGGCATGACCCACGAGCAGGTCGTGGCGGCCTACGCCGGCAGTGGAGGCGGCGCTGGAATCGATCTGGCCTCGGTCGGTCTCCCCGAAGTCTCGTTCGTGCGGGTCTCGCTGCCTGCCGGATCGGGCTTCACGATCGAGATCGATGCCGCCAGCGACGTCTCGCCTCCAGCGGCCGATCCGGACCTCGACGGCGATGGAGCGATCGGCGGCGGCGACCTGACGATCCTGCTTGCGTCCTGGGGCGAGTCCGGCGCGAACATCCCGGCGGATCTCGATGGCGATGGAGCCGTCGGCGGCAGCGACCTCACGATCCTGCTCTCGAACTGGAACTTGGAAGGATGACCCGCAACGTGCTTCCGACGGGAGCCTCGTGCGCCCGCAGGCGACGTGGAATCACCCTCACCGAGACGCTCGTCGCGATCTCGATCATGACCGCGATGGTGGGCCTTCTCGTCCCGGCCCTCGGCACCGTGAGGTCCGAGGCGAGGTCCTCCACCTGCCTGAGCCACCTTCGGCATCTTGGCACCGGCATGACTGCGTACACGTCGTCGTACCGTGGCCGTTTCCCGCCCGCCATCGTCCACTTCGTCTCCAACGGCGGTCTCGTCACCCACGCCTGGGACTTCCGCCACGAAGCCGACGGCTCGGTCGAACCCGGCGCGCTGCGCGGCTTCACCGATCGCCCCGAGATCGTGCAGCAATGCCCCTGTTGCACCGAGTCGTCGACGTTCGGGAACGACCCCGCGACCGGCTACAACTACAACACGACCTACCTCGGCGACGAAGGTCGTCTGCCCACGCTCGGCGACGACGGACGGGTGATCGAGGGCTGGGAGAACGCGCGTCGCGGCATTCCCCTATCGAGGCACCGGCGGACCTCGACCACCGCGATGCTCGGAGACGGTGGCTGGTCGGCCGGCGCGAACAAGTTCATGCGGGCGCCCTCCAACGACATCGAGAACGACTGGGGCACGGTCTACGCCGGCGGACAGGCGTACCGCCACTCCGGGCGGACCAACGTGGCCTGGTTGGACGGCCACCTCTCGTCGGAACCGGTCGCCCACGACGGCCCGCAGGCCGACACCGCCTTCGCGACGGATCTGCTGGGTTCTCCCGCCAATGGGTTCCTGTCGTCGGACGACTCGTCCTACGACCCCCGCTGACCGGTCTCGGCACTGCGACCGAAGCGTCGCCGCAGCTCACTCCACGAGATCCGCAGGGTGGTCGGACGACCATGCGGGCAGTGGGTCGAGCGTTCACATGCCTCGGCGGACTCGAGAAGCGCCTCGGCGGCGAGCGAGGCCAGTCCGTCCCCCGCCCGGACCGAGGCCTTGCAGGCCATCATCGACAACACCTCGTCGAGAGCCGCCGCCTCGTCGGGAATCGGGCCACGGTCGATCCATCGCTGGAGCAGATCCAGCACGAACTCCGCCGCCTCGACGCCGCGTGAGGCCAACAGCGTCGGTGCCGCCTCGACGGCGATGGTTCGCTCGCCGAACGGCGACACCTCGAGGCCCAGCCGACGGAAGAGCGGCGTCGCATCCTCGAGGGCCTCGAGTTGGGCGGCGCTCGCCTCTCGCACCAGCGGAGTCAGCAAACGCTGCGACTCGAGCGGCCCATCGAGAATCCTCGCCCGAAGGCGCTCGAAGGAGAGTCGCTCGTGCAAGGCGTGCTGATCGACGACGACGAGCCCCTCCTCGTCCTCGGTCACCAGAAAGCTGTCTGCGACCTGCAGCACTCCTCGGGAGGTCGATCGCGTGGTCGGCAAGGTCTCGACGGTGGGTGCCGCGCCCAGGGCGGCGGCGGCCCTGCCGTAGTCGAAGCCCTTGGGCCCGGTCGAGTGCGTGCGCGACCAGTCGCCACCCGGGCTCGATCGCGCGAAGAGGCCAGGGGGCTCCGATCCCGATCCGGCCGACGGCCTCGGCGCCGCCGACGTCGCCGGCACCGCGCTGCCGGGCTCGAAGGACGGCGTCAGCGAAATCGCCTGCAACGCCGCGCGCACGCCGCGACGCACCGCGGCATGCACCGCATCGGCACGGCGAAAACGCACTTCGGTCTTCGCCGGATGCACGTTGACGTCGACCTCCGACGGATCGAGATCGATGAACAGGAACGCCAACGGATGCCGGTCCCCGGGCATGACGCCGCGAAACCCCTCGCGCACGGCGTGGATCACAAGGCGGTCCTGAATCGCGCGCCCGTTGAGAAAGATCCGCTGGTGGCGGGCCTGGGGCCGTGCGACCTCCGGACGCCCGACGAATCCCCACACCCGCGGCGCCGCAGGATCCGCACCGCCAACCGGCTCGACGCGCACGAGCGACGGCGCGATGTCGCCACCCACGATCGCCTCGATCCGCTGGGCCGGCTCCGCGGTCGCCGCCACATCGATCGCTTCGCGACCGTCGATCGAGAGACGGAACGCGACATCCGGCCTCGCGACGGCGATGGTGCGGATGAGCTCGGCGATCCGGGTGCCCTCGGTGCGAGGGGTCTTCAGGAACTTCCTGCGAGCGGGAACGTTTCGGAACAGATGTTCCACGACCACGAGCGTGCCGGGAGGCGAGGCCGCCGGGCGCACATCGTCGCGCCGCCCCTCGTCGACGATCAGCTCGGCGCCTTCGGCGGCGTCGCGAGGACGCGATCGGATTCGAACCGTGGCAACCGCGGCGATCGAGGCCAGCGCCTCGCCACGGAATCCCAGGGTGGCGATCCGGTCGAGGTCGGCGGACTCGGAGATCTTGCTGGTGGCATGGGCTTCCACCGCAAGCGGCAACTCCTCCGCCGGGATGCCGCCTCCGTCGTCGGCGACCTCGATCGAGTCGATGCCGCCGCCGGCGATCGACACCGAGATCCGGGTGGCGCCGGCGTCGAGGGCGTTCTCGACGAGTTCCTTCACCACGCTTGCGGGGCGTTCGACGACCTCGCCGGCGGCGATCTGATCGACGAGCAGCGGAGGCAGGCGTCGAATGGGCATCGCCGCAGTCTACGGACCGGCGTCCCGGGGTTCGCGGGCGACCTCGCCCATTCCTCACGCGAAACGCTGCGAATTCCCGACACAGAACACGGGGGGAGGGCCGACGCTTCCTCGCACCCCGCCCGTTCGCGGCCACCTCCTTCGACGCCCGCCATGACGCCGCCCTCCGGCCACATCTTCGATTCGATCGCCCCCACCGGGTCCGACGACGGGTCGGACGTGGCGATCATCGGCGATGTCCACGGCTGCGGCGCGAGCCTCGAGGCCCTCCTCGATCGCCTCGATCGGGAGTGCCCTCGGTCCAGATCGGTGCTGGTGGGAGACCTCTTCACCAAGGGCGACACGCCCGAGGTCGTCGTCGAACTGATGCTGGCGAGGGCGGCATCGGGGCGACCGATCGAAGCGGTGTGCGGCAACCACGACCGGCGCATGCTCGCAGCGATGCTCGCGATCGAGCACGGGGCGCCGGTCGAAGATCTCCCTCGGGCGGAGCGTCGCTGCCTGGATCGCCTCGAGCGACATGGCCGAGTCGCCGGGGCCCGGGAGATCCTCGAGGCGACCGTCGCTCGAGTCGAGATTCGGGATCCGGACGCAGGATGGACCGTGCTGCACGCCGGCATCGATCCTCGGCTCGGCCTCGATGGCACGCCCGACGAGGTCAAGTGGTCGATCAAGGCACGCCCCGGCGAGCGTCACTGGTGGGACTGCTACGACGGCGGCGACGGGCTGCTGGTCTTCGGCCACAAGCCCGTGACCGCACCGATGCGACGTTGCGTCGAACGATGCCCCGTCGCGGTCAATGTGGACACGGGTTGCGTCTACGGGGGCGCCCTCACGGCCTATCTCGTCGGCGAAGACCGATTCCTCTGGGTGCCGGGTCCGGACGTGGCCGAGGAGCGACCCGCCCGCCGGACTCGCCCGATCACCCGGGAGGCGGATCGCCGGGATTCCACCGTCCCGCAAGAGGCATCGGCCGTCCCCGGCCGAAGGCCCGCGGGCTCGTCTTGAGGATCGGCGGGGCCTGCTTCCGCTTGAACTCGTTTCGGTCGATCCGTCCGGCGAGTTCCCGAACGAACTCGATGGGACGGCCGATCTCCGCCGCGATCTCCTCGATCGTCGAGCCCCGCTCGACGACGCCTCGCACCACCGCGTCGAGGACCTCGTAGGGCGGCAGCGAATCCTGATCGGTCTGATCCGGACGCAGTTCGGCCGAGGGCGGCTTCTCGATCGACGAGGTTGGCACGGGAGGCGCCGGGAATCCGAGTTCGAGATGGCGTCGGTTCATCCATCGCGCCAGCGCGACGAGATCGGTCTTCAGGACGTCGCCGATCGGCGCGAGTCCGCCGTTCATGTCGCCGTAGAGCGTGCTGTAGCCGACCGCGTATTCGCTCTTGTTGCCGGTGGCGAGCAGCAGTTCGCCGGTGGCGTTGGCGATCGCCATCAGCACCGTCCCGCGGGCCCGGCTCTGCAGGTTCTCGTCCGCGACGCCCTCGGGCGTGCCGATCGCCGGGACGAGCGACGTCGCGAAGGCCGCGTGCATCGGCTCGATTGGCAGCTCGTCGAGGCGACCGAGGCCCAAGGCCTCGGCCGAGGCCCGCGCATCCACGAGCGATCCCCGCGAACTGTGCCGCGACGGCATCATCACGCCGCGCACCCGCTCGGGTCCGATCGCCGCCGCCGCGAGCGCAGCCACCACGGCGGAGTCGATGCCACCCGACAGGCCGAGCAGGACCCGATCGTGCCCGGTCTTGCGGCAGTAGCCGCGGATCCCGCAGATCAGGGCCGAGAAGAGCTCGCCGAGGCCCTCCGAGGCCTCGCCGTCGTCTCGACCCGCGGCGACGCATCCGGCGAGATCGGTTTCGACGACACCCACCGCCTCGGCGAACCGGTCGAACCGATGTCGCACCGAGCCGTCGGGCCCGACCACCGCGGAGCCCCCGTCGAAGACGAGTTCGTCGTTGCCCCCCGTCTGGTTGATCGAGACGATGGAGATGCGATGACGTTTCGCGACGCTTGAAAGGATCGAGAGATGCCGGCGATGCTTGCCGCGAACGAAGGGGCTGGCGCTCGGCACGAGCAGCACGTCGAGCCCGTCCGCGACGAGTTCCGCCACCGGATCGATCTCGTATCGCCGAAGTCCACCCGCATCCTCGGCCTGCCAGAGATCCTCGCACAGCACCACGCCCACGCGACGGCCTCGATGCTCGAACGCGAAGGACCGCTCGCCCGGCGTGAAGAACCGGTCCTCGTCGAACACGTCGTAGGAGGGAAGCAGACGCTTGTCGGCGAAGCCTTCGATGCGGCCGCCCCGCACGATGGCGGCACTGTTTCGCAGCGGCCGACGATCGCCCTCGACACGGCGCGGCAGTCCCAGGACGAACGTCAGCGACGGCACGGCTCGACCGATCGCCTCCGCGTGGCGCAGGCAGTGCCCCACGAGTCCCGGCCGCTCGAGGAGATCGCGGGGCGGATAGCCCACGAGGGCGAGTTCGCCGGCGACGAAGATCTCGGCGCCGTCCCTCGCCGCGGTCTCCGCGGCGCGGCGGATCGCCGTCGCGTTGCCGTCGAGATCGCCGACGATCGGATCGAGTTGCGCCACCGCCACACGCATGGGGCGGCGAGTGTAGGGATTCCAACGAAGACGCACCCCCGTGAGACGAGGGTGCGTCGGCGCGAATCGGTGCGAATCGGGGCGAATCGGGGCGAGCCCCCGTCGAGGCGGGGCGAATCCAGTCGCTCAGCCGGCGATCGAGTAGGAGCGTTCCACCCACTCGATGACCTGACGGACGGTGAAGGGCTTGCGAAGGACGCCATCGAAGCCGCGGGTGGAGTACTGCATCGCCTGGCCCTCGGTGAGGCGGGCCGACAGGCCGATGACGCGGGTCATCTGAAGATCCTCGTTGGAGCGGACCATGCCCAGCACGACCTCGGCGTTGCCGCCGTCGAGATGGAGGTCCAGCAGCATCACGTGCGGGCGGAACCGCTCGCACTCGAGGCCCGCCTCGAACGCGGTGCCTGCGACCTTGACCTCGTAGCGGGTCTGCTCGGTCAACACCTGGCGCAGGGTCTCGGCGGAGTCCCGATCGGAATCGACCACGAGCAGGCGGGGATTGCCGCTCATCAGGCCGTCCATGGGAATCTGGTGCTCCTTCATGAACTGGAGCAGGTTGGACATCGGAATCCGGCGGTCCTTGGAACCTGGGATGCGGTAGCCCTTCAGCTGTCCGGAATCGAACCACTTGCTGACGGTGCGACTCGCGACGTTGCAGATGCGGGCGACGTCGCCGGTGGTCAGGACGTCCTTTTCGTTGCGGGGGTTCTGATCGCTCATGACGGTCTCTTTGGCGGCTCGAGTTCGGGACGCGATGTCCCGCGGTCAACCCGTCATCGACCCCGCCACGGGACAAGATCAGCGTGTGCCCGATCGCCCGACGTCTTCCCGGGACATTCGCCCATTCTCGGTCTCAGCATCCGCCCCGGAAGGTCCGGGAGCGCCGATCAAGGGCCCGTCTCCACCCGGTGGGGCGTCGCCAAGGCGCGTCGATCAGACCCGAGGCCCGCCCGCCCGGACCTCGTCGGAGAGTTCGAAGCGACTCTCGTTGGCCCGGAACCGCTTGGCCAGTTCCGTCGCCTGCCGCTCGTAGGCGGCCGCGTCGGGCCAGGTGCGAATCGGATCGAGCACCTCGTCCGGCACGCCCTCGACCGCGACCGGCATCTCCAGTCCGAAGATCGGGTGGGTCCGCACCTCGACGGCGTCGAGGCTCCCATCGAGGATCCGGCGGACGAACGTCCTCGTCCACGCCAGCTTGAACCGCTCGCCGACGCCGTAGGGACCACCGGTCCAGCCGGTGTTCAAGAGCCACACCTTGGCCCCATGGGTGCGGATGCGATCGGCGAGCATGCCCGCGTAGACCATCGGAGACCGTGGAAGGAACGGACCGCCGAAGCACGGCGAGAAGTTGGGCTGCGGCTCGGTGACGCCCGCCTCGGTCCCGGCGAGCTTCGAGGTGTAGCCGTTGACGAAGTAGTACATCGCCTGCTCGGGGGTCAGACGCGACACCGGAGGCAGCACGCCGAACGCGTCGGCGGTCAGGAACACCACGTTGCGAGGATGGCCGCCGACCGACGGGATCCGTGCGTTGGAGATGAACTCGACCGGGTAGGTCACCCTGGTGTTCTCGGTCTTCGCCGACGAGTCGTAGTCGGGTACCCGGGTCCTGGGATCCATCACCACGTTCTCGAGGACCGAGCCGAACCGGATGGCGTCCCAGATCTCGGGCTCGCCCTCCTTGGAGAGCTTGATGCACTTCGCGTAGCAGCCGCCCTCGATGTTGAAGACCCCGTCGTCGCTCCAGCCGTGCTCGTCGTCGCCGATGAGGTCGCGCTCGGGGTCGGCGGACAGCGTGGTCTTTCCGGTGCCCGACAGTCCGAAGAACAGCGCCACGTTCGTCGGATCGTCGTGGGCGACGTTCGCCGAGCAGTGCATCGGGAAGACCCCCCTGGCGGGAAGGTCGTGGTTCATGGCGTAGAAGATGCTCTTCTTGATCTCGCCGGCGTAGCGGGTGCCGACGATGATCACCATGCGGCGTTCGAGGCTCTGCACGATGCCGATGGAACTCTTCAGCCCGACCGACTCGGGATCCTCCAGCTGCAGGCCACCAGCATTGAGAATGGTCCAGTCCGACGCGAAGGGCGCCTCGGCGCCCTCGCCGTCGGCGAAGGCGTTGATGAAGAGGGTCTTCGCGAAGAGGGCGTGCCACGCCTCCGCCGCCACCACCGAGACCTTCAGGCGATGGTTGGGATCCGCGCCCGCGAATCCGTCGAAGCGAAAGAGCTCGTCCTGCCCAGACAGCCAGGCCCGTGCCGCCGCCTCGACCCGATCGAAGTTCTCGGGCGTGATCGGCTGGTTCACCTTCCCCCAGTCGATGTCGTCGTGGATGCCCGGCGTGTCCTCGAGAAACTTGTCGCCGGGACTCCGGCCCCGGCGATCCCCGGTGTCGCACACCAGGGCGCCGTTGGCGGCGAGTTCGCCCTCGCCGCGGCGGATCGCCGCCTCGACGAGTGCGGCGGTCGAGAGGTTTCGGCGGAGGGCGACACCCGGAAACGCGGCGGCGTCGACGGCCGCGGAGGTCATCGTGCTCATGTCTCTTCCAATCGGCGAAACGAGCACTGTAGCACGACCCCCACCCGAATCGAAGCCTCTGTCGCCGATCGACCCCGATTGACCACACCTCGGCCCCTCCCGTATCGTCCGCCGCCTCGCTGGTAGCTGTAGCTCAGTTGGTTAGAGCACCGGATTGTGATTCCGGATGTCGCGGGTTCGAGTCCCGTCAGCTACCCGTCCCCTTCGTCCCGCAACCGCGACCGCAGGCCGCCTCCGTTCTCCCGCTCGCCATGCGATTTGCCGCCGTCCAGCACGACATCGACTGGGAGCGGCCCCCATCCACCCGCCGGCGGATCCTGGCTCTCCTCGCGGATCTGGATCTCCTCTCGGATCGGAACGCGAAGACCGACCAGCCCGGATTTCTGCTGCTCCCGGAACTCTGCGAGACCGGGTTCAGTCTCGATCTCGACGCGATCGCCGATCTCCGCGACGAGGGTCGATCGAGCGTCGAATGGGCCGCCGAGGTCGCGCGACGGACCAATTCCTTCGTCCAGATCGGCCATGCGGTCCGGGCGACCGACGGTCGCGGCCTCAACCGCGCCACGATCCTCGCCCCGGACGGCGGGGAACTCGAGCACTACGACAAGATCCATCCGTTCAGTTTCGCGGGAGAAGACCGGATCTACGCGTCCGGCCGGCGCGCCGTCGTCCTGGACTGCGGCGACTTCAAGGTCTGCCCCCTGATCTGCTACGACCTTCGCTTTCCCGAGTTGTGGCGGCATGCCGTCCGTCGAGGCGCGGAGGTCTTCACGATCGGCGCGTCGTGGCCTGCCAAACGGCAACGGCACTGGCGCAGTCTGCTCGTCGCCCGAGCCATCGAGAATCAGGCCTACGTGGTCGCGTGCAACCGAGTCGGCAGAGATCCCTCGCACGAGTATGCGGGCGGCTCGATGATCATCTCCCCGATGGGAGATGTGCTCGCCGAAGGCGGCGTGGCCGACGCGATGGTCGCTGCGACGCTCGAGCGAGACGAACTTCTGGCGTGGCGCCGCACCTTCCCGGCACTGGCGGACCTGCAGGCGAGATGGCTCGGCGACCTCGACGAGGGCCGCCGATAATCGCCCTTCCGAGGCGGCCCGAGGACACGCATCGAATCGTCCGTCGCCAGATCTCCGGCAGACCCGACCGGAGATGTCGCCCGATCGTTGACCAGGCGTCGAGGCCAACTAGACTCGGGCCCGCCGGTGCCGGAGACCGGGCCTCGTCGAGAGGGTCACGACACGGATCGTCGCGCCTCCCGACTCGCCGCCCGACTCGCCGCCCGACTCGTGGACACCGTCGGCGGACCTCGCCAGCGACGGTCCTCGAGAGCGGCGCTCCTCGAGAGCAGCGTCCCTCGGTTCGGGGCCGCTCGCGAGGAGTTCGCGGTGACCGGGGCGGAACGGGGGGCATGGAGGCGCGTGCGGAGCCTGTGACCGCATGACGTTGGAAAACGGATGGATCCGTCTGGCAAGCATCTTGACGCCTCGTCCGAGGACGACGCGTGCGAGGGGAATCGACGGTGACCATTCGACGGCAAGAGGATTCGAGCGAGCGTTCCAAGATCGCCTCGGCATCGCGTTCGAGGGCCGCCGCCGACACGGCGCGGCCGCGATCCGGAACGAGGGCCGAGGCCTCTCTCCCCGACTCGGCGTCGCGAGATGTCGAGACGACCGCCCCGTGGCATGGAGACCGAATCCGCCAACGCTTCTTCGCAGAGGCCGGCCCCCTGTGCATCCGGTACCGCATCGGCCCCGATGACGTGGTCGAACACTACGCGGCCGCGCGGCGAGGCCTGCCCGGACGTCTGGTCTCTTCGACGATCTGGATCGAGGATCTCGTGCTCGCGGCCGCCTGCAGTCGTGGCGTGTCGCTTGCATGGGCCGATCTCGTCGCGCACCTCGAGGCTCCTCTGCACGTCGCCGTCGCGACGCGTCTCCCAGACGCAGAAGCCAGCGCGACGGTCTCGCGGTTCTTTGATGCGTTGAGGCGACGGACCGCCGAACCGACCACTCCGGTCCGGCGCGGCGGCGGCCCTTCGCTTCGCGAATTCGCGGGCCAGCGATCGCTGCGATCGTGGCTCGTCGAACGCGTCTTCGCCCATGCGAGTCGGGACCGCTCTCCACATCGAGCCCGCCCCACCGACTCGATGGAACTGGGTACTTGAGCTGCCGAAGACGTGTCATGGAACGACGCCGTCCGGGAGGCGATCGGCGCCTTCAGAGGCCCAACGCCCGCTGGGGAGGTCCGAGCAGCGTCTCGAGCCAGGCACGAACCTCTTCCTGACCGGGATCTGCGTTCGGCGACACGGCGAGCGCGTCGCGGTCCCACCAGCCTCCGGACCGGTCCCGATCGGCCGACGCGGCACTGAACCACCCGGCCACTCGCGAGGCCTCGTGGCGTCGGCCGCACCAGAACCCGTCGTCGGCACGCCCGTACGCCACCCGATGCCCCTTCCGAGGAAAGCGATCCCAACGCTCGACCTGGGTGCCGAGCAAAGCGGTTTCGAGGGCGTAGAGGCTCTCCGCGGTCGGCTGCTCGGCAAGGGTTCCGAACAGGATCAGATTGGGATGGTCGGGAAGGAACTGACCGTGGGCGCGCCGCAACAGGCGACGAACCCTCGCGACCCGGGCATCCAGTTCGCCCGTCCCCACCGGGATCAGTCGCAGCGTCTCTCCGGGGACAGGTCCGAGGATCCGCGCCGACACCGCTTCGGCACCGCGGGCATCGAGATGCCGCTGTTCCTCGCCGACCGATGCGAGTTCGAGAAACCGCCGGAGTCCGGGCAGGATGCGCCGCCAGGTGTCGTCGGACATCGGCCGGCGGCGGAACGCGACGGCGACGGGGCGTGCGATCGCTTCCAGCGCCCGCTCGCGTCCCGAGAACGCGGGCGGGGCCATCGTCGGGGGCAGCTGCTTGACGTGGATCGCGAGCGAACTCGATCCGCGGGTGGCCAGGAAGTCGCACCGACGACCTTGCGGGCCCAGCACTTCGAGTTGGAACTCGCATCCGAGTTCCAGCAATCGCCGACCGAGCGCCGCTTCGACGAGGCGAATGGAGGCACGTTGACGCTCCGCACGGGCGCTGCCCGCCGCAGCCCGACTCGTCTCGACTCTTCCGCGTGCCGTCCTGTCGAGTCCCGCCAGCAGCGACTCGACCGCCTCGGCGGACTCGCCGGCATGCCCCAGAAGGCCCTCTCGGACCCGACCGACGATCTGGCGCCAGTCCACCGCCGGCATGTCGGGGCCGTCGACCGATTCGGAGGCGTTCCTTCTCACCGGCACGATGCTACCGGGCGGGGCGCCCGACTCGAGCGGCCTGCCGGCGATCGAACCCGACTCGCGGCCCGATGTCAGACATGGAGCGTCCCGAAACCGGCCGGATCGAGACCCGACAGAACCTGCAGACGCCTCAGGCCGCACGACTCCCCTGCCGAGGCCTCCGGGCGGGGCCTCGCGTCGAACCAACGCTGAACTCCCTTCCCCGCCCCGCCGATCTTCCGCGGTCCCCACGGGGCGGAGGAGAGAGAACATGGTGCTTCGAATGGGAGAGATGCTCGTCGCCGAGGGTGTGCTGAGCGAGGAGCAGGTGGAAGAGGTGCTCGCCATCCAACGACAGTTGGGCGAGCCGTTCGGATCGATCTGCGAGCGGATCCACGGGATCTCGCCCGAGACGATCGAGGGGGTCTGGGCGAGGCAGTACGAACACCTCACCCGCGAACTCACGCTCGACGAAGTCGATTTCGATCCCGGCGTGGCCGATCTGGTGTCGCCGCGTCAGGCGTGGCAGTTCCGGGTGCTGCCGATCGCGTTCGACGGCGGCTCGCTGATGCTCGCCACGACCAGACCGAGTCTTACGCGAGCACTTCGATTCGCCACCCGCGTGCTGCGGCACCCCGCGATGTTCCTGCTGCTCGAGCCCGACGCGTTGGCCGCGGAGCTCGAGC
The DNA here is from genome assembly GCA_017859745.1 of Planctomycetota bacterium. Lineage (GTDB taxonomy): Bacteria > Planctomycetota > Phycisphaerae > Phycisphaerales > SM1A02 > VGXO01. Next base: position 16,075 of record JAFMML010000011.1, read on the forward strand.
GACGACACCCCCTCGGAGGCATGAATGTGGGGATGCTTCAGGGTGGCGTGCACCGCGCCAGTTCGTCGCGCCTCGGCTCGTGATGCGTGGCAGGGAGTCTCGGGGAGTCTCGAGACGCCTCAATGACGCCTCGAAGACTCCAGGGGAACTTCGAGGGATCTCCGAGGGACTCTGGGCGCCGAGACCTCGAGTGCCGAAACCTCGGGTGCCGAAACCTGTCTGCGGTCTCCCCGGAGAGGCCACGTTGGGAAGGCCTCTTCAGGCCCGCTTCTTCAGGCCCGCTTTAGAAGTCGCCGGAGAAGTCGCCGGACGCTCCCCCGCCGCGGAGTGGAAGGTTGCTGGGAATGGCGACTCGCGGACTTGAACCGCGGACACCCGCATTTTCAATGCGGTGCTCTACCAACTGAGCTAAGTCGCCTCAGGCGGCGAAGCGTAGAACCGGGATCGGGCATGTCAAGCGGTGCCTCGCCCGCAACCGCTGCGACGCCGCCGACCGTGCGGGTCATTCCGGATGGAGGGACCGATGCGGGGGGACGCGAGTCGCCGCCTCGGCGCTTGCGGATGGCCAGAGTGCTTCGATCGCCTCCGCGGCCGGACGCCCGTCGAGCAGAGCCCCCGGGACGCCACGCAACGCCTCGGCGTGCCCCCGAGCAAGGCGGACCCTCATCCTGACCATCAGTCCCCCCTCGGGATAGCTGCGATCCAGCACCTCGGTCCGCTTCTCGAGGAGATCGATCTCCCGAGACGCCGACATCGGCAGCTGGACCTCGGCCTCCCTTCGCGGCCCCAGCAGGCGATCGCGAACCAGCAGGCGAAGCGTCTCGAGGCCGGTGCCGCTCCGGGCACTGATGGGCACGGCGCCGGGTTCGATCGCGGCCCACTCCTCCAGGATCCTCGAAGCCTCGCGATCTCCTCGGGTCTCTCGCAGGCGATCGATCTTGTTCAGCGCAACGACCGCAGGGACCTCGCCGGCGCCGATCTCCTCGAGCACCTGCCGCACCGACCGATGACGCCGCTCGGCCTCGGGGTCGGAGACGTCCAGGACGATCAGGAGGAGGTGCGCGGTGGTGGCCTGCTCGAGGGTCGAGCGAAAGCTCGCGACGAGGTGGTGCGGAAGATCCCGGATGAATCCGACGGTGTCGGTCAGCATCGCGTCGTCGCCGCCGCCGAGGCTCCAGCGCTCGACACGGGTCCCAAGCGTCGCGAACAGACGATCGTCGGCGTATGCGCCGCCCTCGGTGAGTGCGTTGAACAGGGTGCTCTTTCCGGCGTTGGTGTAGCCGACCACGCCCACCACCGTGTGTTCGGCGCGCCGCCGCTCGAGCTGTCGCGTGCTGCGGGCGTGGATCTCCGCGAGTTCCCGGCGCAGGTGCTGCAGGCGACGCTGCACGATGCGACGGTCGATCTCGAGCTGCTGCTCGCCGGGTCCGCGGGTTCCCACTCCCATCGGCGCCCCGCCGACGACCTGGCCGAGGTGGCTCCACATCGCCCGAAGCCGCGGGGCGGTGTACTCGAGCTGGGCGATCTCGACCTGAAGCTGGGCCTCTCGGGTCGTGGCGCGATTGGCGAAGATGTCGAGGATCAGCTCGCTTCGATCGATCACCTTCCGCTTGACCGCCTCCTCGATGTTCCGAAGCTGCTGGGGCGAGAGGTCGTGGTCCACGATCACCACGCCGGCATCGAGCTCCTTGGCCAGCGCCGCAAGCTCCTCGATCTTCCCCTTGCCGAACCAGGTCCGAGGGTCCGGGCGGTTCCTTCGCTGCTGCATGGCCCCCACCACGAGGACGCCTGCGGTCTCGGCGAGATCCTGCAGTTCCGCGAGCGGCTCCTCGGGGGAGTCGTCGGAAACCACCGTCGCGAGCACCGCCCGCTCGCGTCGGAGTTCAAGATCTTCGCGAAGCTTCGAGCCCACGCCACCTCCGTCGCCCTGCGTCTGCCGGATCGCGGCGTCCCGCCTCCGGATGGTATCGACGGCAGCGACTTCCGCGTCCGTATGATCGGTCCGCCTTCCCCGGAGATCGACCGTTGCGGACCCATCGCCCCCTGCTCACCGCCGCCGTCGTCGTGCTCGGCTCGGCCATGCTGATCCAGTCGGCCCTCGCCTTCCGCTCCCAGCGAAGCGACTACGAGTGGTTCGATCCCCTTGTCGATGTCCGCGGGCTGCTCCGCGACAACTTCGTCGAGAACGTGGACGACGATCGAATGCGCGACGCGGCGCTCTCGGCGATGGTCGAATCGCTCGAGGACCCCTACACCGTCTACGTCCCGCCCACCGACGAGGACGACTTCAACAAGGCGATGAAGGGAAGCTACGTCGGCATCGGCGCCGAAATCGACGTCGTCGACGGCTGGCTGACCATCGTCAGCCCGCTCGACGACAGCCCCGCCCTCGAGGCGGGTGTGCGGGCCGGCGACACCGTCCTCTCGATCGAGGACGAGTCGACCTTCGGTCTCGGGGCCGCCCGTTGCGCCGAACGCCTGATGGGCGAAGCCGGCACCCCGGTGCGGATCCGCGTTCGCCACGCCGACGGCGAGGAGGAGGATCTCGTCGTGGTTCGCAGTCCGATTCGGACCCGCACCGTGAAGGGCTTCCGACGCGACGGCGAGGACTGGCGGTTCGTGCTCGATCCCGAGGATCGGATCGCCTACGTCCGCCTCACCCAGTTCACCGAGGAGACCGCCGCCGACCTCCGCGAGGCGCTCGCCTCGATCGAGCCCGCCCCGGCCGGCGTGGTGCTGGATCTCCGATTCAACGGAGGAGGCACGCTGCAGGCGGCGATCGAGATCGCGGACCTCTTCCTCCGTGACGGCACCATCGTCTCGGTCCGGTCCCGGCGGGGCGTCGAACGGGCGTGGTCGGCCGACGACGACGGCGAGGAGGATCTCGATGCCCCGATGATCGTCCTGGTCAACGACGCTTCCGCCTCGGCCAGCGAGATCGTGTCGGGCGCGCTGCAGGAGAACGGACGTGCCAAGGTGCTCGGCCAGCGCACCTACGGCAAGGGTTCGGTCCAGGAGGTTCGAGAGCTGCCCGGTCGCGGCGGCATCCTCAAGATGACCACCGCCCACTACGCCTTGCCGAGCGGGCGCAACCTCAACCGTGGCCCCGAGGCCGAGATGTGGGGGGTCGATCCCGATCCGGGCTTCCATGTTCCCATGGATGCCGACGCCTACCGCGCTCTGGTCGATCAGAGGCGAGGCTACGAGGCGATCGGCGGCGCCCCCGAGGCCGATGGCGAGGCCTGGTCCGAGCCGGCCTGGCTGCGCGAGTCTCTGGGCGACGCCCAACTCGCCGCAGCGTTGGAGAGCCTCGACCATCGCCTTTCGAGCGGCGAGTGGCTCGTGGTCGGCGACGACTCCCAGCCCGCGATCGTCGCCGGAGACGAGTTGCGGGACCAGCTGGCCTACCGACGTCGCCTGCTGCAGGAGCTCGCCTCGCTCGACGCCCGGATCGACCGCCTCGAGGAACGTGCCGCCCCGGAGCCGATGCTGTCCCGGACGGATCTCGACGGCGGCGAGCTGCGGGTGCTCGACGCCGAAGGGCAGGTGATCGGCACCTTCCGCATCACCGACGGCGCAGCGCTGGAACCGGTCCTGCGAACCGCACCGCTCGAACCGGCCGGCGGTTCGTGATCTTCCCCGGACCGAGAGTCCGACGATGCTGATCCTCGGTCTCGAGTCGAGCTGCGACGAGACCGCAGCGGCGATCGTCGAGGACGGCGTGCGTGTGCGCGCCGACGTGGTCGCATCGCAGCACGCCCTGCACCGGCCCTACCGGGGGGTGGTGCCCGAGATCGCCAGTCGCGCGCATCTCGAGACCATCCTCCCGACGATCCGGGCCGCCCTGGCCGAGGCCCGGATCGACTTGGACGATCTCGACGCCGTCGCCGCAGGCGTGAGGCCGGGCCTGATCGGATCCCTGCTCGTCGGCACCAGCGCCGCCAAGGGCCTCGCGTGGGGACTCGACCTGCCGTTCATCGCCGTCGACCACGTGGAGGCGCATCTCTACGCCGGTCGACTCGAAGCCGAACCGGTGGGAACGCCGGCGTTCGGCCTGGTGGTCTCGGGGGGGCACACCTCGTTCTTCCGTCTCGGAGCGTGCGGGGTGGAGCGACGCCTGGGGCGCTCGATCGACGACGCGGCCGGCGAGGCGTTCGACAAGGCCGCGGCCATGATCGGCCTCGATCACCCCGGGGGGCCGAAGCTTGCAGCTCTTGCGAGCGACGGCGACGACGGCCGTTTCGATCTTCCCCGGCCGACGCTCGACCGACGCCGATTCGACGTGTCGTTCAGCGGATTGAAGACGGCGTTTCGTCGAACCGTGCTGCACCTGCTCGGTCTCGACGACCCTGCGACCGACCCCCGTGGACACGCCGATCGCCTGTCGGAACGGGATCGGGCCGATCTGGCGGCATCGTTCGAGGCTGCCGCGATCGACACCCTGCTCGCCAAGGTGCGACTGGGCCTCGAGGGCGAGTCCGACGGCCCGACCTATCGAAGCGTCGTCGCCGGCGGCGGAGTCGTCAGCAACCGTCGACTTCGAGATGGACTCGTCGGCCTCGCGGACCGCCACGGCGTCGATCTGCGCCTGCCTCGGGCGGCGTGGTGCGTCGACAACGCCGCGATGATCGCTGGAGCCGCCTTCCCCCGTGTCGCGGCGGGCGAATCCGATCCCCTCGACACCGCCGCGGAGCCTCTCTCGATCTGGGGTCGCCCCGACGCCACGGACTCTCGATGACCTATCGCCCACCGTTCATCGATCCCGCTGCGATCACGATCGATCCGCCCCACCCGGCGACGATCGAGGTCGAGACGCTTCTCGAACAGTGCGATCTCGAGCTCGGCAAGCGCCGCGGCCCCGGAGGCCAACATCGCGCCGCGGTCGCCTCGGGCGTGCATCTCCTGCATAGGCCCACGGGCATCGAGGCCCAGGCGACCGAACGCCGCAGTCCCGCCGTGAACCAGAGTCGCGCGGTGCGTCGGCTGCGGCTGCGGCTCGCCGTGAAGGTTCGCACCATTCCCGTGAGAAGCAACTTCGCGCCGAGCGAACTCTGGCAGCGGCGGCGTCAGGGAACGAGAATCGCGGTCAACCCCGACCACGCGGACTACCCGGCGCTGCTGGCGGAGGCCCTCGATCTCGTGGTGGTGCGCCGGTGGGACCTCGCCGGGGCCGCGGGCCTGCTGGGTGTGACCATGAGCCAGCTGTCTCGGCTGATCCGTCAGCATCCGGCGGCGTTCGCGAAGGTCAACGAGGGCCGAGTCTCCGTCGGTCTCTCCCGGCTCCGCTCGTGAGCGGATCGCCGACGGTACGCTTGCCACGTCGAAACCGGGAGCTTCTCGTCGGCGATCGGAGGGGAGGCGGCTTCGCTTCCCCCGTGCCTGCCACCGATGCGGCCGGGTCGACAGGATCCGCCCGCCCCCGTCTTCGAACCACCGAAGAGTTCATCACCCGCAGCCCGTCTGCGGTTCGAGGCGCACCATGACCGATTCCACCGCCGCCGATTCCGACGTCGCCCGCCTCGTCGAGGAGATTCTCCCCGACATCACCGAGCTTCGGCGTGCCCTGCATCGCCGTCCCGAACTGATGTTCGAGGAGCACGAGACCTCGTCGCGGGTCGTCGCCGAACTCCAGGCGAGGTCGATCGAGCACATCGCCGGACTTGCACGCGGCACCGGAGTGCTGGCCCATCTTCCCGGCGGCGACGGCGAACCGATCGGCCTGAGGGCGGACATGGATGCCCTTCCCATCGAGGAGGCGACCGGCAAGTCGTGGACGTCGGAGCATCCAGGGCGAATGCACGCCTGCGGCCACGACGGCCACACCGCGATCCTGGTCGGCACGGCGCGAGTGCTCTCGGAGATCGCCGCACGCCGCGGTCTGCCTCGCCCCGTGACGCTGCTCTTCCAGCCGGGCGAGGAGGGCGGTGGCGGCGGACGCCTGATGGTCGAGGAAGGCGCGCTCGACGGCAGTCGCCTCGGACCGCCCCTCGAGCGCATCTACGGGCTGCACGGCTGGCCGACGCTTCGACTGGGACACGTCGCCACCCGGCCCGGCCCGATGCTCGCGGCATCGGACGCCTTCGAGATCGTGGTCGGCGGCACGGGTGGCCACGCCGCGTTGCCGCACCTGCTGCACAACCCCGTGGAGGCGGCCGCGGCGATGGTCTCGGCGCTGGCGGCCCTTCCGGCGGTGGCGGCGAGCGCCACCGACAGCGCGGTCGTCAGCACCACCGCGATCCACGGAGGCCATGCCTTCAACGTGATTCCCGAGACCGTGCGCCTGAAGGGCACCGTGCGCACGCTGCGTCGCGAGACTCGAGAGCTGTTGCATGAGGCGATTCGCAGGACCTGCGAGGGCGCCGCGGCGGCGCGAGGCTGTCGGGTCGAGGTCCGCATCGACGCTGGATTCCCGGTCACGGTGAACGATCCGATCTGCTGCAACCGGTTCGACACGGTGATGGAGCGGACGTTCGGATCCGATCGCCTCGAGTCCTTCCCCGAGCCGACCATGGGGTCGGAGGACTTCTCCTACTACGGCGAGCGGATCCCAGCCTGCTTCTACGCCTTGGGCCTGCAGGCCGAAGGCGAGTCGCCGGTCCCTCCGCTGCACTCGCCGTACTTCGACTTCGACGATCGCGCGCTCGCCACCGGAATCCGTGCGATGGTGGCGTTGGCTCTGGAAGGCTGATCCGGGTCGATCGCACGCCCGTCGCCCCGCCGCATCGTCCGCGCTGCCGCGAAACCCTCGACCATCCCGGACCTGGCATGGGCCGAAGGTCGTCGTTTGCCGCCTCCTGCGAAACGGCATTGGATCGAGGGTCCACCTCGAAGTACGGTTCCTGCAGGACGCAACGGGGGAATCACCGCAACCCCACGACGATTTCAAGCGGACTCCAACCCCATGCTCCACCTCGCCCCCCTGCTCGCCGCGACCACGCTCTCTCTCGGCCTGTTCGGCCCGTCTCGCTCGACGCCCGCGGACGCACCACGGATCGCCGACGAGCGACCGAACGAGGCATCGGTTCCTCCGGGCGTCGCGGTCTGGCCGGAGTCGCTCATCGAGCGCCTTCGGCAGGAGCCGACTCCGATGGTCCTGGCCGGGGTGCCCATCGACGGCCAGATGCAGATGACGCTCGAACTCGATGAGGTTCCGCCGACGATCGTTCCTCGAATCGAGATCGCCCGACGCCTCGCGGACGGCCGCGTGCGGACCCGCCTCGCGGCCGCGCCGGCGCTGCGGTTCCTCCGAGGGGTCGCCGTCGACGTCCAAGGTGTCCGACACCCGACGTGGATCGCCGTGGGCACTCGGGTGCTGGGCGGATTCGTGCGTCTGCCCAACGCCGATCGGCACATCTCGTCGGGGCCGCATCTGGCGGGTCTTCCCGTGGTGGCGTTCGATCCCGCCGCCGTGCCGGCGTCGTCTCTTCCCGAGGGCACCGCGTTCTGCAACACCCTTCCGGCCGAGATCGACGGCGCCGGCCCCCATGGCGATCAGGGGGGCATCGCGGGTGTGCTCGAGGGCGTCTGCCGAGAACTGGATCTCGCGATCGAGACCGACGTCGAGTTCACCGCGAACCTCTTCGGCGGAGACACCATCGCCTCCACCGAGTACGCACTCGCGCTCCTCGGCGCCGTCGGCGAGATCTTCGAGCTCGACGTCGAGACACGCCTCCGGGTCGGATTCCTCCGCCTGTGGGAAGGCGAAGATCCCTGGGACCAGGGCTCGATGGGCAATCAGCTCGGACAGTTCCGCGACTACTGGCAGGCGGAGATGGGCGACGTCGAGAGGGATCTCGCGGCGTTCCTCTCCGGACGCGGCCTCGGGGGCGGCGTCGCCTGGCTTCCCGGGCTCTGCAGCTCGTACGGGTACTCGTTGTCGGCGAACCTCAACGGGAGCTTCCCCTATCCGATTCAGGACCACTCCGGCCAGAACTGGGACCTGATGGTCACGAGTCACGAGCTCGGCCACAACTTCGGAGCCCCGCACACCCACTCCCAGCAGCCGCCGCTCGACGGCTGCGGCAACGGCGACTGCTCCGCCGCCTACGGCGGCACGATCATGAGCTATTGCCACACCTGTTCGGGCGGTCTCTCCAACGTCGTCATGCGGTTCCACCCGGGCTCGATCTCCTCGATGAAGTCGACGATCGACGCCGTCTCCTGCGACTACTCCGGCGCGGCCACGCCGGCCGCCGCGACCGACGACACGCTCGTGGCGATCGAGGGCGAGACCAACGCGATCGACCCGCTCGCCAACGATCGACCGATGAACTGCGAGGCCATCGAGCTGCTCGGGCACGACGCGGTCACCGCCGGCGGACGCCCGGTCATCGCCTCCACCGGACCGAACGGCGAGACGATGCTGGCGGTCGATGCGAGCGTGGCGGGTCCGAGCCCCGACGCGTTCACCTACCAGATCGTCGACAGCGAGGGGACGACCGCCACCGGCACCGTCCACGTCGTGGTGACCTCGGTGCGTCCCGCGGAACCGGTCGTGGGCGCCGAACCCGGAGCCGTGGCCTCCTACTACGAGATTCCGCAGAGTTCGATCCTGCCGGACTTCGATGCTCTCGAGGCCTACGCCGACGAGATCGTCCCGCTCGTGGACTACCCCTCGACCGGCGGCCCGTTCGCCGGGAGCGGCCGCAACGACTTCGTCGCGGCGGTCTTCGATGGCTGGATCGAGGTGCCGCACTCGGGGGTCTGGCGCCTGTTCACCGACAGCGACGACGGATCCCGCCTCTTCATCGGAGACACGCTCGTCGTCGACAACGACGGCCTGCACGGGATGGTCGAGAAGAGCGGCGACATCGGACTCGCCGCGGGCCGACATCCGATTCGGGTGGAGTTCTTCGAGAACCAGGGCGGTGCGGGCCTGATCGTCCGGTGGAGCGGTCCCGGCACCGGCAAGAGCGTCGTTCCGGCGTCGGCATGGTCCCACGGCGGCTCGACCGCGAACCCGGACCTGAACGACGACGGCATCGTCGGGGGCGCCGATCTGGCGACCCTGCTGGGCCACTGGGGGACCTGCCCCGGCTGTGCCGCGGACCTCGACGGGGACGGCTCGGTGGGCGGCACCGATCTGGCGTACCTGCTGTCGGCCTGGAGCGCGATGCCCTGACCCTCGCCGGATCCCCGCGATCCAGCGGGGATCGGTGAAGCTTTCCCAAGGTTCTCCTCGCCGGCCCCTTGAACTCGGGGCGGGGAGCGGTATCCTCCGCGATTCGTCATTTGGACCGTTCGCACGACCCCGGACGTCTCCGGCAGCTGCCGGACCGCCTGCACCGACAAGGCAGGCCGCCGAGGTGGGAGGTTCCCCAGTCATGGCCAAACAGGTCACCAAGCAGTTCAAGATCATGGCGCCGGGCGGCAAGGCCACGCCGGCACCCCCGATCGGACCGGCCCTCGGCGCCAACGGCGTCAACCCCGGCCAGTTCATCCAGCAGTTCAACGATCGCACGAAGGATCTCAACGGCCGCGTCGTCGGCTGCGTGATCACGGTCTTCAACGACCGTTCCTTCGAGTTCGAGATCAAGAGCTCGCCGGCATCCGTCCTGATCCTCGATGCGATCAAGGTCGAGAAGGGCTCCGGAACGCCCAACACCACCAAGATCGGCAAGCTCACCAAGGCGCAGGTCGAGGAGATCGCGAAGGAGAAGATGAGCGACCTCAACGCGGGAAGCGTCGAGGCCGCCATGAGGACCATCGCCGGCACCGCCCGCTCCATGGGCGTCGAGGTGGAGGCCTGACATGCCGAAGCTGAGCAAAAGACGAGCCGCGAATGCCGGCATCGCTCCCGCGGAACCACTCAAGCCCCAGGACGCGATCCCGGCGCTGCGACGGTTCAAGGCCGCCAAGTTCGACGAGACCGTCAACGTCGTCGTCAACCTCGGCATCGATCCCAAGCAGGCCGATCAGGCCCTGCGCGGATCGATCGCCATGCCCCACGGCATCGGCAAGAGCGTTCGGGTGGCGTGCTTCTGCAACCCAGACAAGGTCGAGGCCGCACTCGAGGCGGGCGCCGTCGCCGCCGGCGCGGACGACCTCGTCGAGAAGATCGACGGGGGCTGGTTCGACTTCGACGTCGCCGTGGCGAGCCCCGACATGATGCGAGTGGTCAGCCGCCTCGGCAAGGTGCTCGGGCCGAAGGGCCTCATGCCCAGTCCCAAGGCCGGCACCGTCACCCCCGACGTCGTCGGCGCGGTCAAGGAGTACTCCGCCGGCAAGCAGGAGTACCGCAACGACGCCGGCGGAAACATCCACTGCGTGCTTGGAAAGCTGAGCTTCGGAGACGACAAGCTCGTCGAGAACCTCCAGCACTTCCTCGCCACCATCGAGAAGATTCGGCCCTCGGCGGCCAAGGGCCAGTACCTGAAGCGGTGCGTGGTGCATTCGACCATGAGCCCCGCGGTGCCCGTCGCCGTCTGATGTTCGGCCGCGGCAGCATCCGCCGGCCCGCCCCAAGCCCAGTCAGGGACCACCGATGAGCAAGCCAGTCAAGGACATGATGGTCGCGGAGTACCGCCGACGATTCAGCGACGTCGATTCCGCGGTCGTGGTGGAGATCCGCGGCCTCGACGCCGAAGGCACCGCGGCCCTTCGCGGCGGCCTTCGCGAGAAGACCATTCGCGTCTCGATCGTCAAGAACACCCTCGCCCGCAAGGCGTTCGCAGGCACCCCGCTCGAGGCTCTCGATCCCGCCCTGAAGGGTCCGTCGGCCCTCGTGTATGGCGGCGCCAGCGTCGTGGACGTCGCGCGGGAGCTCGTGGCGAAGATCAAGAAGGTCAAGCAACTCGAACTCAAGGCCGCGTGCCTCGACGGCATCCTCTACGAAGGCGTCGAAGGCGTGACCCGCTTGAGCACGATGCCCACCCGGGAGGAGGCCCAGACCGAGCTGGTGACCCTCGCCCTGTCGCCGGGACGCAACCTGCTTGGAGCCGCCAAGGGCCCCGGAGGTCGCATCCTGGGCATCGTCAAGGAGATCCAGGAGCGTCTCGAGCGGGGTGAGACCATCTCGAAGGCGTCCTGACCCGCTGCGGGATCGACGTCGGGTCCCGCAGCATCGACATCGAACCCACCTGTCGGTGGCGACTGGCCCCCTCGGGGGTGAAATGCCGCGGCGTTGCGGCGCCTCTCGCCACCCTGTCGTGAACGGAGTGTTCCCATGAGCGAAGACAAGACCTTCAGCGATTCGATCAAGACCATTGGCGACCAGATCGCCGGCCTCACCCTCAAGGACGCGGTCGACCTCGCGGACTACATGAAGGAGACCTACGGCATCGAGCCCGCCGCGGGCGGCGCCGTGATGATGGCCGCGGGCGGCGGCGGTGGCGGCGGTGGCGAAGAGGCCGCCGAGCAGACCGAGTTCGACGTGATTCTCGAGTCCGCCGGCGACAAGAAGATCGGCGTGATCAAGGCGGTCCGCGAGGCCACCGGCCTCGGTCTCAAGGAGGCCAAGGAACTCGTCGACGGCGCGCCCAAGGCCGTCAAGGAGAAGGTCTCCAAGGACGATGCGGACAAGCTGAAGGCCGCCCTCGAGGAGGCCGGCGCGACCGTCACCCTCAAGTGAGCCGTCCCGGCGTCGGCGGCCCCTCTCGGGGGGCCGTCGGCACCGGACTCCCTTCCATTGGGTGTCGTGGGCGACTTCTGGTCGCCGGCGAGCCCACCGGAGGGGTCACCAGAGGGCCGTTGAGATGGGGCGAGGGGGAGATTGTGTGGTCGGGACGGCCCTCGGACGGGTTGTCCCGAATCGATGGACCTGATAACCTGCAGGGCTTGGCGGGCGGCTCACCTTTGACCATTCGATCGAACTGAACAACGCGGCGACGGACCGGCGGTCCGAGGCGGAAGCCCCGGATCCGGTCCGTGACGTCGTGTCGAGGGACTTGCGACGATGACCACCTCGAATTCCGCGCGCACTCCGAGAAACTTCTCCAAGCGTGGCGATGCGGTGCCGGTCCCGGACCTGGTCCGGGTCCAGCAGGCGTCCTACGACCGCTTCCTCCAGCATGATCCCGCCACTCCCGGGGGCAAGGTGGCTGCGGGCGGCAAGGAGCGGGACGTGGCGATGGGCCTCGAGAGCCTGCTGCGCGAGGTCTTCCCGATCGAGAGCTACGACGGGAAGATGCGGCTGGAGTATCTCTACTACACGCTCGACGAGCCCCGCTACACGCCCGACGAGTGCCGTGAACTCCGCCTGACCTACGGTCGGCCGTTCCGCGTGGCGGTTCGCCTGCACCGCGAGGGTGCCGCAGAGATCCCGCAGGAGGAGATCTACCTCGGCGAGATCCCCATCATGATGGGCGGCGGCGAGTTCATCGTGAACGGCGCCGAGCGCGTCATCGTCAGTCAGCTGCATCGCTCGCCGGGTGTGGACTTCTCGATCGCGTCGAGCTTCGGCGACCGGCCGCTGCACTCGGCCCGGATCATTCCCGAGCGTGGAAGCTGGATCGAACTCGAGGTGGACAAGAAGGACCGCATCATGATGCGGATCGACCAGTCCACCAAGCTCGCCGCGACCACCTTCCTGCGGGCCCTCGATCAGAGCGACGACCACCTCGATCATGCGTCGACCGACCGCCTGCTCGAACTGTTCTACGACGTCGAGGACGTTCGGGTGGAGCAGTTGCGACCCGAGCACTACTCCGCCGAACTCATCGTCGACAGCGACACCGGCGAGGAACTCTGCCGGCCGGGCGTCATGCTCGGCGACGCCCTCGAGGCGATCATCGCGGCCGATCTGCCCTCGGTCCGGGCCATTCGCGACCCGGGCGATCCGCTCATCCTCAACACCATCGCCGAGGAGAAGCTCGACTTCCTTGCCGAGGTCAGCGAGTACGACGCGGCGCTCCTGAAGATCTACGCCAAGCTTCGACCCGGCAATCCGCCCCAGGTCGACAAGGCGAGGGCCCTCTTCAAGGAGAAGTTCTTCGACGAGAACCGCTACAAGCTCGGCCGGGTCGGCCGCTTCCGCATCAACCGCAAGTTCGAGGCCACCAACGGCTACGAGCACTGCCCCGAGAGCGTGATGCACCTCCGCGCCGAGGACTTCCTCGCGGTCGTGCGGTACATCCTCGACCTCCGGGCCAAGCGCAACAAGGCCCACGTCGACGACATCGACCACCTCGGCAATCGCCGCCTCCGGACCCTCGACGAACTCGCGGTCGAGGAGATGCGCAAGGGCTTCCTGAAGCTCCGACGCACCGTTCAGGAGAAGATGTCGATCAAGAACCCCGACGAGCTCGCGAAGATCGCCGACCTCGTCAACAGCAAGAGCATCTCGAGCGCGATCGACTTCTTCTTCGGCCGCAGCGAGCTCTCGCAGGTGGTCGACCAGACCAATCCGCTTTCGATGCTCGTGCACGAGCGACGCCTCTCGGCCCTCGGCCCCGGCGGCCTCAACCGCAAGCGCGCCGGGTTCGACGTTCGCGACGTCCACATCTCCCACTACGGCCGGATCTGCCCGATCGAGACGCCCGAAGGCACGAACATCGGACTGATCGCGTCGCTGGGCATCTACTCCGAGATCGACGACTACGGCTTCCTGCTGACGCCGTATCGCGAGGTCAAGAAGGGCAAGGCCACCGGCAACGTCCTTCCGCTTCGCGCCGATCAGGAGTTGCAGGCGGTGCTCGCGACCTCTGACGTCCTCGACGCCGACGGCCGCATTCGCGGCAACCACGTGCTCGCCCGCAAGGACGGCGACCTCGCCCAGGTCCCTGCGGACCAGGTCGAGTTCATCGACATCTCCCCGAAGCAGATCGTCGGCGTCTCCGCGTCCCTGATCCCCTTCCTCGAGCACGACGACGCCAACCGCGCCTTGATGGGCTCCAACATGCAGCGGCAGGCGGTGCCCCTGATCAAGGTGGATCCGCCGCTCGTCGGCACGGGCATGGAGCACGTCGTCGGCCAGTCCTCCGGCATGATCGTGCGGGCACGGCGCGGCGGCACCGTGACCTACGTCGACAGCGAGCGGATCATCGTCGACAACGCCGACGAGTACGTCCTCCGCAAGTTCGTCGGCCTCAACGAGCGGACCTGCCAGAACCAGAAGCCGATCGTCGCCCTCGGGGCGAAGGTGCAGAGCGGGCAGATCCTCGCCGACGGAGCGAGCACGCGACAGGGCGAGCTCGCCCTGGGCAAGAACGTGCTCGTCGCGTTCAACACCTTCGATGGATACAACTTCGAGGACGCGATCGTCATCAGCGAGAAGCTGGTGAAGGACGACGTGTTCACCTCGATCCACATCGAGAGCTTCGACGTCGAGATCCGCGAGACCAAGCTCGGCCGCGAGGAGTTCACGCGAGACATCCCCAACGTCAGCGAGCGGATGCTCCGCAACCTCGACGACAACGGCGTGATCCGGATCGGCGCCCGCGTCGGCCCCGGCGACATCCTCGTCGGCAAGGTCAGCCCGAAGAGCAAGTCCGAACTGAGTCCCGAGGAGAAGCTGCTTCACGCCATCTTCGGCCGCGCCGGCGAGGACGTGAAGAACGACTCCCTCGAGGTGCCCGCGGGAACCGAGGGCATCGTGATCGGCACGCGTCGCTTCAGCCGTCGCATGCACCTCACCGACGAGCAGAAGAAGGAGCTCAAGAAGGATCAGGACGCCTACGAGGCGGAGATGGATGCGAAGCGCATCGCCCTGTTCCGGCAGATGGTCGACCGCATCAACGAGATCGTCGGCACCGAGATGGTCGACCCGTCCTCCCGCCAGAAGGTCGGACGCAGCGACATCCCGGCGGTCATCATCGAGCAGATCGACAGCTTCAACGCCAAGTGGATCAAGGGATCCAAGGAGCTCCGCGAGCAGGCCGAGGTCGTCCGCGGACAGTTCTGGCCGCGCGTCGAGGCCCTCGAGCGCGAGAAGGAGCGGCGCCTCGCCCACATGAAGCGCGGCGACGAACTCCAGTCCGGCGTGCTGGAGATGGTCAAGGTCTATCTCGCCACCCGACGGCAGCTGTCGGTCGGCGACAAGATGGCCGGCCGCCACGGCAACAAGGGCGTCATCGCCCGCATCGTTCCCGAGGAGGACATGCCCTTCCTCGAGGACGGCACCTCCGTCGAGATCCTGCTCAATCCGCTCGGCGTGCCGAGCCGCATGAACGTCGGCCAGATCCTCGAGACCCACCTCGGCTGGGCCGCGGCGGTGCTCGGTTTTCAGGCGGTGACGCCCGTCTTCGACGGCGCCACCGAGGCCGAGATCTTCGACGCCATCCATGCGGCCAACGACCACGTGCGCACCCGGGTGGAGACCTTCGAGAAGGACGGCACCGATCCCGGCGGTCCGAGGGAGATCCTCGCGACCATGCCCGACAGCGCGAAGATCCAGCTCTACGACGGGCGGACCGGCGAAGCGTTCAGCCAGCGCACCACGGTGGGCTACATGTACATGTTGAAGCTCCACCACCTCGTCGACGACAAGATCCACGCCCGGGCGACGGGGCCGTACAGCCTCATCACCCAGCAGCCTCTCGGCGGCAAGGCCCGCACCGGCGGCCAGCGCTTCGGGGAGATGGAGGTCTGGGCGTTGGAGGCCTACGGCGCCGCCTACGTCTTGCAGGAACTCCTCACCGTCAAGAGCGACGACGTCGAGGGTCGCACCAAGATCTACGACAGCATGGTCAAGGGCACCAACATGCTCGAGGCCGGCATGCCCGTCGTCTTCGACGTCCTGTGCCACGAGATCAAGGGTCTCGGCATGAACATCGTGCCCGAGAAGGACCAGCAGGAGCCGGTCGCGCTTCTTTGACCGCTCCCGAACCGTCCCCCACTTCGCCCGCCCCGCCCCATCACCGCACCCGCCACGAGAGCCGCATCCCATGAACGACAACGTCTACGACCGCGTCAACGACTACGGGTCGGTCAAGATCACCCTCGCGAGCCCCAACGACATCCGGAGCTGGAGCTTCGGAGAGGTCAAGAAGCCCGAGACCATCAACTACCGCACCTACCGCCCCGAGCGGGACGGCTTGTTCTGCGAGCGGATCTTCGGACCCGAGCGGGACTACGAGTGCGCCTGCGGCAAGTACCGAGGCACCAAGTACAAGGGCATCATCTGCGATCGCTGCGGCGTCAAGGTGACCCACTCCCGCGTCCGACGGAAGCGGATGGGCCACATCAACCTCGCCGCGCCCATCGTGCACATCTGGTTCTTCAAGGCGATGCCGAGCCGCCTCGGCACGCTGCTGGGGATGAAGGTCAGCGACCTCGAGAAGGTCATCTACTTCCAGGACTACGTCGTCACCTTCCCCGGCGACACCGACCTCGAGCACCAGCAGGTGCTGACCGAGGACGACTATCGCGAGGCCGTCGCGAAGCACGGCAGCGCCTTCACCGCCATGACCGGCGCCGAGGCGGTCCGCGAGCTGCTGGGCCAGATGGACCTGCGATCGCTGGCCGGCGAGCTTCGCGAGGAGCTCGACACCACCAAGAGCAAGGCCACCCACAAGAAGGTGTCGCAACGCCTCCGACTGGTCGAGCAGATCCGCCAGAGCGAGAACGACCCGACCTGGATGGTGCTGGACGTGGTGCCGGTGATTCCGCCGGATCTCCGCCCGCTGGTGCTGCTGGAGAGCGGCAACTTCGCCACCAGCGACCTCAACGACCTGTACCGCCGGATCATCAACCGCAACAACCGCCTCAAGAAGCTGATGGACCTCAACGCCCCCGAGGTCATCATCCGCAACGAGAAGCGGATGCTGCAGCAGGCCGTCGACGCCCTGTTCGACAACGGTCGTTGCCGCCGTCCGGTCTCGGGGTCCAGCAACCGCCCGCTCAAGTCGATCACCGACATGATCAAGGGCAAGCAGGGCCGGTTCCGCGAGAACCTGCTCGGCAAGCGGGTCGACTACTCGGCGCGATCGGTGATCGTCGTCGGTCCCGAACTGAAGCTGCACCAGTGCGGCCTGCCCAAGAAGATCGCGCTGGAGCTCTTCCAGCCGTTCATCATCCGGCGCCTCAAGGAGCATGGCCTCGCCGACACCATCAAGAGCGCGAAGAAGATGCTCGAGCGTCGGGATCCCGAGGTCTGGGACATCCTCGAGCAGGTGATCCGCAACCACCCCGTGCTGCTCAACCGCGCCCCGACCCTTCACCGCATGGGCATCCAGGCGTTCGAGCCGGTGCTGGTCGAAGGCAACGCCATCAAGATCCATCCGCTCGTCTGCACCGGCTACAACGCCGACTTCGACGGCGATCAGATGGCCGTCCACCTTCCGCTGTCGGTCGAGGCGCAGGCCGAGGCCCACGTGCTGATGATGTCGACGCACAACATCTTCAGCCCCGCCAACGGCAATCCCATCATGAGTCCCAGCCAGGACATCGTGATGGGCGTCTACTTCCTCACCGCGGCCTCGCTCGAGGACACCCGTCCCGACGAGGAACTGCGGCGGTTCAAGGATCTCGAGGAGGCGCTGCTCGCCCATGAGCGGGGCGTCATCGGCCTGCACGAACCGATCCTCGTCCGCCTGCCCCGCTTCTCCGAGCAGATCGTGAAGGAGAAGGGTCAGCCCGAGCCGATGCCTCGCAATCGCCGGATCCGCACGACCGTCGGACGGGTGATCTTCAGCGACATCCTTCCCGACGGGATGCCCTTCTACAACTGCGCCCTGGGCAAGAAGGGCGCCGCCCGGGTCATCGACGACACCTACGAGCGACTCGGACGACCCGCGACCATCGTCCTGCTCGACGCGATGAAGGAGGCCGGATTCAAGGCCTCGACCACGTCGGGTCTCTCCTTCGGCATCTCCGACCTGCGCATCCCGGCCGCCAAGCAGCGCCTCCTCGACGAGACCCAGAAGAAGGTCGACCGCGTCGAGAAGAGCTACAACTCCGGCGCCATCACCGAGCGGGAGCGGCACAACCAGCTGCTCGACCTCTGGGCGCAGTGCCGCGAGCAGATCACCAAGGAACTCACCAAGACGCTTCAGGAGGATCGCCGCGACGCGAACGGCGCCCAGGTGCCGATCGACGGCAACGAAGGTCGGCGGTACCTCAACCCCGTCTATCTGTTCATCACCTCCGGCGCTCGCGGCAATGCGAGCCAGATGCAGCAGCTCGCAGGCATGCGAGGCCTGATGGCCAAGCCCAGCGGCGAGATCATCGAGACGCCGATCCGCGCCAACTTCCGCGAGGGTCTCAACGTCCTCGAGTACTTCTCCTCGACCCACGGCGCCCGCAAGGGACTCGCCGACACCGCGCTCAAGACCGCCGACTCGGGCTACCTGACGCGCCGCCTCTGCGACGTCGCCCAGTCGCTCGTCGTCATCGAGCGCGAATGCGGCACCTCGGCCGGCCTTCCCAAGCGCGCCCTCTACAAGGGCGACGAGGTCGACGTCCCGCTTCGGGAGTCGATCACCGGCCGCACCAGTCGACAGACCATCATCGATCCGCGGACCGACGAGGTCATCGTCAAGGAGAACGGGCTGATCACCTCGGAGATCGCCCGACGCATCGAGGATCTCGGCATCGACACCGTGGTCATCCGCAGCCCGCTGACCTGCCAGACGCCGCGCGGCGTGTGCGCCCACTGCTACGGCATGGACATGTCCACCGGCGACCGCGTCGAGGAGGGCATGGCCGTCGGCATCATCGCCGCCCAGTCGATCGGCGAGCCGGGCACGCAGCTCACCATGCGGACCTTCCACACCGGCGGCATCGCCAGCCAGGGACTCGTGGACAACGAGATCCGCGCGATGAACGCCGGATCCATCTCCCTTCGCGACTGCAATGCCGTCTCCGTCGAGGAGGAAGGCGTCGAGAAGCTCCGAGCGCTCAAGCGCAACGGCGAGCTCGTGGTCCTCGACGATCTCGGCCGCGAGCTCGAGAAGCACAAGGTCCCCTACGGGGCGGTGATCCTCGTCCGCGAGGGCGAGAGCGTCCGCAAGGGCCAGTCGATGGTGCAGTGGGATGCGTTCATGACGCCGATCCTCGCCGAGAAGTCCGGTGTGGTGCGTTTCAAGGACGTCGTCGAGGGCGAGACCTGCCGCCGCGAGGATCAGAAGGGTGGACACACCTCGCTCGTGGTGACCCCACACACCGGCGAGAAGCACCCGCAGATCACCATCGAGGACGAGACCGGCAACATCCTCGACTTCCACCACCTCCCCGCCAAGGCCCGCATCGAGGTCGCGGAAGGCCAGGAGATTCCAGCGGGTGGCCTGCTCGCCCGTCAGCCCAAGGAGGGCGGACGAACGCAGGACATCGTGGGCGGTCTGCCCCGCGTCACCGAGATCTTCGAGGCTCGCATCCCGAAGGACCCGACGGTCCTCGCGGAGATCTCGGGCCGGGTCGAGCTTCACAGCGACAAGCGCAAGGGCAAGATGACCATCAAGGTCGTCTCCGATGCCGGGGTCGAGCACGACCACCACGTGCCGCAGGGCAAGCAGCTGCTCGTCCACACCGGCGATCTCGTGGAGGCCGGCGACGCCCTCACCGAAGGACCGCAGATCCCCGCGGACATCCTCCGGATCAAGGGGGAGGAGGCGCTCTACCTCTACATGCTCGACGAGGTCCAGAACGTCTACCGCGCCCAGGGCGTGCCGATCAGCGACAAGCACATCGAGGTGATCCTGCGTCAGATGCTCGGCAAGGTGAAGGTCGTCAAGCCCGGCGACACCGACCTGCTGCCCAACGACGTCATCGATCGCTTCGAGTTCCAGCGGAAGAACAAGGCGGTCATGTCGATGGTCCGCATCAAGGATCCCGGCGGCACCGATCTCGTCACCGGCACCCTCGTGGACAAGGCCGAGGTCAAGGAGGCCAACGCCATGGCCGACGCCGCGGGCAAGGACACCGCCAAGACCGAGAAGGCCCGCCCCGCTCAGGCCAAGACGCTGCTGCTGGGCATCACCAAGGCGAGCCTCCAGTCCGAGTCGTTCCTCTCCGGAGCCAGCTTCCAGGAGACCACCAAGGTGCTCACCGAGGCGTCTCTGAAGGGTGCCGTGGACACGCTCGAGGGCCTCAAGGAGAACGTGCTGCTCGGACACCTCATCCCCGCAGGCACCGGGTTCCGGGCGTACTCCAAGATGACCGTTCACAAGCACGCCCCCGCCCCGGGCGAACTCGACGGCGAGGAGTCGGTGCTGACCGAACTCGCCGAGGAGGCCGAAGCGCTCGGTGCCCAGCGGGCCCAGGAGGGCGTATCGCTGGTGGACGTGGTTCGCCAGAGCGAGGCCGCTCCCGTCGCCGAGGGCGATGGCGGTTCGATGGTCAACTGATCGCTTCGGAACGACCTCGGGTCGTTCAACCCCCAGGCGCTCGCGACGCCCCTCGATTCTCCTTCACCGCCTCCGTTCCCGGGGGCGGTGTTCTCTTGCGCCGGCGGCGTGGCGGCCTCTCGGATCAGGCGGCATCTCCCATGCCCGCGACAGCGGTCCTCCTGCGCGCTACCGCGTTCCGCATCGGAGCATGCGACCCTCCGGCGCGATGCGAACAACCGCCGGCGGCGACGCGTTCGATCGCCGAAGTCGCCCCCTCGACTTGTGCCGAACCGCCGCTCCCCCGATCATCTGGTGGGGAACATGCGCCGGTGTGGCGGAACTGGCAGACGCGACGGATTCAAAATCCGTTGCCCCGGAAGGGGCGTGCAGGTTCGATTCCTGTCACCGGCATGATCCAACCTCGAGCCCGATCTCGATCCGATCTCGTGCCGACCCGTCTCGATCCGAGGCGGGTCGGCCGGCGTTCGGGGGGCATCGGTCTTCGACACCCGTCGGGGCGTTCGGATCACCCCCGCTCTCGCATCGACGCGGCGAGTCGTCGAGACCGACGATGCTGGTCGTTGAAGGGCTCGGCTCGGAGTGATCTTCGGCCGTTCCAACCCCCTCGCGGCGATCTTGCGGCGCCGACCGCCTGCGCACCCCGCAATCACTACTCCTCGACGGCCGCCACCGTGTAGTTGGAGCTCTCTCGAGTGATCACGATGTCGTGGGGATGGCTCTCGACGACGCTCGCAGCCGAGACCCGGACGAAGCGTGCCTCGCGGCGAAACTCCTCGATGGTCGCGGTGCCGCAGTAGCCCATGGCCGCCCGGACGCCGCCGACCATCTGGTAGACGAACTCCGACAAGGTGCCGCGATACGGCACGCGCCCCTCGACGCCTTCGGGAACGAACTTCCGGCTTCCCTCGCGCTGGCCGTACCGATCCGCACTTCCGGCGGCCATGGCGCCCTCGCTGCCCATGCCGCGGTAGGCCTTGAATCGCCGACCTCGATGCAGCACGAGTTCCCCGGGACTCTCCTCGAGGCCCGCGAACAGGCCGCCGAGCATCACCGCCGAGGCGCCGGCGGCGAGGGCCTTGGCGATGTCTCCGCTCTGACGAATGCCGCCGTCGGCGATGACCGGGACGCCCGCGGGCTCCGCCGCCCGCACCGCGTTCATGATCGCGGTGATCTGGGGAACGCCGACCCCCGTCACCACGCGGGTCGTGCAGATCGAGCCGGGGCCGATGCCGACCTTGATCGCGTCGGCGCCGGCGTCGATCAGCGCCTTCGCTCCCTCTTCGGTCGCGACGTTTCCTGCGATCACCTCGATCGGCGCGCGGGACTTGATCCAGCGCAAGGTCTCCAGCACGTTGCGGCTGTGACCGTGGGCCGTGTCCACGACCAGCACATCCGCCTCGGCCTCGAGCAGCGCTTCGACCCGATCGAACGCCAGAACGCCGACGGCGCCGCCCACCCGAAGACGACCGCGGTCGTCCCGGCAGGCCTGGGGATGCGTCCGCAGATTGTCGATGTCCCGCATGGTGATCATGCCGGCGAGATGCCCTTCGCCATCGACGAGAAGCAGCTTCTCGACCCGGGCCTCGTTGAGGATGCCCTCCGCCTCGGCCAGCGTCGTCGCCGGCGAAGCGGTGACGAGGTTGCGGCCGGTCATGATCTCGTCGACTCGTGTCTGGGCGGGATCGCCCTGCAGGAACTTCATGTCCCGTCGGGTCAGGATGCCGACGACGCGGCTCCGCCCCCCGCCATCCTCGGTCACCGGGAATCCGCTGACGCGGTGTTCCCGCATCAACTCCATGGCCCGGGCCGCCGAGTCGCGAGGCGCCAACGCCACCGGATCCGCAATGACGCCATTCTCGCTGCGCTTGACGGTCGCGACCTCGCGGGCCTCCCGCTCGGGCGGCATGTTGCGATGGACGAGGCCGATGCCGCCCTCCTGGGCGAGGGCGATGGCAAGGCCCGCCTCGGTGACGGTGTCCATGGGGGCCGAGATCACGGGGATCTCGAGACGGATGGATCGGGTGAGGCGGGTGGAGACGTCGGCCGCGTCCGGGGTGACCTCGCTGGCCCGCGGCAGCAGCAGCACGTCGTCGAAGGTGATTCCGTCCTGGACGATCTTGTCGCTCATCCGCGGATGATCCTCCGACCCCCGTCCGCCTGTCAATCGAAGACGCCGCAACCCCTTCGAGCCGAGGGGCGGATCTGCTACTCTTGTGGGCTCGGCGCCGGTCGCCGAGGGACCCCCGCGGCACGCGTAAGCCACCCCCTCGAGCAGGACCCACGCCGGCCCCCGCCGGCCACGGAGCGAGACGAGCTTGGAAGCGACGGAACTGACCAGCCGCCCCGTGCACCACGACCGCGGAACCACCGCGGGCGAGGGCACCAAGAACTGGCGGTCGTACCTCAAGGCCTCGATCGAACTTGGAGCGAGCGATCTGATCCTCAAGGTCGATCAGCCGCCCCGCGTCCGAGTCCGGGGTTCGTTGAAGCCCCTGTCCACGGGCGCGATCCCGATGGACCTGATGTTCCAGATCGCCAAGGACGTGCTGGACGTCAACCAGTACGAGATCTTCTGCCGCAAGGGCTCGATCGACTTCGCCTACGACTACGACGATCGCAACCGCTTCCGAGTGAATCTGTTCATGGCCCGGGGCAAGCCGTCGTTCGCGGCCCGACTGATCACCTCGAACATCAAGCGGTTCGAGGACCTCTACCTTCCGCCGGTGCTCGGCGACATCGCGATGAGCGCCCAGGGGCTCATCCTGTTCTCCGGCGTGACCGGTTCGGGCAAGAGCACCTCGATCGCCTCGATGCTGCAGTACGTGAACGAGCGCAAGCGCGTCCACATCGTCACCATCGAGGACCCGATCGAGTACATCTTCAACGACGACAAGGCGATCATCAACCAGCGAGAGGTCGGGATCGACTGCGTCAACTTCAACGAGGCGCTCCGAGCCCTCGTTCGCGAGAATCCCGACGTGGTCCTCGTCGGCGAGATGCGCGACTACGAGACGTTCGAGGCCGCCATCCGCGCCGCCGAGACCGGTCACCTCGTGTTCGGAACCATCCACGCCAGCTCGGCCTGGCAGACCTTCGGTCGCATCTACGACCTCTTTCCCGAAGGCGAACGCGATCAGATCCGCAAACTGCTCGCGTACAACCTCCGGGCGATCGTCTACCAGAAGCTGCTCCCGACCCTGCACGAGGACATCGCCCGGATCCCGGCCCTCGAGATCCTGATCAACACCCCGATCGTCCAGAAGTACATTCTCGAGGCTCGCGAGGGCGAACTGCTCGAGATCATCAAGCAGAGCCACGAGGAGGGGATGCTGGACTTCACCAGCGCCCTCGTGAACCTCGTCGAGTCGGAGTACATCCACCACAAGGTGGCGCTCTCCAACACGCCCAAGCCCGAGGAGCTCAAGATGCGCCTCAAGGGCATCTCCTGACTCCGGACCCGCACGCTCGAGGGAGGCCCCCCCGGTGCCCATCGCGTTCGAACCGAACATCCCATCCATCCTTGCGGCGACCGCCGACGCGGCGTTCCTCGCAAGCTTCATCAAGCCGGTGCTGCTGCTGGCGTCGTTCCTCCCCTTCGCCTGGGTGATCTCCTCGCGATTGGAGCCCGACGCCCGCATCAATCGGATGAACGTCGCGGCGTGGAACGCGGCGTTCGTGGGCACCGCCATCGCGGCGCTCGCTGCGGCACTTCTGATCCCGATCTTCTGGGTGGGCTGGCCGATCGCGGTTCTGCTGCTCGTCGGTGTGCTCTTCGCCTATTGGAAGATCCGCGACGCCAAGGTCCCCGAGGATCGCCGCTTCAAGCTCTTCAGCGGCGAGATGCAGGCGAAGCTCGAGGCCCGGCGGGCCCGTCGGGGCATCGCCGCGGCGCAGATCGCCTTCACGGGCCCCGATGGGGTGGCGCGCAACGTGCCCGAAAAGGACGACGAGCTCTTCCCGATCCACATGCGGGTGGAGGATCTGCTCGTTCCGGCACTCGAGCGTCGTGCGAGTCGCGTCGAGATCCTGCCGGGCCGCAACGGCATCGTCGCGTCGGCGCTCGTCGACGGGGTCCGGGTGGCGCTCGCCAAGCTCTCCCCCGAGGAGACGCCGCCGATCCTGGACTACATCAAGCGACAGGCGGACCTCGACGTCGAGGATCGCCGCAGGCTTCAGGAGGCCGAGTTCAGACTCCGAGGGCCGACCGGCGATGCCGCGGTGACCCTGACCACATCCGGGTCCTCCGCGGGGCAGACCCTCCGGCTGGAGTTCGATCGGCGAACCCGCCTCGGCCGCAGCTACGACACCCTCGGCCTGCATCAGAACCAGAAGGCCGTGCTCGCCCCGCTCACCGAGCCGGAGCACCGTCATGGCGTGGTGCTGGTGACGGCGCCGGCGGGACAGGGACTGACCACCACCGGATACGCGCTGCTCGGCCGGCACGACGCGTTCACGTGCAACATCAAGACCCTCGAGGAGAAGGTCGAGTTCGATCTCGAAGGCGTCGACCATGTCGGCTGGACCACGTCCGATCCGACCACGCCGTTCGCCACCACGCTGCAGTCGATGCTGCGTCGCGATCCCGACATCATGCTCGTCGGGGCGACCAACGAGCCCCGGGTGCTTTCGACGGCTGCTGGACCGGGGCCGGATGGACCGCTTCTGTACGTCCTGATGCAGCAACCCGGCGTCGCCGCCGCGATCACCGAGTGGTGCCGAAGCGTCGGCGATCTCAAGGCCGCATCCCGAGGTCTGCGGGCGGTGACCACGCAGCGCCTCATGCGGACGCTCTGCCCCAACTGCAAGCAGCCCGCCCAGACCGCCCCCGATCAGTTGCGGAAGCTCGGCATCCCGGAGCGGGCCGCCGGACAGATTCAAAGAGCCGTTGGCAAGATCCAGCCGGCCCGCAACCGCATCGAGGACTGTCCGGTCTGTCAGGGATCCGGCTACCTCGGTCAGGTCGCCGTCTTCGAGGTGATGCCAGTCGACGACGACGTGCGGGCTCAGTTGCTCGCGGGGGATCTCAAGGCCGCCGTCGCCGAGGCCCGCCGCAAGAAGATGCTGCTCCTTCCGGAGGCGGCGCTCGCCAAGGTCGTCGCCGGCGAGACCAGCCTCGAGGAGTTCGCCCGCGTCTTCGCCCCCAAGTCCGCCGCTCGCCCCTCCGCCCCCCGTGGGAGCGCCGCCAAGTCATGAGCATCGCCCTCAACCTTCTCGTCATCGCCCTCGTCCTGCTGATCGCCTACTGGTGGGCGAATCAGGGCGCGTTCGGAGGCTTCCTCCATCTGCTGTGCGTGCTCGCGGCCGCGACCATCGCGTTCGCGGTGTGGGAGCCGCTTTCGCTCTGGCTCCTTTCGCTCGGGGGACTTCGCGTCTATGCCTGGGGCATCGGCCTGCTGCTGCCGTTTGCGGTGATGCTGTTCGTCTTCCGCCTCGCCAGCGATCGCATCGTCCCGGACAACCTCAACTTTCCGGCATCGCTCAACTACGTCCTCGGCGGCGCCTTCGGCGCGGCCTCCGGCATCGTGAGCATGGGCATCGTGCTGCTCGGCGGTGGTCTGCTGCAGAGCCAGTCCGAGCTGCTTGGGCACGCGGGATGGTCGCGATCCTCGCAGTCGCAGGGCCGTCCGGCAGCGCCCTCGCAAGGACTCTGGCTTCCGGCCCACACGATCACGGCCGACATCTTCGCGAACCTCAGCGCAGGCGCGATGTCGCCCGAGAGCGGATCGGCGAGCCTGAAGAACCGGCAGCCCGACTTCGATCGCGTCTCGATGGGACTCGCCCGGGACGGAGCCTACGACGGCAAGAGCGCCATCGCGATCGCGCCAAGCGCCGTCGAACTGCTCGGCGCCGCCTTCAGCCCCGCGATGACGCTGCCTGCCGCACTCGGCGGCAGCCAACCGATCTACGCGGTGGGCCTCCAGTTCAGCCAGCCCTCCTTCGACTTCGGCGAGCAGTTTCGCATGTCCGCCTCGCAGGTTCGCCTGATCGGAGACTCGAACCGCGACCAGACGGCCCCGACCGCACACCCGGTCGGATGGACCTCGGCACTCGCCGGCGGCGGGCGGGGGTTCTTCGGTTTCGACGACATCTCCAACTACCTGACCAGCCCTCCGGGGCAGCAGCAGGTCGATGCGTGGCTGCTGTTCAAGGGCAACGAGCTCGAAGGCGCAGCGCCTCGATTCGTGCAGGTCAAGGGCCTTCGCATCCCCATCACCTCGATCGAGCAGCTCGATCCCGGCGCCATGATGGCGAAGGTCATGGGTCAGGGCGAAGTGCAGCCGCCGGAGTTCGATCCGTCGCTGCGCACGGTGGCGGGCAACGACCTCAAGGTCGACAACACCCTTGGACAGCTGCAGCTGTCGCGCAACGACATCCCCGGCATGCGGGAGACCGACCAGTACCTGACCGAAGGCAAGGGCGAGTTCCCCTCGAAGTCCCCCCGACGAGTCAACAAGAGCCTGAAGATCAAGGGCATCTTCGAGCCGGAAGGCACCCGGGTGGTCCAGCTGAACATCACCCGCGGACGCAGCCCGATCGACATCTGGGACTCGCCGGCTCGCGAGCAGGCCGGCGCCGACGCGGGGCTGTTCCTCGTCGACGCCGAGGGTCGCAGCTACGCCCCGATCGGCTACTTCTGGAAGCGCCGCAACGAGGGCGAGGTCGAGATCATGCTCGATCCGGTGCGAGGTGTTCGGTCGATCGACGGCTTCCCCTCGCAGGGCGCGGCCACGGCGGACGAACTGTTCGCGATCTACCGGGTCGGCGCCCAGTCGAAGCTGAAGGCCGTCCGCCTCGGCGACATCCAGATCGCCAACGCCGACACCGACGTCGCGGCCCAGAACGGCCGTCGCTGAGCTTGCCGATCGAGTCCGCCCGCTCGTCGATCGGCACACACCACCTTCGCCCACTCCCACGGCCGAGCGACCGACGTTCAAGACCTCGCCAGGCACCGTTGGGGCTTCAGGATTCCGCAGCTCCCCGGGGAGCCCCGGGATGCGTCATCCCAGCGGTCGGGCACGCACGGTGCCGCCGCCGTGGAACACGCGTCTCGGCGGCGGATCGAGTGCGGGCCCATCGCCCGACCGTCGATCCAATCACCGTCACCGTCGCCGTGGCCGGCGCCGGCAGCTCCCGACGACCTCACTCGCCGGCGAGATACCGCTCGACGTAGTGGATGTCGAAGTCGGCGTTGACGAACGCCGCGGTCTCGAGCAGGCGCAGGTGCAGGGGGATGGTGGTCCGGATCGGTCCGATCTCGAACTCCCGCAGGGCCTGCCGAAGCCTGGCGATCGCCGTGGTGCGATCGGGGCCGTGGGCGATGAGCTTGCCGATCATCGAGTCGTAGTTGGGTGGGATGCGATATCCAGCGCGGGCGTGGCTGTCGATCCGAATGCCCGGCCCGCCCGGGGCCGCCAGATGTTCGATCAGCCCCGCCTGCGGCATGAAGTTGCGGTCGGGATCCTCCGCGTTGATGCGGCACTCGATGGCATGGCCGGAGAGACGGACGTCCGCCTGCGTGATCGACAGCGGTTCACCGGCGGAGACGCGGATCATCTCCTTCACGATGTCCACTCCGGTCACGAGTTCGGTGACCGGATGCTCGACCTGAACCCGAGTGTTGACCTCGAGCATGTGGAAGTCGTGGTTGGCGTCCATCAGGAACTCGACGGTGGCCGCTCCCGAGTAGTTGGCCGCCCGCAGCAGATCGGCGGCCGCGTGGGCGACCCGGTCTCGCTTCTCGGGGTCGATGCCCGGCGCCGGCGCCTCCTCGATCAGCTTCTGATGGCGTCGCTGACTGGTGCAGTCTCGCTCGTAGAGGTGGACGGCATTGCCATGTTTGTCGCCGAGCACCTGGATCTCCAGATGCCGGGCCCTCTCGAGGAACTTCTCGACGTAGACGGCGCCGTTTCCGAACGCGGCGGCCGCCTCCTGCCGCGCGCTCTCGAGACCCGCCCGGAGGGCCTCCTCGTTGCGGGCGATTCGCATGCCGCGACCACCGCCTCCCGCCGCGGCCTTCACGATCACGGGGTAGCCGATCTCGGATGCGAGCGACACCGCCTCCTCGGGATCATCGATGGCCTCCTCCGATCCGGGGAACGTCGGCAGACCAACGGACTTCGCGAGGCGGCGACCGGCGATCTTGTCGCCAAGCCGAGCCATGGCCTCGGGACTCGGTCCGATGAACTCGATCTCGCAGTCCCGGCACACCTCCGCGAAGTGGGCGTTCTCGGCGAGGAACCCGTAGCCAGGGTGGATCGCGTCGACGTTGGCGACCTCTGCGGCGGAGATGATCCGATCGATCCGAAGGTAGCTCTCGGGTGCCGGTCCGGGACCGATGCACACCGCCTGCTCGGCGTGACGGAGCCACGGACCATCCCGATCGGCCTCCGAGTAGACGCACACCGGCTCGATGCCCAGTTCCCGGCACGCCCGGATGATCCGCAGGGCGATCTCCCCGCGATTGGCGATCAGCACTCGTCCGAACATCGTGGCCCTCGAGATATCGGGGTTGTTGGAAGCGACGCGGCCGACGGAGGCCTCGGCGAGCAGACCTCAGCGGGCCTTGATTCGAAGCAGCGGCTGACCGAACTCGACGGGCGTTCCGCTTGAGACGAGCACCTCGTCGACGACGCCCGAGCACTCCGCCTTGATCTCGTTGAAGACCTTCATGGCCTCGATCAGGCAGACCACCGTGTCGGGACCCACCGAGTCGCCGACCTTGACGAACGGCGGCTTCTCCGGGCTTGGTGCCGCGTAGAACGTCCCCACCATCGGGCTCTCGATCGCGTGCCGATCGTCCGCCGCCTCGGCAGGTGGCGGGGCGGCGGCGGCCGGGGCCGAGGCGATCGGGGCGGCGGCGACCGGGGCGGACCCGGCCATCGCGACCGGTGCCGCGGTGGTCACTTGAGGAGGAACGTTGACTGAAGGTCGGCGGATGGTGACCTGCTCGGTCTCGTCCCGGAGGTCCAACTCCATCAGGTCGTTGTTGACCATGAGGCGGACCAGTTCCTTCAGCTTTCGAATGTCGATCATGACGGTGGATCCTCGTCGCTGGGACCGCGGTCTCGTTTCGGCTGCTCGACCGGGAGGCACGCCACCAGGGGCGGTATCGAGCAGCCTGCGACCACAAGTCCCACAGTTTATCCCAAGCGGCATCCGACGCCAACACTCGCGATCATGCGGCGATTGCTCGGGGTTGTCCCACTTTGCCAGCCGATTCGGGCCTGTTCAGGAGTCCCGTCCGCCGCGTCCGGATGGCCGGAGACTGAGGGGCGGACGCAGGAGTTCCTGAAGGACGAACGCTTCTTGAAGCGTGCGGCGGCTGCCGGCCATGACTCGGATCCGCCGCCCAAGGTTCGGCGACGGCGGGCGGGTGCCCCCCCCGTCCGACGGGGACGCCTGCCGGGCTGCCCGGGCGGCACGGGGTTGGCGCAGTTCGCGTGGCTCGGAATCTGCGGCGACCTCGATCAAGGTCACCGGCCGAGGGAGTTCCGTGCCCTGCCTTGGCGGTGCCTGACGGGTCGCCATCTCGCGACGTGGCGATCGTGCAGATGCCGCGGGGGCGGCCTTCGAGGAATCCCGCCTCGCCGTCGTCGGCGAGTCACGTCGTCGGAGCGCCTCCACCCGCCCGGATGCAGGTACCGACACGTCCTGGGCACCAGCCCGCTGTTGCGACGCCGCCGACGCCATCCGCGGAAGCGACTCGACGCTCTGCCGACGATCGAGATCGAGATCGCGCACCGTCGATGCGGACTCCGAGGTCGCCCGCCGCACGGAAACGCCTGCGCCGATCGCTTCGAATCGATTGCGAAGGTACCCCGCTTCGGACCGGGTCAATCCCGTGGCGATCACGCTGGGCGTGGTGCCCGCGAGCGCCATCGCCGTCGGAAGATCCCACTGCAGATCCTTTCTCAGGATCTCGACCACCCCGATCCGGTGGTCGCCGGCCCGCTCGAGGATCATCTCGTGGTCGCCTTCTCCGGTGAACCGACGTGCCGGGGAGCCAGTCGACGAGTCCGACGAGGGCTCGTCGCCGCCGCCTGCGAGCTTGGCCCGCTTTTCAGCGGTCTTCTTGATGATGGTGATCACAAGGTTCGCGACCACGATCAGAAGGAAGATCCAGAATCCACCTGGCATGCGTCGAGTCTAGGTGCGACGCAGGCAGGCGTCGACGCGTCCTGTCACTCGAACGCCTCGGACACCCCTCCCGCCAGGCCGGCAAGGGCGATCGCCTCGGAGCCGAAGACCTCCTCGAGACGTGGGCGATTCAGGACCTCGGCGACCTCGCCGGCCGCGACGAGGCGCCCCCGGTCGAGCAGCCAGACGTCCTCGCCGAAGCGCGCGGCCAGGCCGAGATCATGCACGCTCGCGAGGACGGTCCCGCCCGCCGCGGCGACCCCTCGCAGCACGGCGACCGCTCTTGCGGTCTCGCGGAGATCGAGCGCCGCAAACGGCTCGTCCAGAAGCATCACCCCGCCGGGTTCATGCTGGGCCAAGGTCCGCGCGAGGCCCACCCGCTGCTGCTGACCGACTGAAAGCGTCTCGACCGAGCGAAAGCGGAGATCGCCGAGGGCGAACCGCTCGATGGCGTCGCGCACCCGTCGTGGATTCCGCGGCAGGGCGTGACGCCCCATCTCGACCGACTCCTCGACTCCGAATCCGGCGGGCAGCCGCACTCGCTGACTCAGCAACGCGATCCGCGCGGCACGAGCCCGAGGGGGCAGCCGGTGGGCCTCGACGGACACGCCGTCGTCGCCCTCGAGCACGATCCGACCGGACCGCAGCCGAAGCAGTCCCGCCACCGATCGCAGCATCGTCGTCTTGCCGACGGCATTGGCCCCGACGACCACGGTGATGCGTCCCGGCTCCGCCTTCGCGTCCACGCCCTCGAGCACGGTCTCGCTTCGCGGGGTTGGGGCGAAAGACGCCTGCGACAGGATGACCCTGGTTCCAGTCACGACCATCCCTCGAGGCGACCTCGCCGCAGCAGAAGAAGAAACACGGGCCCACCGACAAGTGCCGTCAACACGCCGATCGGCAGCCGGCCCGCGCCGAAGTCGATCGGCTGGCGAGCGAGATCCGCCACGAGGAGCAACGCCGCTCCGGCGACCGCGGAAGCGGGAACCAGAAGACGATGCCCCGAGCCGACGAGGATGCGACCAAGATGCGGCGCGACCAGCCCGACGAACGCGATCGGACCGGCGAGCGCCACCGCGCATGCGGCGAGCAGACCGGCGCCGAGCAGCATCGACCAGCGGAGCGCGCCGAGCGGAACGCCGATCGAACGAGCTTCGTCCTCCCCCAGCAGCGCGACGTCCAGACGGGTCGCGCCCGCCATGCCCAACCCGATGCCGGCGATGCATCCCACCGCCGTCGCGGACAGCAGAGGAATCTCGGGTTGTTCGTCGATGCGGCCCATGGTCCAAGCGACAAGATCGCCCCTGGCGCCCGGCGGGAGCAGATGATTGACCAGCATCAACAGGGCGCCGCAGAGACTCGAGATCACCACACCGGCAAGGACCAGCGTCAGCGGATCGAGGCCCTCGCGACGCCGGCCTGCAAGCGAGACCACGCCAAGCGTTGCGATGGCCCCGGCGAACGCGGGCACGATGCTGCCGAGGCCCTCCGCGAACCCGAGGCCCACCACCACCGATGCCAGCATGGCGATCGCGAGGCCGAGCGTTGCGCCGGAACTGAGTCCCAGCACGAACGGCGAGGCCAGAGGATTGCGCAGCAGGGTCTGAAGGAGGAGTCCGGACAAGCCCAGCGCCGCGCCGACCGTCGCCGCCACCGAAATGGCGCCGATTCGGAACCCTGCGATGCCTTCGGCGGGCCACGCGAACTCGATGCGCCAACCGGACTCGCCCCACTCCCGGCCGATCAGGAATCTCAGCCCCGCCGCGAAGACCGCGATCGCGAGGAGCATGGCCAACGCGGCAAGACGTCGGCGATACGGTCGGACCATGCCCACCGTCACCTCGAATCTCCATCGCGTCCAAGCTGTCTCCGCAGCTCCGCCGCCGCCTCGATCCAGCCGCTTCCCGGGGTCAGGGCGTCGGGATGTTCGACCATGCGTCGGTCGTCGAGTGCCACTGGAATCGGAAGACTCGAGAGACGATCCCACGAAAGGTCGGAGCCGCCGTCGCGAAGAAGCACCAGGCGCGCCGGTCGCAGCGACGCGAGGTCCTCGGCGGAGAGTTCCGGATAGCCGATCGCGGAGATGCCGTTCTCCACACCGCAACGCTCGAGCATGTCGCCCACGAAGGTGCCCTTCCCGAAGGCCATGGGTGGCTCCATCGCAAACAGAACGACCACCGGGGAATCCGGGGCCGGGATCGGCGTGAGCACCGCGGCGAGATCGGCCCGTCGCCCCTCGGCGCGGCGGGCGATCGCCTCTGCATTCGGGGCGGCGGCCAAGGCCGCGGGCAGGTCCTCGAGCAGGCGTTCGAGGTCGTCGAGGCCGTCGATCCGCCACGAGTGCACCGTCCACGCCTCGCGACTCGCCAGACGCGAGAGATCCGGATCGATGCCGGACGCACCCGGCTGCACGAGGACGACGTCGGGATCGACGGCGAGCATCGCCTCCGGGTCGAACTCGAGAAGACTCCCGACGGCCGGCACGTCCGCACCGAGTCCCCGGCAATACGGAGTGCGTCCCACGAGCAGCTCCGAAGCCCCAAGATCGATCATCGTTCGGGTGATTGCGGGGCTCAGAGAGACGACGCGAAGCGTGTCGACGGCGGGCGTGGGGAGCGATTCCCGCGCGTCGCCGCCGCCGCAGGCGACGAGAACGAACGCCGCCGCCGGGACGAGTCCCCGAAGGATCTCACCTCGCCTCGAGCCCACCGCCCTGCTCACACCGGCACCATCTGCGTTCGCACGAGACGCGCGTAGGACTCGCAGCGGTCGAGCAACTCGTCGTGCCGGCCGTCGTCGATGATCCGACCGGACTCCATCACCACGATCCGGTCCGCCGACAGCACCGTCGACAGGCGGTGCGCCACGGTGATCGACGTCCGGCCCACGGCGAAGTCGCCGAGAGCCAGGTTGATCAGCTCCTCGCTCTCGGAATCGACTTGGCTGGTCGCTTCGTCGAGAAGGAGGATCGACGGATTGCGAAGAATCGCGCGTGCGATCGCCAGGCGCTGCCGTTGGCCGCCGGACAGACTTGCCCCCTGCTCGGAGACCTCGGTCTCGAGACCATTCGGAAGACGTTCGATGAACGAGTCCGCTCTGGCAAGGCGGGCCGCGTCGCGGACTCGATCGTCGTCGATGCCGGCGAGTCCGTACACGATGTTCTCGCGGATCGAGCCTCGCAGCATCACCGGCTCCTGCGTCACGACTCCGATCTGTCGGCGGATGCTCCGCAGGCTCACGCCGGCCAGATCGGTCTCGTCGATCAGCACCCGCCCCGCCGTGGGCACCAGCAGGCGCGGCAGCAGACCCAGCAGCGTCGTCTTGCCGCAACCATTGGGACCGACGATGGCGACCCGCTCGCCGTGGCCGATCTCGAGGTCAACGCCGTCGATCGCCGGTTCCGTGGCCGAGGGATAGCGGTAGGACACCCCCTCGAGCCGGATCGACGTCCGATGCCGCGAGAGTCTCGGCAGGCGACGGTCGCCGGCGGACTCCGGCGGCAGAGCGAGCACCTCGACGAGACGCTCCGCCGGTGCGGAGGACGCCTGAATGTCGTGCACCAGGGCCGTCAGCGGCTTGAACGACGCCCCGGCGACCCCCAGCGATCCCAGGGCCATCACGAACTGCTCGAGGGCGAGGTTGCCGTCGAGGATCTGCTTCGCGGCGAGAATCGCCAGACCAGCGAGCACGACCACCGCCAAGGCCTCGACGAGCGGACTGGCGATCGCCCGAGAGGTGCGGATTCGGAGTTCCTGGCGAAGCACCTCTCGATTGGCTCGATTGAACCGGCGGATGCCGGCCCTCTCGGCGGTTGCGGTCTTGACCCCGCGGAGGCCCTGGATCGACTCGTTGCTCGCTCGCAGCAGATCCTCCTGACTCTCGAGCGCCGCACGGGTGCTGCGCCGAATGCGGCGCCCGAACTGGCGAATCACCACCCCGATCGGCGGCGCGACGAGAAACGCGGCAAGCGTCAGTCGCCAGTCGAACCAGATCGCGGCGCCGAGCCCCGCCAGACCGCGAGTGAGTTGCGCGACCGAGCGGCCCAACAGCGCTTGGAGTCCGTGCTGCAGTTCGACGCAGTCGCGGGTGATGCGGCTGGTGAGTTCCGCCGGTCCACGCGAGACCACCGTGCCGAGCGGCAGCGAGATCACGTGACGAAACGCCTCGAGACGGACCCCGGCGATGGTTCGGGCGACCACCGAGCCGGTCAGGTACTGGTGCAGGAAGTTGGCGGTCGCGCCGAAGACCGTCAGCACGATCAGGCCGCCCATCAGCAGCGCGACACCCTCGAGCGGGTCCGTCGGCAGCCACGCGACCCAACTCGCGGGGATCGCCGGGAATCCACCAGAGGCCACGTGGTCTTCGACGACGCTGCGAAGAGTGGTGCCATCCCGTCCTTCGAGGATGATCCGAAGCAGCGGCCCCATCGAGACCAGACCGGCGCCAAGACCGCCGGCGGAGACGAACGCGAAGAACACCGCGCCGGCGACCGCCGCGCGGTGACGAAGCATCCGCCGAACAAACTGCCGAAACGCGGCCATCTCGCCAGTATCGGGGCAACCTGCCCTGCCTGCCACCTCGCGCCCCCCAGCGTGGCTCCACAGGTGGAACCCGGACTCACGCCCCGGCGGCAAGTCGGTCCAAACGCTCCCAGAACCCCGGGTCGCTCTTGGACACGCATCCCGGATCGGCCACGGCCATTCCGGGCCGGACGAGGCCCAGCGTGGCGAACGCCATGGCGATGCGGTGGTCTCGGCACGGGTCGACCATGACCGGCGCGCCGGCCACGTCTCCGATGCCACCGACCTCGAGCCAGTCGGGACCGCCTTCGGCTTCTCCTCCGATCGCTCGGAGGTTCGAGACGATCGCCTCGATGCGATCGCTTTCCTTGACTCGAAGCGTGGCGAGACCGGTGAACCTCGAACGGCCCACGGCGCGATGGGCGATCGCTGCCAGCATCGGCACCGCATCGGGCATTCCCCGGCAGTCGAGACTCGCCGGGACGACCGCCGCGCCCGAGACCACGCGAACGCCGCCGCTCGCGCTCGACACCGAGGCCCCGAACCTCGAGAGCGCCCGGATCGCCTGCATGTCCGGCTGCCGCGAATCCAGCGTCAGGCCTTCCAGCACGACCCGAGACCCCGGAACGAGCAGCGCCGCCGCTGCGGTGAAGAGGGCCGAACTCGCGTCGGGCTCGATCTCGAAGACCCGGGCGTGAACCGGCTGGGCCGGCACCTCGATCACGGATGGCCCTTCCCCCGCGTCGTCGGCGCCGGGCCGGGGCAAGGGCCGGTCGGACGTCCACGCAACACCCGCGGACGCAAGCATGTCGAGCGTCATCCAGAGATAGGGCGCGCTCGTCGGCGGGGCGGCGAGCTCAATCCGCACGCCGCGGCGACTCGCCGCCGCCACGAGCAGGATCGCCGACAGGAACTGGCTCGAGACGGTGGTTCCCACCACCAGTCCGCCGCCCTCGAGTCCTCCGCCGGAGACGCGAAGCGGCAGGCATCCCTGCTGCTCCAAGGCATCGACCGTCGCGCCGAGCGTCGCCAGCATCTCCACGCCTTCACCCATCGGACGTTCGCGCAGGCGGCCCTGTCCCTCGACGACGACCGGCGCCGCGGCAAGCGTCGCCAATGTCGTGAGGAACCTCGCACCGGTTCCTCCCTCTCCCACATCGATCCGCACGCCACCGTCGAGCAGGCCTCCACCGCCGGTGATCGACCAGACGTGCGTGCCGTCGGCATCCGTCTCGCGTTCGACCAGCAGTCCCAGTTGCCCGAGGCCGTCGAGCAGATGCAGCGGATCGTCCGCCTCGAGGGGATGCACGATCCGCGATCGTCCTCGGCCGATCGACGAGAGGATCATCGCTCGCTGGGTGAGGCTCTTGGATCCGGGAAGACGCCAGCGACCCGACAGCGGCTCACGCGCCGTGGGGACGGGCCGGGCGGTCGGATTGGACTCACTCTGCGGCATTGCGCCGGAACACCGCGACCACGTCCTCGATCGGCACCACGAAGAGGCGGTTGTCGCCTTCGAAGTCGACCGGGACCGCATGGCGGGGGTTGAAGAGCACCTTGTCGTACTGGCGGACCGGATAGTCCTCGTCGCGCTCGACCTGTCGACTGACGGCAACGACCCGTCCGGTCAGGGTGGGGATCTCCATCTTGTCGGGCAGATGGATGCCGACCTTGGTGACCTTGCGATCCTCGTCCTTGCGAATGAGAACGCGGGTACCGACCGGCTCGACGGTCTCGATCACCTTGCTGCCGGGCTTTGCCTGAGCCATGGGCGGATCATACGGTTGCTGCGCCTCCCATGCCTCCGCCACGTGCGACGGTGGCACAGCCGGCGACTCGTCCAGGTCCCACGTCCCGGAGCCCACGATGTCCGAACGCCTCGACGCCCTCATCCGCGACGTGCCCGACTTCCCCAAGGCGGGGATCCTGTTCAAGGACATCACCCCCCTGCTCGCCGATCCCTCCGGACTCGCCTTGGCGATCGAGCTGATGGCGAACCCCTTTCGCGGCAAGAAGCCGGATCTGGTCGTGGGCGCCGAAAGCCGCGGCTTCATCTTCGGGATCGCGGTCGCGCAGGCGCTCTCCTGCGGGTTCGTGCCGATCCGCAAGCCCGGCAAGTTGCCGCGCGAGAAGCGATCCGCGAGCTATGCCCTCGAGTACGGCACCGACACCCTCGAGATGCACGCCGATGCGCTCTCGCACGGCGAGAGGGTCGTGCTCGTCGACGATCTGCTCGCGACGGGCGGGACCATGAGGGCCTGCCACGATCTCGTGAAGGGGCTCGGTGCCGAGATTCTCGGCGTCAGCGTCCTCATCGAACTCGAGTTTCTGAAGGGACGAGATCAGTTGCCGGGCGTCGAGGTCGATTCGGTGCTGCGGTACTGATCGCCCCCCAAGCACGGATGGATCCCCTCGTCGATCCGCCGGTTGGCGGTCCGACGGGACCGATCGCGCGATACGGCTTCGGTGCGATACCTCGACCTGAACCCGGCCCTTGCCGGGCTCAGTTGGCGAGGCTCGACTCCAGGCTGAACGCGGCCACCCCGAAGATCGACAGCGCCAGAAGAACGATGACGGCCGACAGCAGGAACAGGACCGTCCCCACGATGCCCAGGATCATCCCCGCCTGAGTCGTGCCCCGGCCGGCGGGATCCATCACGCCCGCGTCGATCTTCGCCAGGTCGCTCCGGCCCATCACCCAGGCCACGACGGCGACCGGTGCACATCCGAACACGATGCCCAGAATGCCGAGCACGAGGACGAGGGCGCCGCGGTGGGGTTGCATGGTGGTTTCCTGGTCGGGGCGTGGAATCGTGGCGAAGTTCGTGCCGCCGCCCGGTTATACGCGAATCCGCGGTCCGCGTGCTCCCCGTGCCCGAGACGGGCGGCCGGCCGTCGCCTCGCCGGTTCTATGATTGTTCCTCCGGCCTTCACGGCCGAGCGATGCGACTCATGGAGACCAGAGCACGATGACCACCATCTCCCCCAGCACGGCCGCCGACCCGAGCACCTCTTCCGATCCGCTCCAGCTGATCGACGTCGACCACGTCCGCTTCCAGGTCGCCAACGCCAAGCAGGCCGCCTTCTTCTACGCCTACGCGTTCGGCTTCCAGGTCGCCCAGGTCGACGATCTGACCACCGGCAACCGAGTCGCCGCCAACTACCTGCTGACCCAGGGCAACATCCGGATCCTGCTCGAGACGCCACTGACCCCGAAGCACCCGGCCACCGAGGAGATCTCGCGCTACGGCGACGGCGTCAAGGACATCGCCCTCACGGTGTTCGATGCCGAGAAGGCCTACGAGCAGGCGATCCGCAACGGTGGCGAGAGCGCCTACGAACCGGTCGAGACGAAGGACGAGCACGGCGTGGTGACCATGGCGGGCATCAAGACCTACGGCCGGGTCGTCCACAGCTTCGTCAGCCGCCGCGGCGCGTACGAGCTTCCGGCCGTCAAGCAGGGCGGCGTCTTCATGCCCCGCTGGCGCAAGGTCGAGTCCTACGCCCTCAACACCTACAACCTCGAGCACCCCTGCGGCCTGAAGTTCGTCGACCACTGCGTCGGCAACGTCGAGGAGGGCCGCATGAACCACTGGGTCAAGTGGTACGAGGACGTCATGGGCTTCGCGATGTTCAAGCACTTCGACGACAAGGACATCTCCACCGAGTACTCCGCGCTGATGAGCAAGGTGATGGCTTCGGGCAACCACCTGATCAAGATGCCGATCAACGAGCCCGCCGAGGGCAAGAAGAAGAGCCAGATCCAGGAGTACCTCGAGTGGCACGACATGACGCCGGGTGTCCAGCATCTGGCGTTGCGCACCGACGACGAACTGCACTCCGTGGCGGAGCTCCGGCGTCGGGGCGTCGACTTCCTGGCCTTGCCCGACACCTACTACGAACTGGTCTGGGAGCGGGTGGACAAGGTCCTCCGCGAGCACGGGCACGAACCGGTCCGCGAGGACCACGAACGGGTCCGGGACCTGGGGATCCTCGTCGACGCCGACGACGAAGGCTATCTGCTGCAGCTGTTTACGAAGCCGCTCCAGGATCGGCCGACGCTCTTCTTCGAGATCATCTGCCGCCGCGGCAGCCAGAGCTTCGGGAAGGGCAACTTCAAGGCCCTCTTCGAGGCGCTCGAGATCGAGCAGGAACGCCGCGGGAATCTCTGATCGACCCTCGACATTCCTGTCGGTTCGGATACAACTCGCATTTCCGCTCTCTCTCCGACGCGGGGCCGGCTCTCGAAGTCCGGCCCCGCGTTCTTCTTTCAGGAGGGCCGACCGCGGTCGGCTTCGGTGCGAGCTGCGAGAGGGTCGGGCCGGAAGCGCTCCTGCTCCTCGTCGCGACCGTCGATGATCGGAAGATCGATCGAACTCGCACCCGGCCGCGGCGACAGTGTTTGAAGCGCCATGGTCCCGCCGGAGCGGAGACGCGCTCCGGATCCCGCACGGGACACCGCCGCCAGCATGAACAGCGTGACCACCCGCATCGCGCCGGTCACACCGAACAGGGTCGCGTACCCGAGTGCGCCGACGCCGACCACCCGCAGCACCAGCGCGCCCAGCAGCGATCCCGCGACGATCGCGATGGCGTTGGCGAAGTTGAACAGCGTCAGCACCGACGCCCGTTCCCGTTCCTCGATGGTGTCGAAGACCAGCAGGAACGTCGCCATCTCCCAGCACGCCCACCCCGCCCCCACGGCGAACTGCAGGCAGAACAGGTACCAGAACTCGCCGGAGACCAGCCACAGCGTCGCAGCCGGCGTGATGGCGAGACCGCCGATCCACAGCAGTCGCACCGGCCCATGCGCCTTGGCGTAGCGACCGATCGCCGGCAGGAAGACGACCTTCGAGGCGACGGTGCATCCGAAGATCGACATCAGTTCGAGATACCCGAAGTCCAGGTGTTCGAGCAGGTAGGCGGTGAAGTACGGCCCGGAGACCTGGACGCTCATGGTGACCGCCAGCATGTAGAGGAGCACCAGCCGTCCGCGACCCGCCCGAAGGAACGGGGCCAGCGTGCGTCTCGAGGGAAGATGCAGCGTCGATTCGAATCCGGCCGGCGCATCGCTCTGCCGCCGCAGGAGCATCGAGGAGATCGCCCGCGCGAAGAACGCGACCAGAAAGACCGCCGCGAACATCCGCAGTTCATGCGGCCCGCCTCGCCCCCATTGCAGCAGCACCCCGCCAACCGCCATCCCCGCGATCAGCCCGAGTTGCACGAGGCGCGATCGGTGGGCGAAGTACCTCGCCCGGACCGGCGCCGGAACGAGGGTGGTGATCCAGGTGTTCCAGGCGGGCGCCGTGGCGAGACCACTCGCCCAGTAGACCGATGCCAGGGTGAACAGCGCCCAGGCGGGCACGGATTCGCGATCGGCCATCAGCACGAGGGGAAGGAGCGAGCACGCTTGGATCGCGGCGTTTCCGGCCACCCATCGCCGCAGCGAACCGACCCTCCGCAGCCCCCAGGGCGTGGCCAGCTGAGCCACGGCACCGATCAGCAGCGGCACCGTGGCGAGAAGGCCCGAGGTCACCTCGCCGAGGCCCGCGGCCAGGCCGAACGCCACGAAGCAGGTCTCTCCGCACCCCGTCATCACCGCCCACGCGAAGCCATCGGCGTCGAGCAGGCGGCGATCGCGCCGAAATGCTCGCGGCCGGACCGTTCCGGGGATGTCGGCGGTCGAGGACATCGGCGCCGGTTCAGCCCTCGCGTGGGCCGCGACGGGTCGGCGGCTTCTCGTAGGTCGCCGCAAAGAGCCCCGGACCGCGGCCGCGTGGATCGGGACGAAGTCGACGCCACGCCGCCAAACGCAATCCCGAGTCCTCGGCCCATCCGGCGAGCGTCGGCTCGTCGAAGCCGAGGTGGACGTGCCCCATCGCCGCTCGATACCCCTCGCGGTCGTGGGCGATCATGTCGATCACCAGCAACACGCCACCAGGCCGAAGCACCCGGGTCGCCTCCGCAAAGGCCGGACCGGGAGTCTCGAGATGGTGCAGGACCAGGGAAAGGACCGCGGCGTCGAGTTCGCCATCCTCGATTGGCAGATCCTCGAGATCGCCCTTCCGCACCTCCGCCGTCGGGTGCGTCTCGAGTCTCCGTCGGGCGGCCTCGATCATCGCCGACTCGCGGTCCACCGCGATCACCCGACGGACCACCGTTGCCAGTCGTTCCGCGATCTCACCGGTTCCGCACCCCAGATCCGCCACCGTCCAGTTCGGTGGCAGGAGACCGAGCAGCGCCTCGTCGAAGAAGTGGTCGCCGAAGAGATCTCGCCGCACGGCATCCCACTCGCCACCGATGCGACCGAAGTAGCTTCGGGTGTCGGTTCGACGGGCCGCGATCACCTCGCGCATTCGGCGATCGTCCTCTTCGAGTGCGGTGGCGTCGTCCTCCGCGGAGATTCGCTCGAGGGTCTTCCGCCAGAGCTCCTGCTCGGCGTCGTCGAGATCCGCAGGGTCGAACCGGTAGTAGGCGGTGGTTCCCTCCACACGCCGACGGAGCCAACCCGCCTCGAGCAGCGGCTTGAGCTGTCGACTGACCGTCGACTGGGGCCACTGGAGGGCGCGGGCAAGTTCGCCGACGCCCAGTTCCTCCAGCTCGACGAGTCGCAGCAGTCTCAAGCGACCAAGGTCGCTCAACACCGCAAGGCGGTCCAGCCATCCTCCGCCCGCCTCGCTTCGTCGTCGTGCCGGCACGGGCGACTCCGCGTCAGCGCCCCGGCGGCAGGGCGATCGTGGGTCCGGGGATCTCGCCGTACTCCTGCAGGCCCGCCACCACCCGAGGATCCTGCGGAGCGATGCCGTAGGCCTGCCGCAGTCGACGAATCGCCTCCTTCTGATCACCGATCCGCTCGGCGAACCGCGCCGCCTCGATGTACGGCTCCGGGGTCGAGCCGTCGGAGACCTCCAGCGCCGCCGTGATGGCTCCCTGCGCGGTGTCCGGATCGTCGAGGGCCAACGCGTACTCGGCCATCAGCAGCCATGCCTCGAGCCGACGCTGCTCGACGGCCTGGTCTCGCAGCAGCTGATAGAGCCGAACGGTGTCGCCTTCCTGGAACATCGCCTCGGCAAGCAGACGACAGACCTCGAAGTTGGAGGGCTCCGCGACGGCCGCCAGTTCCAGCGCGGCTCGTGCCTCTGCGGTGCGGTCGAGTTCGAGCAACGCCTGGCCGAGACCCATGTTCGCGCTCGGATCGCCGGGATAGCGATCGAGCACGAGCTGGTAGGTCTCCGCGGCCTGCTCGTATCGCCCGTACTCCAGGTCGTAGTCCGCACGCTCAAGCAACGCTTCGCTCGACGGCCCCTTCTGGCAACCCGCGAGCGTGGACGCCACGAGGACGCCCCCGGCGAAGGCAAGCACGGGGACCAGCGGGCGAAAGACGGAGGCAAGTGGTCCGGAGGGGCGTTCGGCGTGCATGGGCTGATCCTTCAACAGGTCCTTCTCACGAGTTGTCGAGACTCGCCAATCGTCGATCCCGCCAGCGAATCCGACCGTCTGGCACCACGGGATCGATGCGGTTCGATCATACTGATCCTCCGCGTTTCGATGAGCGGTGCCGCGAACCGCCGACCTCGAGATGTCTCCGATGACCGCGTCACCTGTCCACCCTCCCCCCGCCACCAGCCTGCTCCGCCATTCGCCTCGGGGCGAACCGGCCCACTTCGACTGGCTGGTCGTCCTGGACGGCTCCACGCCGGATGCCGAGGCTCGAGTCGTCCCCTGCTACCGCCTGGCCTCCCGACTCGATCTCGCCGAGTCCGGCGCCGCCCTCGAGGCCCTCGCGCTGCCCCCCCATCGGGGTCTGTACCTGACGCTCGGGGAGCCGCGTACGCTCTCCGGCGACCGGGGGCGGATCGAGCCGGTGCGGCATGGAGTGGTTCGCGCGGTCCGGCCCGTCGGCGACGCCCTGCTGGTCGACCTCACGTGGAACGCCGTCGGAGCCGGAACACACGGCCCCGAGGAACATTCCGGAGCCGTGGCCATGCGCCTTCGGGTCGAATCTCCGTCCGACGAGTCGGGTGGTCCGATTGGAATCCGGGTGGAAGGCGTGGAGACGATCTCCCAAGATGCCGAGGCGAGGGCCTGGGCCGGCCCGGAGAAGTTCGCCCCCGAGGCCAGAGGAGTCCGCCGGTGACAGAGTGTGTCGCATTGCTCCTCACGGCGACCGCGGGAGAGGCCGTGGCCGACCCGGTCGCCCTCGATCTCGCGTGGATCGCATGGCCGGTCGCCGGCATCTTCGCGATCCTCAGCCTGTTCTTCGTGCTTCTGCTGATCCTTGGACTGCCCGGAGCGTGGCTCGCCATCGCCCTCGCCGTCCTGATCGACCTGGTCGACTTCCTCTGGCTCGGCGCCGACGAAGGCCCCACCTTCTCGATCGGGGTGTTGTCGGTCGCCGTCGTGCTCGCGGGCCTTGGAGAACTGGTCGAGTTCGCCGCTTCGGCGCTCGGCGCTCGGCGGATGGGCGCATCCAGGCGCGGAATCGTCGGCGCTCTGGTGGGCTCTCTTGCGGGCGCCGTGGTCGGCACCTTCCTGATCCCCATTCCGGTGATCGGCACGCTCGCCGGAGCGGTCGGTGGCAGCTTTCTCGGCGCGATCCTCGGCGAGACCTCCGCCGGACGCTCGGTCGAACACAGCATGCGCCCGGCAACCGGCGCAGCGATCGGGCGGGTGCTGGGCACGCTCGGCAAGGTGCCGTTCGCGGTGGCGGTCTGGGCCGTGCTGACGACGGCGGCGTTCCTGGGCTGACCCGGACGCCGCGTCCGAAGTCCCCGGGTCGCTCGACTCGTCAGGCCACCGACTCGGTCACTCGGAAGACCTCCTCGATCGTCGTCTTCCCGCGTCGAACCTTGTCGAAGCCGTCCTCGCGGAGGCTGACCATGCCCTCTTCGAGGCAGGCTCGTCGGAACTCCGTGATGTTGGGGTTCCCCGCCACCGAGTCGCGAAGGCGGTCGTTCATCCGGAGCAGCTCGTAGATGCCCAGGCGTCCCGCGTATCCGGTCCGACGACAGGTGTCGCAGCCGTCTCCGTGACGCACCGACGCGGGATCGACGCCATGCCGCTCGAGCAGCGCCGTCATCTCCTCGCCGGGATTCGCAGGCGTCGAGCACTCCGGACAGATCTTGCGGACCAGCCTCTGTGCGAGCGTGGCGGTGAGCGCCGCGCCGACGAGAAACGGCTCGACTCCGATGTTGATCAGACGAGTGACGGCTCCGGGCGCGTCGTTGGTGTGCAGCGTGGACAGCACGAGATGGCCGGTGAGCGCCGCCTGGATGGCGGTGACCGCCGTCTCGAGATCGCGGATCTCGCCGACCATCACCACGTCGGGATCCTGGCGAAGCAGGCTCTTGAGGGCCTTCGCGAAGGTCATCCCGATGCGGTCGTGGGTCTGGATCTGGGTGATGCCGCCAAGGTGGTACTCGACCGGATCCTCGACGGTCGAGACGTTCATGCGGCTGATGTCCATCTTGCGGATGGAGCTGTAGAGCGTCGTGGTCTTGCCGGAACCCGTCGGACCGGTGACGAGGATGATGCCGTGGGGCTGTGCGATCAGCTCGTTCCAGGTCTTCAGCGTCTTCTCCGCGAATCCGAGATCCTCGAGGGACACCTGGATCGAACGGTTGTCGAGCAGACGCATGACCGTCTTCTCGCCGTGGGGCGTGGGCACCGTCGACACGCGGATGTCGAGTTGCCGGCCCGACACGGTCGCCCGAATGCGACCGTCCTGCGGGAGCCGTCGCTCGGCGATGTCCATGTTGGCGATGATCTTGATGCGACTGGTCAGGGCGGCGTGCATGCGGCGCGGAGTGTCCATGGCATCGAACAACACGCCGTCGATCCGAAATCGGACCCGAAGCTGGCGCTCGCCCGGCTCGATGTGGATGTCCGATGCACCTTCCTTGAGCGCGGTCTGGATGATGTGGTTGACGAACCGGACGACGGGCGAACTCTCCGCCTGCTGTTCGATGTCGTCGGCG
Source organism: Planctomycetota bacterium (assembly GCA_017859745.1). Lineage (GTDB taxonomy): Bacteria > Planctomycetota > Phycisphaerae > Phycisphaerales > SM1A02 > VGXO01. Next base: position 60,931 of record JAFMML010000011.1, read on the forward strand.
ACCTCCTCCTCCTGCTGCACCTCGACGTCGTCCTCCGCCGCATCGGCGAGGAGCTTCGAGAGATCCTGCTCCTCCTCGCCGCCGTCGAGGGCTTCGAGCACCGCCTGCAGGTCGCCGGTCGTGATCAGGACGTGCCGGACGTGAGCCCCGCCGAGACGTCGCTTGACGTCGTCGAGCAGGAAGACCTCGTCGAGCCTCGTCGTGCCGACCACGATCCGCCCAGCCTCGACGGCGATCGGCAGCACCTGATGCCGGCGGCAGTAGTCGGCCCCGAGCTTCGAGATCAGATCGGCATCGGCCTGCTCGGCCGGCACCCGGCGGAAGGGGACGCCGGCGAGTTCCGCCGAGATCTCCTGGACCTTCGCCTCCGCGACGCCGAGGCCGACGAGAATGTCGCCGATTCGCCGCCCCGGGCTCTGCCGGTGGAGGCGGCGAGCCGTCGCCAGGCGTTCCCCGTCGAGTTCGCCCGCAAGCAGCAGGCGATCCGCCACGTCCCCGTCGGCACCTTCGGCCGACGGTTCCGGCGTGTACAGATCGCTCAACAGGCCGTCGTCGGCGTCGAAGGGCCGGACGTCCTCGCCGTCGTGTTCCTCTCGAACCGATGGCGAGTTGGCGGCGTCATGGGGGTTCCCCTCGGGCATCGTCGCGGTCTCCTCTCGAATCGGCCCTCCGGATGGAGCGGCCGGCGTGCCTCACCTGCCCTCAGAACGGGCGACGAACCTGCAGGAACGCGTCGCGCTCGACGCCGAGGCGGGGATGCACGACCTTCAGGCGCACCCCGTCTCGTTCGATGGCGACGACACGGAAGTCCGCCTCCGCCTCGGCGACGCTGAACACGTCGCCGCGACGGATGATCCGCCCGTTGACGTTCGCCATGCCCGCGGCGCTGCCGCCTCCGATCAGGCTCTTCAACTCGAGCATCTCGACGATCCGATCGATCTCGCGGGCCCACGCCTCGCCGGCGGCGGCCCCCGGCTCGACGGCGATCGGAAGTCCCGGCACCGCAGTCGATGCCGCGGCCGGATCCTGCCAAGGCTGGAACGGATCGCGAGCGAGATCGTCCCACGCCACCTGCAGGCGGCCGCGGAAGTCCGTGTCGAGCATCGCGAACACCGCGGCATCGTCGACCTCGGGCATTTCCATGACCGCCTCCATGTCGAACGTGCCGCCGGCGTCCGGAAGCACGCCTGCGATCAGGGTCTCGATCTCGCGGCTCAGGCCTCCGTTCGCCGAGGCGCTTCCGAGGCTGCGCATGCTGTAGAGGCCGACGAGAGCGACACCGACCATCAGAAGCACCACGACGGTCCCGGACTTGAGGCGCTTGCCGGACCGCCCATCCGCGACGACCGCGGCGACGTCGGCCGACGGCTCGCCGCCCCGGGCGTCGAAGGCGCGCAGGCGATCCTCGATCGAGGAGCGTTGACTGGAATCACGGCTTGGCACGGTCGTTCTCCATCTGGCTCGAATCGTCGCCGGGGTCGAAGAAGATGCTGAGGACGAGATCCGCCTTGAGGCTTCCCAGGTTCTCCTGCCGGGTCGCCCGGCCCTCGACCACGCGGGTCACCTGAAGGTGGTGCACACGGGTGATCCGCTCGAGGCTCTCCAACTCCGACAGGAAGCGGTAGAGCCCCTCGAACTCGCCCTCGATGATCATGCGGAGCGGAAGCTCCATGTGCAGAGGGGCCGAGATCGCACGCTCGCCCTTCACCGAACGCACCACGAGCTGGTTCGCCATGGCGAGTTCGGTGATCTGCTGAAGGATCGCGTCCACACCGTCGCGATCGGGGATCTTTCGCTCGAGGCGTTCCAACGCCTTGCGTCCCTCCTCGATGCGGGCCCGCAGGTCGTCGACGCGGGCGGTGACCGCAGCAAGACGAGCGAGGGTGTTGCGCTTGGTCTCCACCTCCTGACGCGCGGCGTCGATCTGCTCCTGTCGCGGCTGGAACACCACGAACCAGGAGGCGACCGGAACGGCCAGCAGAAGGGCGGTGAATACGAGCTCACGGAATCCGAAACGCATGTCAGAGACCCTCCTCGTGATCGGCGAAGACGCGGGCCGGCGGGGCCATCGGCGGCTCGTCGCGGCGGGTGTCGGTCTTGTCGGAGTCGGCCTGCAGAATCGAGCGGCTCCGCCGCACGTCCGCCTCCGGCCCGATGCGAATCGCGATGCGGAACTGCCGGGACGGGACGCCGGCGATGGTCTTCTCCTCGCTGACCTCCAGTCGCACCGACTCGAGCAGGTCGAGGTCGTTCAGACGCTGCAGATAGGCGGAGACGTCCAGGTCGTTGGGAGCGATCCCGGTCAGCGTGCCATCGATCGCGTAGCGCACCGGATCGGGACGCGCCGGCTCCGGCGGAGCATCTCCCCGTCCTCGCGCGGCCTTGCTTCGAGCATCGCCGGAGGGGGCGCGATCCCGCGGAGCGGGTTGCTTGATCTGCTGGCTGCGAAGTTCGAGGTCGACCAGACTGACCCGCTCCGGAAGACGGTCGACCAGTTCGGCGAGCAGGATGGACCTCGGAACCGGATCCACCAGCGACAAGGCCAGTTGCGCCTTGTCGACCATGTCGCGGCGCATGGTCTCCTGCTCCTGCATGTCGCGGATCTGCTCCGCGACCGAGGTGAAGGACTGACGGACCTGCTCCTGGCGGTCCCGGATCTCATGCCACGCGACGTTCGTGCGGGTGTACCAGAAGGCGACGCTTCCGAGCACGATCGCGAACAGCAGGAGCGCCGCGATGTTGGTGCGGCGTTCGCGGGCGTCGGCGAGGAAGTCGTCGGGGAGCAGGCTGGTGTCGTTCATGGTCGGTCGTCGACGAGGGAGACGCGGAGCGAGGCCTTGGAACTTCGGGAGTTCGCGTGGGCCTCGAGGAGGATCAGAGGTCGGTGGGACTCACACACAGGCCGCAGGCCACGGCCCATCCCGGATGCGGCCCCGCGGGAAGCCCGGAGCGGTCGAGACCGCCCATGCGGGCGAGCGGATCGCCGAGCTGGGCGGGAAGTCGGAGGGTCCGGGCGAGCCCCTGGCAGAGGTCGGTCCTTCGAGCCTCGCCTCCGACGAAGATCACCCGTTCGGCGGGCGTGTTCGGGAAGAGGGATGCGTGGTACCGCAGGCACATCGCCACCTCGTTGCGAAGATGCTCGAGGGTCTCGTCGGCCGAGTTCGCGGGCACCGCATCGGGAATCGAGCGGCTGAGTTCCTGCGGGGTGCCGTCGCTGCGGCGGTCCTCCGCCACGGAGACGCCGAGCGACTCGCTGGTGAGAGCCCCGATCGAGACGCCGGCGATCGACCTCGAACGGGCGGGGGTCGGCGATGCCGCTTCGATGCGGTCGACGACGGCGAGATCGCGGCCCCCGGTGGGGATCGACTTGGCGAACACGATCCGAGTGCCCTCGGTGATCGCGAGACGGGTGTGCCCGTGGCCGAGGTCGATGTAGACGGTGCGCCGCTGCTGGTCGCTCTCGCGGCGATGCAGATGGCCGAACGACCGGACCATCGCTCCGACGCCGTCATGGACGCCGACGACGCTCAGGCGCAGGCGGCGGAACATCTCCACCAGCTTCATGACCTCGCGTCGTTCGACCGCCACGCAGATGTGCTCGTGACGCAGCCCCTCGTCGCGATGAACCTCGCCGACCTGCCAGCTGCGAATCACCAGCTCCCCGGCTCGCGAGAGGCGGGACTGGATCTGGAGTCGCACCTGTTCGCTGGAGTCGACGCCTTCGGTCGAGGGGATCTGCAGATGCTCGATGAAGGTGGTGGATGCGTGGGGGGAGACGACGACACGGCGGCCCTTGAATCCCCGGTTGCGGAGAATCGACGGAATCCGCTCGGCGATGTAGGCGTCGCGCCGTTCCACGTCGTCACGCAGATCCTCCGGCAGCGGAAGCTCCGCGGCGGCGACCAGTTCGGGCGCAGCGCCCTGGCTCACCTGAAGGAGCTTGACCGAGGCGTGGCCGAAGTCGGCGACGATCGGCGAGATCTGTCCGGTCAGCAGACGAATGCCCATGTGCGATCGCATCTCCGTCCGGCGGCGCGACATGCACCACCTTCCGAAGGCGAATCGGCGGAAGCGGACCGCCGGTTGAGCGGGGCTGCCGCCTCTCGGGAACTTCCCGTTCGGGCGGTCCGTGGCAGGCATCCCCTTCGACCTGAACGCAATCGAGGGTCCGAAAACCAGACGGCCCGCCTGCGACGTCTTCAGCCCTCGCGAAGCATCGATTCGGCGATCCGCAGCCACGCTCCTTCGAGGGCGCGCAGCGCCGTCGGCAGATCCCAACGCTGCAGGTGGCGATCGCCGGTGGTGTTGCTGACGACTCGGATCTCGACGGCCGGGATCCCCCGCCGCCGCGCCGCATGCACGACGGCGGCGCCTTCCATCGCCTCGGCGATCGCTCCGGTGCGCTTCGCGATCACGGTGGCGCGGCGATCGGTTCCCGAACAGGTCGCCACCGTCGCGACCGGGCCGATCGAGACGCCCGGACAGTTCGTCGCGATGCGATCGAGGAGCGCCGCGTCACCCGGAACGCGATTGCCCTGGAAGTCTCCGAG
>JAFMML010000048.1 GCA_017859745.1 Planctomycetota bacterium
CAACCGCTGGCCGGCCCGATCGAGCGGCGGGGCGCGCTGCACGAGCGTGATCTCGCCGCGGGCGAGGGCTGGGTCGAACTGCCCTTCGCCATGGAGCGCAAGTCGCCGCGCGCGGCCTGGTCATTGCCGTGGCAGTACCTCTTCGCCGCCCATGGCCTGAGTCATGATCCCGTCAGCGGCCGCCGCGGCCGCTGGCATGTGCACGAGTCGAGCGTGCAGAAGGCCATCGCCGCCGCCGCCGTGTCGGCGGGCATCAACCGACGGGTCACCAGCCATGTGCTGCGGCACAGCTTCGCCACGCACCTTCTGGAGGATGGCTGCGACATCCGCACCATCCAGACGCTGCTCGGGCACGCGCACGTGGAGACCACCATGATCTACACGCATGTCGTGGAGCAATCCACGCGCGGAGTGCTGCGCGTGCGAAGTCCCTTCGATGCGCTCGCCCCTGTTGCACACGCGCCGGTGTCTTGAGGGAGGATCTCGAAATCCCATTCACGCTCGACGGCGGCGAACGGTGTCACGCATGTACCCCGTACGGAGTTGACAGGGGTGATGCGGGTGCACATCAACGACGCCGACCACTCTGCGGAACGACAAGCCGCCGCCGGAGTGCTGGATCTGATCTCCAGCGGCCAGTTGAGGGCGCTCAAGGACAGCCTGTGCAGCGCCAGCTCGATCGCCGCGCCTGGTCGGGCTCCGGGAAAGCCGTCTCCGAAAGGCAGTCGAGCGCGGAAGTCCGCCCGAGCGACCGACAGGCCACAGCCCGGGCCTTGCCCTCGTTCCGATCTCCCCCCCGATCTCGGCAGCGTGTTAAACGGAACAGAGAGCACCCGAGAGTCTGGTCGCGGTGGGGCGACTTGACGACCGTTCTGATCCCACCCTCTCGCTCTCTCCACAAACCCGAGAGCGCACAACCCCCGCCACGACGCGCCCGCAGGGGGTTTCTCTGGGGTCAGCCTGTAAACAAACCGGTCGGCCCCGTTTGAGGCCGACCGGTTGAACTCCCCCGACTGGACTCGAACCAGTAACCTAGCGGTTAACAGCCGCTCGCTCTACCAATTGAGCTACAGGGGATTGGGGTTGACGCGGTAGGGTATCGCCACCTCGGCGGCGGTCAAGAACGAGCAGGACGGGAGCGGGGAATGGGCGGCACGCCGATGCCGGTTGGACCGGTTGGACCGGTTGGCGCGGTTGGACCGGTTGGCAAGGGCGCGCCGACGCGAGGGGGCGCGATCGGTTCCGACCGCCCGGACCGCCGGCGCCCCGGTCGGCTACCGTCCCCCCCATGCTCGGCTCGGTCTTCGGTATCGGACGCACCATTCGCGACGCCCGCCGCACGCGGGAGATCCTCTCGGTGCTGGCCCGCTATGGCTTCCGGAACATCGTCGAGGATCTGCACCTCGACGGGGCCCTGCGGCGCAGCCTGCAACGGGTCCTGGGCCGGCCGGTCGATCCGCTCGTCGAGGGCATGCCGCTGCCGCGGCGGCTGCGGCTGGCGATGGAGGAGCTCGGGCCGACCTTCGTGAAGCTCGGGCAGATCCTGAGCCTTCGGCCGGACCTCATCCCGCCGGAGTGGGCCGACGAGTTCTCGAAGCTGCACGCGAACGTCGCGCCGGTGCCGTACTCGGAGATCCGCACCCGCCTCGACGAGGAGTTCTCCGGCCGCGTCGACGAGCTGTTCGACTCGATCGAGGAGACCCCGCTCGCCGCCGCCTCGATGGCCCAGGTCCACCGCGCCGTCGGCAGCGACGGCACCCGGGTGGTCCTCAAGATCCTGCGGCCCGACGCCGAGCGGATCACCGAGGCGGACATGGACATCCTGCGGATGATCGCGGGCTTCATCGAGCACCGCTTCAAGGATCTTCCCTACAGCCCGACCGAGGTGGTGCGGGAGTTCGCCGAGGAGCTCCGCAAGGAGGTCGACTTCGAGCACGAGGGCCGCACCTGCGACCGCTTCCGCGACCTCTTCAAGGACGAGCCGTCGGTCGAGTTCCCGAAGGTCCACTGGTCGATGACGACCCGTCGCGTTCTCGCGATGAACGAGGTCGAGGGCACCCTGCTCTCGACGGTCGGGAGGGGCGACCTGACGCCGGAACGCGCCGAGGCGATCGTCGCCACCGGCGCCGACGCGGTGTTTCGGATGTGCCTCGAGTTCGGCTTCTTCCACGCCGATCCGCACCCTGGCAACATCTTCGCCCGCGGCGACGGCGGCATCGCCTTCATCGACTGCGGGATGACCGGCCAGATCGATCCGACCACCGCCGGACATCTCGCCGACCTCGTGCAGGGGGTGGTCACGGCGGACCTCGACGGCGTGATCGACGTGGTGATCGCCCTGAGCGACGCGGATCCGGCGATCGCCACCGACCGGGCGTTTCGGGCCGACGTGTGGTCGTTCGTGGGCCGCTTCCAGAACGCGACCTTCGCGAAGCTGGATCTCGGGCGCCTGCTCGAGGAGTTCTTCGACAAGATCCGCAAGAACCGCCTGCGGGTGCCGAGCGACATCGTCTTCCTGATCAAGGCGATCACCACCATCGAGGGCGTCGGCGAACGCCTGGCGCCGGACTTCGACCTCGTCGGCCACGTGCGTCCACATCTCGAGCGCCTCGTGAAGTCGCGCTACGGATTCGGGGCCCTGAAGCGCCGCATGCGGCGCAGCATGGTCGGCTACACCGGCGTGCTCGAGGTGCTTCCCTCGCAGCTGCGGAGCTTCTTCTACGCGATCCGCCGGCAGCAGGTGACGGTGAACCTGCAGCACCGCGGTCTCGATCCGCTGACCGACACGATCCGCAAGGCCGCGTCCAATCTCGCCAGCGCCATCTTCGTCGGAGCCCTCCTGCTCGGCGGGGCGGTGCTGATGCTGGCCGACCGGATGCGCCCGGAATCGGGGCATCTGGCGATCCTCGCCTGGATCGGATTCGGCTTCGCGGTGACGTTCACCGTCCTTCGGATCGCCGGCAACCGGTTCCGCTGAGGGAGACCGCTGCCGAGTGCAGACCGCTTCGGCAGGCCTCGCCGCTATCCTCCGCCTCGTGCTTGAGATCGACGCGATCGGAAAGAGCTTCCCCGCGGTGCGGGCCTTGGACGGCGTGAGCCTCCGGGTCGCCGCAGGCGAGGTCCACGGCGTCATCGGGGAGAACGGCGCCGGCAAGAGCACCTTGATGAAGATCCTCGCGGGGATCGAACGGCCCGACGAGGGTCGTCTGGTCCTCGATGGTCGTCCCTACGCGCCTCGCAGCGCTCGCGAGGCGACCGATGCCGGCGTCGCGATGATCCATCAGGAGCTGAACCTCGCACCGGCGCTTTCCGTCGCTGAGAACATCGTCCTCGGGCGCGAGCCGCGTCGCTGGGGGTTCGTCCGCCGTGGTCCGATGCGGGCGGAGGCCCGTCGTCGTCTGGCGGAGGTGGGGGCCGAGGTCGACGCCGACGCCATCGTGGGCGACCTGCCCGTCGCGGGGCAGCAGCTCGTCGAGATCGCCAAGGCGCTCTCGCAGGAGTCGAAGGTCCTCATTCTCGACGAACCCACCGCGGTCCTCTCCGAACGGGAGACCCGCAAGCTCTTCGATCTGGTGCGGCGCCTGAAGGAGGCCGGCACCGCGATCCTCTACATCTCGCACCTTCTGCCGGAGGTCCGCGGGCTCTGCGACCGGATCTCCGTGCTGCGCGACGGTCGTCTCGTCGCCGAGACCACGCCTGCGGAGAGCGACACGGATCGTCTCGCCTCGCTGATGGTGGGCCGCGAACTCGCCGACGTGTATCCGCCGCGGGGGTCGCGTCCGAACGCGGCGCCGCGGCTCCGGGTCGAATCGATCTCGGTCCCGGGCCACGTCGAGGGGGCCTCCTTCGAGATCGCGCCGGGCGAGATCCTCGGCCTTGCCGGGCTTGTCGGCAGCGGCCGCACCGAACTCGCCGAGGCCGTCGCCGGCCTGCGACCCTCGCGGGGCGGCGGCATCCTCCTCGACGGCGCCGCGGTCCGGTTCCGTTCGCCGCGGCAGGCCCTCGATCGGGGCGTCGCCTACGTCAGCGAGGATCGCAAGGGCCGCGGGGTCTTCACCGAGCTGGCCTGCATCGAGAACCTCACGCTGCCCAATCTGGCCGCGTACGGACGGGTGGTTCCCGATCGCCGACGCGAGCGCTCGGCGACGGCCGAGTGGATCCGCACCCTCGACATCCGCTGTCCGGCGCCGGCGGCGCCGATGCGGACGCTCTCGGGCGGCAACCAGCAGAAGTTCGCGGTGGCGAGCCGTCTCGACGTGAAGCCGACGGTGCTGCTGCTCGACGAGCCGACTCGGGGCGTCGACGTCGGCGCGAAGCGCGAGCTCTATCACCTGATCTCGACGCTTGCCGCAGACGGCCTCGCCTGCCTCGTGATCTCGAGCGAGTTGCCGGAACTGATCGGCCTCTGCCATCGCATCGCGGTGATGCGGCAGGGCCGCCTCGTGGGCGAGGTCGATCCCGCCGCCGAGAGTCCCGACGAGACCGAACGTTCGATCATGCGCCTCGCCGCAGGCGTCTCGGAGCATGCCGCATGAGCGATGCCGCCGCCGGTTCCGTCGCCGGTTCCGTCGTTACCCGGAGCCCGCTGGCCCGCAGCCTCGACCTGCTGCAGCAGTACGGGGTGCTGGTCGCCTTCGTCGGGCTCTTCGCCTTCAACGCCATCTGGCAGGGCGACGCCTTCCTGAAGCCGGAGAATCTCCGGAACCTGCTCAACCAGAACGCCGCCGTCGGGATCGTCGCGGTGGGCATGACGCTGGTGATCGTCGCCGGAGGGATCGACCTCTCGGTGGGTGCGGTCATGGCGCTCGCCGCCGCAGTCGGCATGCTGGCGATGAACGGCCTCGCGGGCATGGTGGACGCCGAAGGGGCCGGTCAATTCGTGCCGCTGCTCGCGGGCTTCGCGTCGGCGATCGGCGTCGGGCTGGCCTGCGGCGCCCTCAACGGCGGCCTGGTGACGCTTGGTCGCATCCCCGCCTTCATCGCGACGCTCGCGGGACTGATCGGATTTCGCTCGATCACGTTGGCACTCGCCGAAGGCGGGGAGATCCGCGCCGATCAGGCGATCACGGCGGTTCAGGCCATCGGGCGCGACGGTCTCGCCATTCCCGGCGTCGTCAACGCCTACGACAAGCCGGTCGTCTTCTACTGGACGATCCTGCTGTTTCTCGTGGTCGTGGTGCTGGGGCAGCTGACCCTGTCGCGGACCCGTCTCGGCCGGCATCTCGTCGCGGTCGGTTCGAACGAACTCGCCGCACGGTACTCGGGGGTCCCCGTCGCCCGGGTCAAGCTGTGGTCCTACACGATCGTCGGCTTCTGCGCCGCGTTGGGCGGCATCGCGAGCACCGTCCGGATGAACTCCGTCAGCAGCTCGCAACTGGGCCTCTACGCCGAACTCGACGCGATCGCCGCGGTGGTCATCGGCGGCACCAGCATGACCGGAGGCCGGGGGCGGGTGTGGGGCACGCTGCTGGGGGTGCTGATCCTCGTGATGATCACCAACATGCTCAGCCTCTGGCAGGTCGAGGTCTACTGGCAGGGGTTCGTGAAGGGCGTGATCATCGTGCTGGCGGTGCTCATCCAGCGGGGCCGGGCCAGTTGATCGTGCCCGTTCCGGCGGAGGGGTGGGGCGTCGGCTCGATCTGCCACTAGGATCTGGGTCTCGATCGGCGTTCGCCGACGAGACGACCGTCCATGCAACCGCTCGACTCGCGTCGATCCCAGGAGTCCGGAATGACCATGCTTCGATCCCTCGCCGCCGCCGGCGCCCTGTTGTCCCTTTCGCTGCTGGCCGCCTGCGGCTCGGGCGGCACCGAACCGGCGCCGTCCGCCACGGCGAGCACCGTCGCCGCGGCGCCGAAGATCAAGATCGGCGTGAGCGTGCCCGCGGCCGACCACGGCTGGACCGCGGGGGTGGTCTGGTGGGCGAAGGAGGCGATGGCTCTCAACCCCGACGTCGAGTGGCTCTTCCAGACCGCGGAGACCCCCGACAAGCAGATCCAGGACATCGAGAACATGATGACCCAGGGCGTGGACGGCCTGGTCGTTCTCGCCACCGAGTCGGCGCCGTTGACTCCCATCGCCAAGCAGGCGCACGAGAACGGCATCCTGATCGTCAACGTCGATCGGGGATTCCTCGAGCCGGTCGCGGACATCTTCCTCGAGGGCGACAACGCCTCGTTCGGCCGCAAGAGCGCGGAGTTCATCGTCGATCGACTCGATGGCAAGGGGAAGGTCGTGATCCTCGAGGGCATTCCCTGCACCGTGAACACGGCGCGGGTCGACGCGGCGATGGAGGTCTTCAACGCCAATCCGGGCATCGAGATCGTCGGCCGCGACACCGGCATGTGGAATCGCCAGAAGTCCCTCGACGTCATGCAGAACATCCTGGTTCAGGCACCCGAGATCGACGCGGTCTGGGCGAGCGACGACGACATGGCCCTCGGCGCCGAGCAGGCGATCGTCGAGGCGGGCCGTCAGGACGAGATGTGGATCCTCGGCGGCGCCGGCATGAAGGACATCGTCAAGCGGGTCATGGACAAGGACCCGATGTATCCCGCCGACATCACCTACCCGCCCTCGATGATCGCGACCGGAATCCAGATGGCCGTCTCGGTGCTCGAGGACGGAAACCGCGAGGAGATCATGAAGTTCATGCCGCAGCATCTCCTGATCGACGTCGAGCTGATCCTGCCCGAGAACGCCAAGCGGCACTACTTCCCCGACAGCGTGTTCTAAGCGGCGAACGCCGCCGGAGTCATCGCAGCGCGGGGGACGCGAACAGGATCGCGCCGCGTCCGTTCGGCGCGAGGCGCAGGGTGAACGCGCCGTCGGCGTCGGCCTCGAGGCCCACCGGCGCCCAGCCCGCGGGCGGCCGCACGCGAATCGAGGTTCGGCCCTCGGCCCGCACCGAGACGCCGATCGAGTCGGGGCTCCATGCGAGACGCTCGACCAGCACGCCGCCGCGGGCGCGAAGGCCCGAGACTTCGCCCCGCGGCCAGGCGTCGGGCCAGGCGGGCATCACGTCGAGAATGAACCGAGGCGATCGTCCCGCCGCGAAGGCCGGACCCGACGCGTCGTCTGCGATGTGGGACTGCAGCAGCATCTCGGCGAGTCCCGCGGCGGCGCCGAAGTTGCCGTCGATCTGAAACGGCGGGTGATCGTCGAACAGGTTGGGCAGGGTGGACTTCTCCAGCAGCAGCCGCAGGTTGGCGAGGGCGTCGTCGCCGTCGTGCAGGCGCGCGAAGAAGTTGACCAGCCACGCCCGGCTCCAGCCGGTATGGCCGCCGCCATTGGCAAGCCGGAACTCGAGGGTCTTCCGCGCCGCCTCCAGCAGGTCGGGCGTCTCGTCGAGGGTGAACTGCGAACCGGGGTGCAGTCCGTAGAGATGCGACATGTGGCGGTGGCCCGGCTCGGCCTCCCGGAACGGGCGCGACCACTCCATGAGGCGGCCGTCGCTGCCGATCGGCGTCGGTGCCAGGCGCTGCCGCGCCGCGACCGTCTCGACGACGACCGGATCGTCGAGGCGTCCGAGCACCGTCGCGGCGTCGATCAGGTTCGTGAAGCAGTCCCACACGATCTGCTGGTCCATCGAGTTGCCCATCCCGATGTCCGCCCGCTGGCCGTCGTCGGTGATGAAGGTGTTCTCCGGCGAGCTGCTGGGGCCCGACACGAGCCGTCCCGTCGCGGGATCCTCGACGAGGTAGTCGAGATAGAACTCGCTCGCTCCGCGCATGAGCGGCCAGGCTCGTTTCGCCAGAAAGGCCTCGTCGCCCGAGTGGAGGTACGACTCCCACAGATGCCGCATCGTCCACGCGCCGCCATGGGGCCACATGCCCCAGACGGTTCTGCCGATCGGCACGGTGAACGCCCAGGCGTCGGACGTGTGGTGGGCCATCCAGCCGCGGGCGCCGTAGAGGCGTTGCGCCGTCTCGCGGCCCCGCTCGGCGAGTCGCTCCGTGAAGTCGAACAGCGGCTCATGGAACTCCGCGAGGTTCGCGATCTCCGCGGGCCAGTAGTTCATCTGCAGGTTGATGTTGATGTGGTAGTCGGCGTTCCAGGGCGCCTCGATGTGGGAGTTCCACAGGCCCTGCAGGTTGGCCGGCATCGTGCCCGGTCGCGAGCAGGAGACCAGCAGATAGCGGGCGAACTGGAAGTGGAGGGAGAAGAGCGAGGGGTCGTCCGCTCCGGCGCGGAGTTCCCGCAGGCGGACGTCGGTCGGCTTCGTCGCCTGATCGCTGGTGCCGACGTCGAGCGACACCCTCTCCATCGGCGGCGTGAACGACGCGAGATGTCGGTCGAGGAGTTCGTCGAAGGGGCGGTCGATCGCCGCCCTCGCGATCTCCTGCGCCGTCAGCCGCGGGTCCTTCAGGCGCACGGGCGGGTCGATGTATGCGCGGAAGTCGGTCGCGCCCGCGATGACCACGGTGTAGGCGCGCGATTCTCGCCCGACGCCGGGCGTCCCCGCGACCTTCCCGAGCGTCGCCGTGGGAGTGCGCACGATCTCGCGCGTCGCGGGCTCCGCTTCATCGCAGCGCATCGCGGCGCATCCCGCGAATCGCACGCCCGGATGCTCGCCATTGACGGCCGTGCCGTACATGGTGTGGAGCTCGATCACGCGGTTCGTCGAGACGCCGTCGATCGTCCGCTCCGTGTCGTCGTACGCGACCTCCGTTCCGCCGTCGCGCAGGTCGTCGCGACCCGCCGCGAGCGCCGCGATCAGGGGCGTCTCGCCGAGCGCCTCCCAGCGGACGACGATCACCTGGTCGGGCACGCTCGCGAACACGCGGCAGCGGAATCGGGAGCCGTCCGCCGTGAACTCCGTGGTTGCGATGCCCGTCGAGAGGTCGAGCGATCGTCGGTACTCGCCGATCGAGCCGAAGCGGTCGTCCCATCGGGTGCCGACGGTGAAGAGGGTCTGGTGGCTGCGCACGAGGCGTTCGCTCATGAACTCCTCCTGCATGATCCGCTGGGCGCCGACCACATCGCCCTCGAACCAGAGGGCCCGCGCCCGATCGAGCGCTCCCTCCGACGGCGTTCGATGGCGATCGATCGGTCGACCCGCCCAGACCGAGTCCTCGTTCACCTGGATGGTGCCCAACGTGTCGCCGAAGACCATGGCACCGAGACGCCCGTTGCCGACGGGAAGGGCCTCGGTCCAGGCCGATGCGGGGCGCTCGTACCAGAGGACCAGTCCGTCGGGCGCCGGGGCGCGACTTGGTGTGGTCCAACCGGTGACGGGGCCGCCGGCGGGGTCGAGACCCGCGCGACGAGCGGCCTCGACGAGGGCCGGCGCCAACGCCGCCGCGCGTGCCGCATCGATCGAGCCAGGTTCGTCGCCCTGGATCGCGAACCAGGCGCCCGCGAGCGAGATCGCGCCGTCGGGGCCGCCGAGCAGGGGAGCGCCCTCCCAGATGCCGCCGTTGCCGCCGGAGTCGTGGACTCGGACCGCGAGCAGCGCGGTCGTGCCCGGTTCGACCAGCGCCGCTGGCACGGTGTAGGTCCGCTCGGCCTGCCACGCGCTCCTCGCGGAGGGCGGCATCCCGCCGGTGGCGCCGATCTTGACGCCGTTGAAGAACGCCTCGTCGGCATCGTCGATGCGGCCGAGGCGAAGCTGGAGATCGTGTGGCGACCAGTGCTGCGGAATCTCGATCGGCAGGAGACACCAGGCGAAGCCGTCGTGGCGGCCGAGACCCTCGGGATCGACGTCGTTCCAGCCGCCCGGCACCGGCAGGACCGGCGGCGGGGAGGTCGCAGCGGCGAAGGCGTTCATCGACAGCACGGCGAGCATCGGGACGGCCGATCGGATCATGGGCGGGTCTCCAGCAGGGCGGGCCGACTGTACCGGGACCAGCCTGGTCCTCGGCGGCTACATTCCTCGATCGACCCGCGTCCGGAGCGGGCCGGTCACGACCAATCGACACCGACCCCCACGCCATGATCCATCGCGGTTCGCTTCTCGCCTCTGGCCTGCTTCCCTTCCTCGCCGCGACGTCGGCATCCGCGCAGGAGGAGTCCTGGTGGCCCGCCGACCTTCCGCAAAGGGTCGCGACGGCACTCGACGAGACGGCCGTGGATCGCGACGCCCGCATGGCGTGGTGGCGCGAGGCTCGATTCGGCATGTTCATCCACTGGGGTCTCTACGCGATCCCCTCGGGCACCTGGAACGGCAAGCGCACCGGAGGTGCGGAGTGGATCCTGAACGCCGCGCGGATCCATCCCGACGACTACATGCCGTTGCAGCAGGAGTTCGACCCCGTCGAGTTCGATGCGACGCAGTGGGCGATGATCGCCAGGAACGCGGGGATGAAGTACCTCGTGATCACCTCGAAGCACCACGACGGCTTCTGCCTGTGGCCGAGCGAGCACACCGACTTCGACGTCGAGGGGACGCCCTTCAGGCGCGACATCCTGGGCGAGCTCGCCGACGCCTGCCGCCGCGAGGGCATCGTGCTGTGCTTCTACCACTCGATCATGGACTGGACGCATCCGGACTACCTGCCGCGACGGGCGTGGGACGATCGCCCGACCGACGATGCCGACTTTCGGCGCTACGTCGACCACATGCAGGCACAGGTGCGCGAACTGATCGAGCGCTATCGGCCGGGAGTGCTCTGGTTCGACGGGGAGTGGGAGTCGACATGGAGTCGTGAGTTCGGAGGCGAGACCTACGATCTCGTCCGGACCGCCGACCCTGCGATCATCGTCAACAACCGAGTCGACGTCGGTCGCGAGGGCATGGCGGGGCTCACCCGCGCCGGAGGCTACCGAGGCGACTTCGGCACCCCGGAGCAGGAGATCCCCGCGACCGGCCTGCCCGAAGGGGTCGACTGGGAGACCTGCATGACCATGAACCGGTCGTGGGGGCACCAGTCCTTCGACACGGAGTTCAAGAGCGTCGAGGACCTCCTCCGCAAGCTCGTCGACATCGCGAGCAAGGGCGGAAACTTCCTGCTGAACGTCGGTCCCGATGCGCGGGGTCGCTTTCCGGCGGAGTCGATCGTGCGTCTCGCGGCGATGGGCGATTGGATGGCGGTCAACGGTGCGAGCATCCGCGGCACGCGGGCGAGCTGCTTCGACGGACTGCCGTGGGGTCGTTGCACGCGACGAACGCTGCCGGGCGGCGACGAGCGACTGTATCTGCACGTCTTCGAGCGACCGGCCTCCGGCGAGCTTCGCCTCAGCGGCCTCATGAACCGCCCACTGTCCGCGGCAACGAACTCCGGCGAGGCGGGCGCGTATCTGCTGGCCGATCCCGGCGCCGGAGCGCTCGCAGTGCGTCGCGAGGGGGCCGACCTCGTCGTCGCCTTGCCGCCGACCCTGCCCGATGCGATCGACACCGTGGTCGTCCTCGACATCGAAGGAGAGGCGGTGGTGGTGGGGCCACCGCAAATCGAGGTGGCCGGCGACGCCGCGTCGCCGCACATCTTCGTCGGTGCCACCAGGGTCGCCATGGCGTCGCCGAGCGACGAGGTGGACATCCGATACACGCTCGACGGCACCGATCCGGCGGTCGGCTCTGCACGCTACGCG
This sequence comes from Planctomycetota bacterium, assembly GCA_017859745.1. Taxonomy (GTDB): domain Bacteria; phylum Planctomycetota; class Phycisphaerae; order Phycisphaerales; family SM1A02; genus VGXO01. Next base: position 11,530 of record JAFMML010000048.1, read on the forward strand.
GGTCCCTTCGAGGTCGAGGCGTCCGCGACGATTCGCGCGGCCTGCTTCCTCGGCGACATGCTCGTGTCCGCGTCGGCCTCCGCCGTCCTGGAGCGTGTCGATCCGAATCCGGCGATCCAGGTGCTGAGGGCCGACCCCGGACTTTCGCTGACGGCCTATCTCGGCGAGTGGTCCAAGGTGCCCGAGTTCACCTCGCTCGAACCGGTGGCGACCACGGTGGTCGAAGGGATCTCCGTCGCGTCGAAGCCGCGCGAGGAGGGCTACGCCCTGCGGTTCATGGGCCTCGTCGAGGTGCCCGCCACCGGCGTCTGGACCTTCCACCTCACCTCGGACGACGGCAGCGTGCTGCGGATCGACGGCGATCTCGTCGTCGACAACGATGGCCTGCACTCGGCGACCACGCGGTCCGGACGCGTCGCGCTCGAACGCGGTCTCCATCGGATCGAGGTCGGCTTCTTCGAAGCGGGCGGGCAGGACGACGTGGTGCTGGAGTGGACCGGCCCCGAGACGCCGCGGCAGTCCGTTCCCACGGCGGCGTTCTTCCACTGATCGCGGCGACGATGGAGACACCCATGCCCCAGGACGCAGCGCCGATCGAGTTCTCGCCCAAGTGGCATCGCCGCTTCCTCGAACTCAGCCTGCAGATCGCCGGCTGGAGCAAGGACCCTTCGCGTGGCGTGGGCGCGGTCATCGTCTCGCCCTCCAAGCAGATCGTCGCCACCGGCTTCAACGGACTTCCGAGGTCGATCGAGGATCTGCCCGAGCGGCTCGAGCGGCCCGCCAAGTACGACCTGATCGTGCATGCGGAGATGAATGCGATCATCCAGTGCGCGTGCAACGCGGTCTCGCCGCGGGGCTGTGCGATCTACTCCTCGTTCTTCCCCTGCATCACCTGCGCGATCGCCATCGTGCAGGCGGGGATCTCGGTGGTGGTCGCCTACGAGCCCGCCGCGGGCGACGAGCACTGGCTCGGGTCGATCGGCAAGAGCCGGGCGGTCTTCGAGGAGGCGGGGATCGCCTTCCTCGAACTGCCGCGGGCGTGACGGAGGCCCCAACGGCATTCCAACGCCGTGTCGGTGTGAATTCGGGCAAGAATCGACGGTTCTGCGAAAGATGCCGGTGGCGCCGGCCGATCGCCGAGCAAGCGGGCGATTTCGCTCGCCTCGCACCCTTGAACCGGGAACACCATCCATGGACACGTTGCTTCAGGCCTTTGCGGCCATCGGCGGGCTTGGCGGTTGCGCCACCTCGATCGCCGGGGTGGGCTGGTACCTCTCCTCGCAGCGCGCTCGACGTCGAAGTCTGGAGCGCCAGGTGGCCACGCAGCGCAAGGCCCTGGAAGCGACCCGAGTCGGTTGCAGGACGCTCGAAAGGCGACTTCTGAGGCAGTTTCGCCAGACGGAGATTCTCACCGCCGTCGAGGATGTGCTGGCGGTGCGGCTGGCCGAGGTCGAGGGCGGGCGCGCCAAGTCCAAGAAGTCCGAAGCGAGGAACGCGGCCGTGGAGCGTCTCGGAGGCGAGGTCGCCTTCAACCGTCATGTGACCTCGCCGACGTCGGTCCGGGGCGAGATCCAGAGACTGCAGGCGTTGGTGGAGGACCTCGAGCAGGTGTTCGGATTCGAGGAGGCCGAGGCCAAGGGTGAAACGCCCATCGAGCGCCCCCCGAGCTTCCTCGCGGCCTGACGGACCGGCGAGCCGGGGCACCAGCGCACCGGCGCGGCGAGACGTGTCTTCGCGTGGCTACTTCTTCGAGGTTCGCCGGCGAACGCCGGCGCCGGTGCCGGTGCGGCCGCGGGCGGCGCCGGCCGATCGGCCGGATGCCCGGCCCGATGCGATCTTCTTCGCCGGGGAGGTCGTGGTGGCGCGGGCGGGAGACTTCTTGGTGGACTTCGCGGTCTTCGACGCTCGTCGGCCCGAAGAAGGCACGATCGCCTCGTAGCGTTCGAGAAAGGTCTTCACGGGCACGCGTCGAACGCACTCGGCCAGCACGTCGAGCGGGACGTCCTCGAGGCGCTTGACGCGGACGCACCCCTTGCCCATGTCGAGCGGCGCGCCGGTCGCCGTCCAGGCGGTTCGGAACCACTCGTGGTGGGCCGGATCGACGTAGGTGCAGAAGAGATGGATCCCGACGTGGTGCTTCCAGTTGCCGAGACCCGCGAACGGGACCGGCTGTCTCGGGTCGCAGTGGTAGCCCGCCGGATGCCGGCTGTGCGGGACGAACCAGCCGATCATGCCGTACTGGATGCCCTCCTCGTATCCCTTGGGGAGCCGACGATTGATGGCCCGACGAATCGCCTCGACCATCGCGCGGCGGTCCTCCGGCAGGTGCTCGAGATACTCGGCGACGGTGCTGGGCGATGCGGCGGCGGACATGGCGGGCTCTCGGAGGCTCCTCGGGGAGCCTCGATGGATCCGGGTGGACCTGATCGGTGTCAGCGACGCGGATTCCGCCCCGGCGGCGGTGGATCGTGGCGCTTCGGGCGGTCGCGAACCCGCGGCTGCTCGGTCGCGGCCCGCGCCATGTCGGCGGGTCGGGCGCTGCTCTCGTCGCGCTCGTCGGATGACGGGTCGTCGCGAGGTGCAGGGGCGGTCGAAGGGGCGTCGTCGATCGGCTTGGCGAAGATGAGACGCCCCGCGGAGGTCTGGAGAGTGTTCGCGATCGACACCTGCACGGTCTGACCCACCCGCTCGGCCGCGTGCTCGACGACGACCATGGTGCCGTCGGGCAGGTAGCCCACCGCTTGTCCGGGGTTCTCGCCGGGCTTCACGAGTTCGATCGCGAGGCGCTCGCCGGCCGCGTGGGACGTCCGCATGGTCCCTGCAAGCTGGTTGAGATCGAGCACGGGAATCGACTTGATCTCGGCGACCTTCCGAAGGTTCGCGTCGATGGTCATGATCCGGTAGCCCTCGGCGCGACTCAACTCGATGATCTTGTGGTCGACCGAGACGCCCTCGATCGGACGCTCCTCGACCGAGACGTCCAGCGCCGGCGTCGTCTGAAGACGCTTCACGGTCTCGAGACCGCGTCGGCCGCGGCTTCGCTTGGTGCGATCGCCGCTGTCGGCGAGCGCCTGCAGCTCGTCGATCACGAACTGCGGCACCACCAGCGGCGCGTCGAGGAAGCCGCTCTGCCCGAGTCCGTCGAGGCGACCGTCGATCAGCACGGAGGTGTCCACCACCATCGGCCGCACGCCTCGCAGCTGGCGGGCGAACTCGACGTAGGGGATGACCAGACGCAGATCGTCCTTGGTCGAGAGCACCACGGACACGCTCAGATAGCAGAGGGTGATGCCGACGAGGCCCTTGGCGAGCTGGATGTAGATGGCCGCGGGGCCCCGTTCGAGTTCCCAGGCCCTCGACACCGTGTCGATGAGGGCGCCGATGGCGAGGGCGCCGATCAGGCCGAAGCAGATGCCCAGATAGACCGCCACCACCGACGCGAGGCGCTTGTTGGGGGTGATGGCGTCGACCAGCACGATCACCAGTCCGAGCGCCGCGGCGGAGATCAGCAGCCCGATGAAGGTCGCGGTGTTGAAGTCCCCGGGTTGGCGTTGACTCGACAGCGTCAGCAGGGTGACCGCGACAAGCAGCACCATGAACAGCAGACGGATCACCACCATGAGGAGGCGGTTGGACCTCGCTTCGGCCCTCAGGTGACGGGGCAGTGGCGAACTGGTCGGGGGGTCCGCGCCTTGGCGATCCGGCATGCGAGGATTCTAGGAGTTCGATCCCGACCGTCGGGGCCGAGAGGATCCCGCGGCGGCGGATCGGTGGATCCGGCGTCCGGTCTCCGGGATCTCCCGTCGTCCGGTGCCGCGTCGTCCGCCGTTCGGGGGCATGCGGGACCGCTACCATGTGGCGACCGGCGTCGAGAAGACGGCCGGGCCCGTTGGACGGACGGCTCGCGAACCTGGTCAGAGCTTGACCGCAGCAGCCATAAGCGTCGTCGTTCGGGCCTTCGGTCGCCTGGCCGTCTTCCCGCCGCCGGATCCGCCGCCACTTCCGGTGCCGACGTTCGACCCATGTCCGCCGAATCCACCAAGCCCTACGAAGTCCTCGCCCGTCGGTATCGCTCTCGCTCGTTCGCGGAGGTCGTCGGGCAGGAGGCGATCGCCTCGACGCTCGAGAACGCGATCTCCAACGGGCGGACGGCGCATGCGTACCTGTTCTGCGGCACGCGAGGCGTCGGGAAGACCTCGATGGCCCGCATCTTCGCGAAGGCCATGAACGCCTCGGGAGGACTGCTCGGCGAGGAGGACGCCGTCGCCGACGCCATCCTGCAGGGCCGCGACTCCGACGTGATCGAGATCGATGCGGCGAGCAATCGCGGCATCGACAATGCTCGGGATCTGATCGCCGGCGCGGGCATCGCGCCGATGCGCGGTCCCTACCGGATCTACATCATCGACGAGGTGCACATGCTGACGCCGCAGGCGTTCAACGCGCTCCTCAAGACGATGGAGGAGCCGCCGCGGCATGTGAAGTTCATCCTCTGCACCACCGAGCCCCATCAGGTCCCCGCCACCATTCAGAGCCGCTGCCAGCGGTTCGACTTTCGGGCGATCTCGGCGAGCCGCATCGCCGCCCATCTCGGCGACGTGCTCGAACGCGAGGGCATCGAGGCGGATCCGGAGGTGCTGTCCCGTCTCGCCCGGATGGCCGACGGCTCCATGCGCGACGGCCTCAGCCTGCTCGATCGCCTCGCCTCGGGAGCGACCGGGCGCCTGACCGCGGCCGAACTCGAAGCTCTGTTCGGCCTGCCCGAGGACGCGGTGGTGGACGAACTGCTTGCGGCGGTCGGCCGAGGCGACGCGGGCGCGGTGCTCGAAGCCGCGGGCACGCTGCTCGACAAGGGCCTCGGCGGCGAACAGTTGCTCGAGGCCCTCGCGGAGCGACTTCGCGAGGTGCTCGTCGCGAAGACGTGCGGCGCCGGATCGGAACTTCTCGAGACCGCGCCGGAACGGCGGGAGGAACTCGCGTCGTTGGCGGAGCCGTTCGATCCGGCCATCGTGGTCTCGCTGATCGCGTTGGCCGACGGCGTGGGCAAGTCGATCCGGAGTTCCTCGGCACCGCGTCCGCTGCTCGATGCGGCGTTGGTGCGGATGGCGCTGGGGTCCCGATTCGCAGACGCCGCGGGCCTGCTTGCCGGAGGGCCGCCGCCAAAAAAACGGCTGGCCCCCGCGGCGGGGGCCGCTCGCGTTCCTGAGAAGAGAAGGACGACCGCGGACCTCCCACGTGTGGATCGAGAGGTCGCGGTCAAGCCGATGCCGCCTCGACCGAGCGGGACGTCGGACCCGACTTCGAGCATCTCCTCGAACAGGCCTTCAGCGAACCAGCGGGTCGATGCCGAGGAGGCGCCGCACGCGCCGCCAGCATCGGAACCGCGCGACGGTCCGAGCCGCACGCCCGTCGGTCCGGAAGCTTCCTTGTCCGATGTCGCCGGCCCGGCGGCCGACACGCCCGAGACCGTCGATGCGGTCTGGCAGCGGGTGCTGGGGGGCGCCGAGAGTCCGCGGCGACGAGCCATGCTCGAGAGCGTGGCGCCGATCGGATTCGATGGCCGGACCCTGACGGTGCGGGCCGCGGTGGCGGACGCCGCGGCGCGGTGGCTCGAGAGTCGGCCGGAGCCGCTGCTCGAGGCGGTGCGGGCAGTCTTGGGCCCTCGGGTCGCGGTTCGTTTCGAACCCGCCGACGCCGATGTCGAGCCGCCGGCTCCGTCGTCCGAACAGGTTCGTTCGCCGTTGCTCGAACATCCTGCGGTGAAAGGCGCGATCGAGGTCTTCGAGGCGACCGTCGTGCATGCGGGCCCCGCGGCGGCCTGGTCGACCGGGCGCGGCGTCGATGTCGCCGACGAGCCCGAGGGATTCGGGGAGACCGACGAGTCGTGATGGTGGCGGGGAACCGCTTGAAGGAGACGACCGAGTGTTCGATGGACTGAAGTCGATGGCGGGCATGGCCGGCATGCTCAAGGACCTGCCGAAACTGCAGGCGGCCGCTGCGGAGGTGCGTCGGGAGATCGCGGCGCTGGAGATCGAGGGGCGTGGCGGTGGCGGTGCGGTGATCGCCCGCGTGACCGGCTCGCTCGAGGTGATCTCGATCGAGGTGGCCGAGCCGATCGGACACGCCTTCGCCGACGGGGACCAGCGGAGCATGGCCTCGGAACTCGTGCGCGAGGCGGTCAACGACGCCCTGACCCGAGCGCGGACGGTGGCGGCGGAGCGCATGGAGGCGGCGGCTCGGGATCTCGGGCTGCCCCTGCCGCCGGGCGGCATCGCCGGTCTTGCCGGCGGTGGAGGCGCCGCCCCGTGAGCCGCGAGCAGGGAGCGGCGTATCCGGAGTCGGTGGTTCGTCTGATCGAGGAGTTCTCGAAGCTCCCCGGCATCGGTCGTCGCAGCGCCGAACGTCTCGCGTTCCACGTGCTGAAGGCCTCCAAGGAGGAGGCCCGCCGCTTCTCCACCGCGATCGACGACGTCAAGCGACTCGTTCGCCACTGCGGGGTCTGCTGGAACCTCGCCGACGACGACCCCTGTCGGATCTGCGCCGACGAGCGTCGCGACGCATCGACGGTGCTGGTGGTCGAGCAGCCCAAGGACCTGATCGCCCTCGAGCAGACCGGCATGTACCGGGGCGTCTACCACGTGCTGCTGGGTCGCCTCGACCCGCTCGACGGCGTGGGGCCGGAGAGCCTGACGATGGCGGGACTGCTCGATCGAATCGACGACGCCCGACGCAACGCCCGCGGGGTCGCCGTCGCCGAGGTGATCCTCGGTCTCAATCCCGACATGGAGGGGGATGGCACGGCGCTGCATCTGGCCGATCTCGCCGCGAAGCGGGGGATCCAGGTCTCGCGTCTGGCCCGAGGTCTTCCTAGTGGATCCCAGATCGAGTTCGCGAGTCCCGCGATGCTCGCCGACGCGATCGCCGAGCGCCGAGCGCTCTGAGTTCCGCCTGGGCGCGTCCAGAGTGTGGGTTGGCATTCCGGCCGACCGGCGGTGCGAGCCGCGGCCGAGCGGTCAGACCTGCCAGCCGAGGGCTCCGAGATCCTCGCCGATCCGCGCTGCAAGTCGGCGGTTGCCTTCCCGGAAGCCGCCGAACTCCTCCAGCCGTGCGTCGATCAGACGTTGGGCCCGCCGGGCGAGCGTCCTCTCGAAGGCGGGTGTCGTGGCGGCGGCGAGCACTCCGGTCGCCAGCGATCCGAGCTCCGCCACCACCGGCCATGGAAACGGCGCCGCGCGATGCAGAGTGCTTCGAACGCACCAGAAGTTGAGTCGCCGTCGCCACGCCGCGTCGGTGAACGCGGGCGATTCGTACACCCGCTCGCGAGCGTCCGCGGGGGGGGTGATCGAGGTGCCGAGAAACGCGCCGATCCGATCGAGGTACATCCTCGGATCGCGACGGAGCAGGTCGTAGCCGAGCGCCAGCACCCGCTCGCGGCCGAACCGGCGGTCGAGTCGGTCCAGCAGCAGGTCGTACCGCAGGAACGCGGGGTCGAATCCCGGTGCACGATGGTCGCCGGGCTCGGGAGACTTCAGATAGCTCGCGAGGCTCGCGGGGCCGCCGATTCGGACGTACTGCAGGTACAGCGAACGCACGAGATCGTCCTGCCGTCGCAGCACCACCAGCACCCGGGGCTCCTCGACGATCTCGGCGAGGCGATCGATCGTCCGCTCGCCATCGAACCAGCCCGAGTGGGGATTGCCCGAAAAGCGTTCGTTGGAGAGGACCGGCACGCCGCCCGACGCGACGACGGCCCGAGTCCGTTCGGAAAGCCACGCGCGAACCTCGGCGGCGTCGAAGTCGTCCTCGCGGGGCAGGACGATCCGTCGCGCGGACTCCGCACGGTCGGCGACGACCGGGGTGGGGCGGCCGTCGCGACCGTCGAACACCCGCTGCTGCAGCCAGCTCGAACCGGTGCGATGCAGTCCGATATGGACGAGAAGCGGATCCATGTCCTCGGTTGGTATCGGCGGATTGGACGCGGATCGCGAGCCGAACGGCCTTCGAGCCCGGCGAGGAGACTCGCCCGTTGCTCCGAGAGGGTCGATTCGCTAGCGTGCGGGCATGTCCGACCAGTTCTTCGAGAGCGCCGTCGAGGCCTTTGGTGACGGGGTGGTGCTGCGCCTTCGGGGGGCGGCGGGTCTGCCCGCCCAGGCGGATCTCGAACGACTGGCGACGCGGGTGCTTTCAGGCCGTCCCAAGCGGGTGGTGGTGGATGCCCGCGAGCTGACCTTCATCGCCAGCTTCGCCCTGGGGCAACTGGTCTCGATCGCCCGGCGGGTCCAGTCCGACGGCGGTGAGGTGATCGTCGGCGGTGCGGCGGCGACGGTGGCGGAGGTCTTCGAGCGGAGCCGACTCGGCGGCATGATGACGCTGGTCTCGGCGGGTCGTCTCGAGGAGATCCTTCGCGACATCGGCACGGCCTGATCTCACGGCGTCTGCATTCGGGATGGGACGAACGGCGCAGGTCCTACAACCGGTTTCGGGAGGTTCGCACGACGACGGGATGCACCCAGCTCGTCGCGAGTCGATCTCAGGCCCACGGCCGGGGGACCGATACCATGACCAGCGGCGAGGGTCGGTCTCGCGGTCCCGCCTGCTGACGAGACGACCCGCCCATGGCCCTTCGATTCGACGCCAGCCAGCAGCTCCGGACCGGCCAGCATCTTCAGCTGAAGCCGAAGATGATCCAGTCGATGGAGATCCTCCAGCTGCCGCTTGCGGCGCTCGAGGAGCGGATCGAACGGGAACTCGAGTCCAACGTCGCCCTCGAACTCGTCGAGCCGGAGTCCAGGCCGGATGCCGACGGGGACCCCGTGCACGAGAACTCGGAGGATCCTTCGGCGGAGCAGTTCGAGCGGCTGCGCCGCCTCGAACGCACCTACGGCGAGCAATGGGACGGTGACCGTCAGGCGAGCCGCCGCTTCGACGGAGAGCGCGACGGCAAGCTGGCGGCCATGGCCAACGCACCCAGTCGCGGGGAGAGCCTCGACGAGCAGCTCGAGCACCAGTGGAGCCTCGTGGAGGTGCCGGAGGAGACCAGGATCGCCGGTCGCCGGCTGCTCGAGTTCATCGACGACGATGGCCTGCTCCGGACGCCGCTCGAGGAGATCCTCGACCAGAGCCGATCCCTGCCCGGTGCGGAGTGGTCGATCGAGCTTCTCGAGCGGACGCTGACGCGCCTCCAACGGGAACTCGATCCCCCCGGCATCGCCGCCCGTGATGTTCGCGAAAGCCTGCTGCTGCAGATCCACGCCCGCCTGCGGGACGCCGAAGGCCAGTCCGCGGCGCAGGGCTGGCTCGACGCGCGGGAGCTCGTCGAGCACCACTTCGACGACCTGCTGCACAATCGCCTGCCGAAGATCGCGTCGGCGTCGTCGCTGGACCTCGAACGGATCCGCGCCGCCCGCGATCGCCTTCGCGGTTTGTCGATCGCTCCGGGCGGCGAGCTGGTCGAGGTCGCGGAACGGCCGGTGCGACCCGACGTCGTGATCGAGTACGACCCGACCAACGACCGGTACGTGGCGGCTCTTCAATCCGGATCGCTGCCATCGCTCCGGATCAGCCCGCAGTACCGGCAGATGGCTCGGGACCGCAGCGTCGACAAGGACACCCGACGCTTCGTCGCCGACGGTGTGCGCAGCGCAACGTGGCTCATCGACTCGATCAACCAGCGCCGCAACACGCTGCTCCGGGTGGTCGAGGCGGTCGTTGCCCGGCAGCGGGAGTTTCTCGACCACGGTCCGCACTTCCTGAAGTCGATGCCGATGATCGACGTCGCGGACGAGCTCGGCCTGCACGTGGGCACCATCAGCCGCGCCGTCAGCGAGAAGTGGGTGCAGACGCCACGCGGGGTGTTCCCCCTCCGAAAGCTCTTCTCGGGCGGAATCGAGACCGATTCGGGGGAGGACCGCTCTTGGGAGGCGGTCAAGGCGAAGCTGAAGGAGGTCGTCGAGGCCGAGGATCGCTCTCGCCCGCTGAGCGATCGGGCCATCGCGGAGGCGTTGGAGAAGCAGGGCATCCGAATCGCGAGGCGCACCGTGGTCAAGTACCGCGAGCAGATGGGGATCCCCTCGGCGCGGCAGCGTCGCGAGCATCGATGACGCCCGGTGGTTGAACCGGCCGGGACGTAGCATGTCCGCGTGGCGGATCCCCTCAGGATTCTCGTGACCGGCGGCACCGGCGGCATCGGCCGGCGGTTCGTTCGCAGTCGCCTGCAGCGCGGCGACGAGGTGTTCGTCGTCAGTCGTCGAAGCGACGAGGCCCGTCGCCTGTTCGCGGCAGGTGCCACCCGCAACATCCATGTGCTGGACGGCGATCCCGGCATCCCCGGGCGTTGGCAGCAGACCGTCGGCGAGGTCGATGCGGTGGTGCATCTCGCGGGCGCACCGATCGCCGCGGCACGATGGACGACGGAGATCCGTGAAACGATCCGGCGCAGCCGTGTCGAGGGGACCTATCAGGTCGCGTTTGCGATTCGGGAGTCCGAAACGCCGCCTCGGGTCCTCGTCTCGGCATCGGGGACCGGTCGATATGCGGCGGGTCCAGATCCGATCGACGAGTCGGCGCCGGCGGGGCGGGGATTTCTGTCGGAGGTGGCGGAGGCGTGGGAGCGGGAGGCCATGAGGGCGGCGTCCGATCGCACTCGGGTGGTGGTCGCACGGATCCCGACGGTGCTCGACCGCGAGGCGGGCTATCTCGCTCGAATGTCCTCGTGGTGGAGGCGAGGAGTCGATCCATCGCCATGGGCCTCCGGCGAAGCCGTGCCTTGGGTGCATCATCTCGATCTGGTTCGGATGCTCGAGTCGGCGCTTGGCGACGAGTTGCTCGCGGGCCCGGTCAACTTCACGGCCCCGAATGCGGCCACGCCTGCCGGCATTCGGGATGCGCTCCGAGCGATTCTCGGCAAGCGCCCGTTGCCGTTGCCGCGTCGCCTGGTTCGGCTTGCCGGAGGCGCGGCGGTCGACGAACTCGCGGGATCCCGCGATGTGGTGCCGGCTCGACTTCATGCACGCAAGTTCGAGTGGAAGGTCGAGTCGGTCGCCGAGGCGCTGGCGATCGAACTTGGACACGGTGTGGTCCGGCAGACGACGGCGACCCGCACGCCCGTCGTTCCACCGAAGCCTGTCGAGCCGCCGAAGCCTGCACCCGTCGTTCCACCGAAGTCTGTCGAGCCGCCGAAGCCTGCACCCGTCGTTCCGCCGAGG
>JAFMML010000049.1 GCA_017859745.1 Planctomycetota bacterium
CGGGCGCGACGGGGTCGGGATCGACGGGAGCCGCAGCGGGGCCCGACGTGGACGCGGCCGGGGTCGCCACCGTCCCCGCGGTGTCGCCGTCGCCGTCGTCGATGACCGCGATCAAGGTGCCCACCGAGACGGTCTGGCCCTCGGGAACGGCGATCTTTGAGATCCGTCCGTCGTCGTAGACCTGCATCTCCATGGTCGCCTTGTCGGTCTCGACGTCGGCGACCACGTCTCCGGCGGAGACCTCGTCCCCCTCCTTCACGTTCCACTTGATGATGGTGCCCGACTCCATGGTGTCGGAGAGCCGGGGCATGGTGAGCTCGATCGCCATCGGTGCTGGTTCCTGATCCTGAGGCCGGGCCGGCGGGGTCAGTCGCGGTAGCAGGCCGACCGAACCGCACGGCGGATCTTGCCGGGGTTCGGGAGCATCGCCTGCTCGAGTTCAAAGGCGTAGGGCGCCGGCACGTCGTCCGCGTGCACGCGGTGGACGTGGTTGTCGAGATCGTCGAAGCACGCCTCGGAGACCTGCGCCGCCACCTCCGAACCGACCGAGGCGAAGGACCAGGACTGGTCCACCACGACGCACCGATTGGTCTTCCGCACGCTCGCCACGATGGTGTCGAGATCGAGCGGCCGAATCGTCCTTCCGTCGATCACCTCGCAGGCGATGCCGTCCTCGGCGGCCAGGACCTCGGCGGCCTCCATCGCGAAGTGGACGGTGCGCCCAAAGGCGACCACGGTGCAGTCCGCGCCCTCGCGGCGAACGATCGCCTGCCCGAACGGGATCAGGTACTCCTCCTCGGGGACGTGTCCCTTCATCGCGAGCATCCGCTCGCTCTCGAGGAAGAACACCGGGTCGGGATCGCGGATCGCGGTCTTCAGCAGCCCCTTCGCGTCGTAGGGATTCGACGGAATCGCCATCTTCAGGCCGGGCACGTTCGCGTACAGGCTCTCGACGCACCAGCTGTGGGTCGAGCCGAGCTGTCCGCCGGCACCGTCGTTGCCGCGAAAGACGATCGGGCAGCCGTACTGGCCGCCGGACATGTAGAGCATCTTCGGGGCGTTGTTGAGGATCTGGTCGGCGGCGACGAGGCTGAACGACCAGCTCATGAACTCGACGATCGGCCTGAGGCCCATCATCGCCGCGCCGATGGCCAGTCCCGCGAAGCCGTTCTCGGAGATCGGCATGTCGATCACGCGTCGCGGGCCGAACTCCGCCAGCATCCCTCGGCTCACCTTGTAGGCGCCGTCGTACTCCGCGACCTCCTCGCCGAGCAGGAAGACCTTGGGGTCGCGGCGCATCTCCTCGCTCATGGCCTCGTTGAGGGCGTCGCGAAACTCGATCTCGCGAAGGTCGCCGGCGACGGCGCCCGGTCCTGCGGACATCCCGGTCATGGCGGTCATCGCTCGCCTCCTTCGCGAAGCATCTCGGGATCGCTGGTGCCGGTGTAGGGCCCCCACTTCTCGACGTACACGTCGTGGTACAGCTCCTCGGGACCCGGCGCCGGCGATGCTTCGGACCACTCGATGCTGGCCCGGACCTCGGCCCGGATCTCCTTCTGCATCGCCTTGACCGCAGCCTCGTCGAGGACTCCGGCCGAGACGAGCGAGGTCTTGAGCTTGCCGATGGGGTCGTCCGCCTCGTACTGCGCCTCCTCCTCGCGAGTGCGGTACTTGCGGGGATCGCTCATGGAGTGCCCCTTGAACCGGTAGGTCTTCATGTCCACGAAGCCGGGGCGGCTGGTCTCGCGGCAGCGGTCGCAGAACGCCTTCATCCGCTCGTAGACGGCCACGCAGTCCATGCCGTCCACCTCGATGGCCTCGATCCCGTAGGCCTGAGCCTTCACCGAGAGGTCGTGGGCCACGGTGGTCCCGCGATGGATCGCGGTCCCCATCGAGTAGCCGTTGTTCTCCACGACGTAGATCACCGGCAGGTCGAAGAGGCCGGCGAGGTTCTTCGACTCGTGGAAGACGCCCTGGTTCAGGGCGCCATCGCCGAGGAAGCACAAGGTCACGCGATCCGACCTGCCGTCCCGCAGGACCTCGTCCTCGTACTTGGTGGCGAAGGCGAGGCCGGCGCCCAGCGCCGTCTGTGCGCCGACGATGCCGTGGCCGCCGAACAGGTTGTTGGCTCGATCGAACATGTGCATCGAGCCGCCCTTGCCCTTCGCACAACCGCCGATCTTGCCGAACATCTCGGCCATGCAGTGCCTGGGGTCCATGCCCCGCGCCAGCGCGTGTCCATGATCCCGGTAGGCGGTGATCATCGGATCGTCGGGACGGATCGCCGCGGTGCATCCGACCGCGACCGCCTCCTGCCCGATGTAGACGTGGCAGAAGCCGCCGATCTTCTTCTCCTGATAGGCCTGCATGGTGCGGACCTCGAACTCGCGGATCAGCATCATGTCGCGAAGCCACGACACGATCGTCTCGGGCGCGACGCCCGCGGGCAGCGGTCGGCTCGAGGGGAAGGTCGATTCGGCGGCGCCGGGACTCGCGGCGGGCTTGGGCATCGTGGGGGTCATCTCGTCTCGGCGCTGGGGCGCAGGATGGGGCGAGCGTGATCGTTCGAGACGCCCGAAGGACGTCCGACGCGGCAGTTCTCGACCCGATCCGACACCGCCGCCCTCGAGGCGGCCGGGCAGCTGCCGGGTTCGTCCGAATCGGTCCGTGCGAGGCACCGACCGGCACCGCGCGAGGGCATTCGGGACGACGAGGACGGGATCCCGTCCTCGCCTTTGGCCGAGCCCATCAATATACCCGTCGTGGGTGACGAAGTCCCGCCCGAATCGGCGCCGCGAGACACCCGAATCGCCAGAGAACCGCCAACCGGCACGGCGGCCCGAACGCGGGTCTGGGCCGATCACGGCCGGCCCCCGATCGACGACCGCCGGTCGAGGATGCGGCCCGATCGAGGCTCACCCGCCGCTCGATGCGATCGACTCGTCGCCAGCCAGATCCGCCAACGCTCTGGCGTTGAGCAACAGCAGGGCCATCTCCAACTGCGGGTCGATGCCCTCGTCGACGAGTCGGCGAGGATCGGGACGCTCGGGCCCGTCCTCGCTCTCGAAGATCCGGTCGGCGGCGGCACGCAGTTCGAGGGTCTGCTCGATCTGGCTCGGGGTCATCTTGACCACGATGTCGGGATTCACACCCCAGTCGTCTGCGCCGGGCTGCTTGTGGACGAGTCGGCCCTCGAGGCCCTCGTCCGACGGGGGCAGACGGTAGAGCTGGGTGGTCAACTTGAGCACCGCGGCCGCCTGCCGGTCGGAGAGGTCGTGGACCTCCTGCACGCTGCCCTTGCCGAAGCTTCGGTCGCCCATGACCACCGCGGCGCCGTGGGCCTGCAGGGCGCCGGCGACGATCTCGCTGGCGCTCGCCGATCCCTGATTGACCAGCACCACCGTGGGCAGGCCCTCCAGCATCGAGCGGTTCCGCTGGGCGTCGATGCGCATCACCTCGCGGCCGAATCGATCCTCGCAGGTGACGATCTTTCCGTCGGAGACGTAGAGGTTGGTGAAGTCGACGGCACTCTTCAGAAGGCCGCCCGGGTTGTAGCGAAGGTCCAGAACGAGGCCTCGCAGCACGCCTTCGGAACGCATCTGGCGGATCGCGTCGAGGAAGTCCCGGAAGCTGTCCTCGTTGAACGAGGTCAGTCGGACGTAGCCGATGCCCGCAGGCTCGTCGAGCCACCAGTCCCACTGCGGCTCGCCGGACTCGTCGAGACTCTCCTTGCGCCATCCGTTGACCGATCGCATCTTGATGGCCTCGCGGACCAGGTCGACCGCGACGAGTTCCGCCTCGCCCTCGCGACGCAGTCCGAGGGTGACGATCTCGCCGGCGGGTCCGGTGATCTCGTCGACGGCGCGGTTGGTGCTCCAACCGACCGTGGACACGCCGTCCACCTCGACGATCCGATCGTCCGCCTGCACGCCGCCCCGCCACGCGGGGGAGCCTTCGAGGGGATTGACCACCATGATCTCTCGCTTGTCGTCGTGTCGGATGAGGATGCCGACGCCGACGAAGCTGCCTTCGACCTGCTGCTGGAAGCGGCGATAACGCTCAGGCCAGATGATCTCGGTGTACTGGTCCTCGAATCGCTTGCCGACCTGCTCCATCGCGCCGTCCCCGAACTCGCGGAACAGCACCGACTCGGGCAGGTCGAGCACCCTGCGGTTCGCCTGCATGAGTTCGCCGACGATGCGATTGGCGTGATGACGGGTCAGATCCTCCTCGTCGATCTTCGCGAGACGCTCGCGAAGCCCGCCGATCGCCTCGCCCCACGCGGCCACCTTGGCGGGATCGGTCAGCGCCGGGAAGGTCTCGCCCAGCGCCGCGGTCGTCGCGAAGATCTCCAGCGAGTCGAGACCGCCGTCGAGCAGCGGACGCCAACCGACGTTGCCGATGTGGGCGAACGCGACGGTCCGCATCGCCTGGGTGAGCATCTGGTGGCTGATGCCGCGAACCTGCTCGCGCCAGTCCTCGGCGAAGGCGGGGTTGAACTCGGGGAACTCCTCCTCGGGCGCCAGTCGGGCCGCCTGCCTCGCCCGCAGATCGTGCAGGGCCCGGGGGGCGTACTGGGCGAGCAGCCCGATGCGACGGTTCACCCGTTCGAGAGATGCGTTGTGCCGTCGGTAGTCGTCGCCGCGTCCGACGTCCTCGTGGAGGGTTCGAAGGCGGAACAGGATCTCCTGCGCCAGCAGGAAGTCGCCCGTCGCCTCGGCTTCGCGCTCCGCGATCTCGGACTGCCGGACGAGTTCGGCGATGCGATCGCTGTCGAGCACCTCCGCCCAGTCGTCGGAGAGGGTCTGAATGCGAACCGCGGCGGTCAAGGCCTTCGAGAGGTCGCCCGCCGCAAGTTCCCGGTCGAGTTCCTCGAGCGCCTCGGCACGCTCCTTGCCGCGATCCTCGTCCGACGCGTCGGCGTGTCGGTCGCGGCTCTCGACCCGCTCGCGAAGGCGGGTCGCCGCCACTCCACCACGGTCGGGCACCAGATCGAGCAGTCGCTCGACCTCGTCCGTGCGATCGGCGATCGCGGCCTCCCAGATCGCCTCGGACCAGGTGGCGACGCTGGACTCGTCGGCACTGGAGTTCTGAGCCGGCGAGGCGAGGATCGGACCGCCGATCGCCGTCACGGCGACCATGGCGAAGGCGAGGCGTCGACTCGAATCTTGTCGGATGGCATGGGGCATTGGGGTCTCGCTCGCAATCGGTGGGACGAAGTGTCCTGCGGTCTCGTTCCTGGCACGCCACGATCGGTGATGCGGGCGGGTCCGACGATCTGGCCGAGCCGTCGACGAGCCTTCCCGCATCCGAAGGTCATCGGCGAAGATCCCACCCCGACGGGATCCGGACCGACGCATCGGCGTCGACCGGCCGATCGAACCATCGGTGGTACCGTTACAGATGTCAAAGGTTCGTCGATCCCGCGTCTCGAATGCCCATCGACGACCCCACACCGCCCGGACTCGCCATGCCCGCCACGACCGCCGCCTCACCCGCCCCCGACCTACGGCCGCCCGCGGCGGAACTCGAGGCGATTCGGAAGGCCTATGTCCGCCCGGACGGAACGATCCTCGTCGAGGCCCTTCGCGGGATCGACCTGACCATCGAGCACGGCCGCTACGTGGCGATCATGGGTTCGTCGGGGTCGGGCAAGTCGACCCTGATGAACATCCTCGGCTGCCTCGATCGGCCCACCGCGGGGCGGTACCGCCTCGATGGGGAGGAGGTGGCCACGCTCGAGGACGAGGCCCTGAGCCGAATCCGTGGCCGCCGGATCGGCTTCGTCTTCCAGGCCTTCAACCTGATTCCCGAGCTCACCGTCGCCGAGAACGTCGAGGTTCCGCTGTTCTATCAGGGCGTTCATCGCAGCGACCGCCGCGCTCGAGCTGCGGCGATGCTCGAGAAGGTCGGCCTCGGCGACCGCATGGGACATCGCCCGGGCCAACTCAGCGGAGGCCAGCAGCAGCGGGTCGCGGTGGCGAGAGCGCTCGTGACCGATCCGGCGATCCTGATGGCGGACGAACCCACCGGAAACCTCGACTCGGCCACCGGCTTCGCGATCCTCGACCTGATCGACCAGCTTCACGCCAGCGGCCTCACCATCATCATGGTCACCCACGACGAGCGGATCGCCGAGCGATGCCAGCGGGTGGTGCGACTTCGCGACGGTGTGATCGAAAGCGACGAGTCCGGCGGCAGTGGTCGAGGTTCCCGGCGGCCGGACGCCACCGCGGATCTCGAACGGAACGCCTCGACCTGGTTCGCGCCTCCCAAGAGCGCCGAGGCGCCATCGAGCCGATGACTCCAAAGCGATGATCATGCGAAGGTCGCGGATTCCGATCCTCGAGGGATCGTGATCGTTCACCCGCCCCATCGCTGCGAAGACCTGCCCCCGATCGACAGGAGACCACAGGCGTGCGGATCCTCGGCATCGACCCCGGACTCGGCATCACCGGCTACGCGGTGATCGAGGCCGCGGCGTGGCACGAGGCCCGCATCGTCGAGGCCGGCGCCCTGCGTCCGGGCCGGGGCGAGGCCCTGCCGGTGCGCCTGAGACGACTGCACGAGGAGGTCGCGGGCCTCGTCGCCGAGTTCACCCCATCCCGTCTCGTGGTCGAGCAGGTCTTCGTTCACCGCAGGCACGTGCGGAGCGCCCTGCAGATGGGTCACGCCAGAGGGGTGATCCTGCTGGCCGCCGCAAGTCGCGACCTTCCCGTCGACGAGTACAGCCCCGCGGAGATCAAGAAGGCCCTCACCGGGAACGGACAGGCGTCCAAGCGACAGATGCAGATCGCGGTGACCAGGCAGTGCAGCCTCTCGTCGCTGCCCGAGCCGGCCGACGTCGCCGATGCCATCGCGATCGCGCTCTGCGGCGTGCGACGCCGTCTCGAGGCCTCGTCGGGGCCCGAAGCGATGCTCGCCCTCGCGGGCACGAGCGGATCGCGAAGCGCGTCGGCCCGCCGGTCCGCCCCGACCGCGGACGATCTCGTCACGCTCGCCCGTCGAGGCGTTCGGATCAGCGAGACGGGCGGATCACCACGCTGACCGGGGTTCCCGGCGGCGGGACCTGATCCTCCGCGACGCGAAACGGCTCCTGTTCCACATCGATGCGATCCGCAAGCACCTCCTCGTGGGCGACGACTTCGTCTCCGAAGGTGACCAGACCCACCACCGATCCACTGAAGTCGGCGAGGTAGACGCGTCCCTGCTCGTCCACCTCCTCGAGACTGCCTGCGAAGCGCCACGGATGCGTCGGGCCGCGCCGACCATTCCGAGCAAGGAACCAACTCGACAACGGCTCCTCGACCTTCCCTCGTCGCGGATGGGTGTATCGCAGCAGGATCTCGAGTTCCGGCCCCGCCGGCGCTTCGCGGACCACCGCACCGGTCGTCTCGTCGAGGCGCCAGCGTCCGGGCCGGCCAGGCTCGAGGCCGAGCATCAGCAAGGCCGCGTGCAGGAGGCGGGGCGGGGTATCGACGACGAGCAGCGACTCGTGCTCCCGGGTGCCGGCGATGCAGATGGCCTGCTCGAGCCAGCCCGCATCGAGCGCCGACTGTGCGGCGAGGCGGACTTCCCGCTCGGCCAGATCGACCTCGAGACCGGGAGAGATTCGAATCGGCGGCGTGGAGGCCGCCTCACTCGTGCCTGACTCCGTCCGAACCGACCGCGCGGCGTCGTCAGACTCGACGGCGCCGCTTGAAGCTTCCGGATCGGATTCGGGCCTCCACGCCTCGGCGATCCCGGTGGCGACCGGAGGCGTGTCGGCATCCGTGTCGGCCTCGTGGATCGCCTCGCCGACCGTGCAGGCGGAGACGGCCGCCATCGCCAGTGCCAACACCAGAGCACATCCCGCGCCCGCGAGCGAGGCCGCGACTCGACACATGGCTGGCGGCCATGGTCTCAGGAGATCGAGACGGTCGGTGCCGGACCTCATCGTTGAGAGGATCCCAGATTCGCGACGAAGGCGCGGGGTTCCGTCAGATGGATGTCCGCCGCCACGACGCAGCAACCTCCCAGCGGCGAGATCCCAGAAGCAGAGAAGCTCCCGTCGGTGAACAAGCATGTTGGTGAAAGAAAAAAGGCCCGGCAGCGACCGAAGCCAGCTGCCGAGCCCTTCCGGGGGCGAGTGATGAGTTGGAACAATAGGCGTCTTCACAAGATTGGCAAGGTCCTCGGAGAGGAAATCGGCGAGAAAGTGACAAATGTGGACACGCGCCGTCGGTGACTTGGAAACTCGGACGCGTCTTTCACCGAGGCATCGCAGCAACCCTCCGGTCCTCGTGTCGCGTTCGCGGCACTTATCGGTCGATCGGCTGGTGAACGCAACCGCGACTTCATCCGGTCGAGTTGCCTGCAGATGGGCGCGATCAACCGCGGCTGTCGCATCCGACGTTTCGCGGGGGCAGATGCCGGCAACCAACTCGGTCGCGACGGCGGATCGGCAAGTCCTTGCGGACATCGGGGCAGATCGAGGACATCGCCGAAGGCGAATCCGGATCGGAGAGATCGGGTGAACCACCCGCGAGGCCGAGGTCCGAGGACGCTTCGCCTCGCGATCCGGCTCTCCGCTCGACTACCCTCCCGCCATGCCCACTCGATCGTCCTGCAGACGCGAGCACCGATGAGCGAGTCTCCCCCCCCACGCTCCGCCGGACTGTCCGAGGAGGTTCGACTCTGCCGGGTCGTTCGGTTCTGGATCGACCCCCACGAGGGATCGACCATGCCCGAGCGAAGCGGATTCGGGGGCCTTCCGGCTCCCGTCGGAGTGCCTTGGTCCTTCGAGTGGGAGGTTTGCGTACGAGGGCGGCCCGAGCCGGGCACCGGCTATCTCCTGGGCATCCAGCATCTCGACGGCGCTGTGCGAAGAGTCGTGATGCCCCTGCTCTCGCAGCACCTCTCGATCCCGGGCGCGGCCGGACGTCCGCGTTCCTCCGACGGCCCGCCGCCGCCGGTCCAACGACTGCTTGCCGAGGCCGCGGCACGCCTCGCCGACGCCCTTCCGGTGCCGCTCGAGCGGCTCTCGTGGCGTCTGACCCCCTTCATCACCCTCGACCTGGTCCCCGAGGAGACCGGAATGCCACAGATGCTGCTGCTCCGTCAGCGTTTCGAGTTCGCCGCGGCCCACCGCCTGCACGACGATCGTCTCGACGAGGCCGCCAACCTCGAGATGTTCGGGAAGTGCAACAACCCCAACGGCCACGGCCACAACTACAAGGTGGAAACCGCGGTCGCAGTGCCTCTCGAGGGCGGGCCGACGATGCAGGCGATCGAGGCGATCGTGGGTCGGGAGATGATCGACCGCTTCGACCATCGTCATCTGAACCTCGACTGCCCGGAGTTCGCTTCGCTCAATCCCTCGGTCGAGCACATCGCCGCCGTCGGATACGGTCTCCTCCGGGAGCCGATCGCCGCATCGGGCGGCACCCTGCATTCGGTGACCGTATGGGAGACCGACAAGACCTGTTGCACGTACCCGGCCTGAGGCCTGCTCGCCCGCCGGTGGCTTCACCACCTCCGCCAACTCGAACCTGCCCATGAACACCTGCATCCGACGGACCCCTCCAATGATCTTCGCCCGCAACACCTCGTCGCTCGCCGCGATCTCGATGCTTGCAGGACTTGCGCCGTGCACGATCGCGTCGGCGTCTCTGGAACCGCTCCCCACGACGCCGCAGGCGACCGCCTCCGCCGCGGACGAGAACGCCGACGGCTTCGCGTCGCTTCGCAGCGACTTCGACGCCCTCTCCCGCTACCTGCGTTCACGCGGCGGCATCGGCAGCGGCGAGCGACAGGACCTGCTTGCACTGAGGAGTCGCCTCGAGGCGTTCGCCGCAGCCCATCCCGACGACAACCGACCCGCGGCCCTCGAAATCCAGATCTCCCTGTGGCTGCGCGACAACGCTGCGGTCGATGCGGCGTTCGAACGACTCGTGACCGCAGCCCCCGACAACACCGCCCTTCGACGTCGGTGGGCGCAAGCGGTCATGGCCTTCAACGACTGGCCGCGGGCCGCCGAGATCCTGAGCGATGCGGCGTTGGCCGCGGACGCTCAGGCCCTCGTCGATCGGGTCCGCTGCTTGAAGAACCTCAATCGCTACGCCGAGGCGACGGATCTGCTCGCCACCCGCGACGCCGAGGCTGCGGACGCCATCGCCACCGCCTCCCAGGCGACGGCGCTCCAGGTCGAGCTCGAGGGGCTGATGGCCGACTGGGCCGCAGAAGAGGCGTTGCTTGCCGCCGAAGCCGACGCCGACGATCTGCCGCGCGTCGCCGTCGACACCGATCGAGGCCGGATCGTGCTGGAACTCTTCGAGGACCAGGCCCCGTACACCACCGCCAACTTCATCGAGCTCGTCGAGAGCGGGTTCTACGACGACACCGCCTTCCACCGGGTGCTGCCGGGCTTCATGGCCCAGGGCGGCGATCCGAACACCAGAACCGGCGCCGAGGGCGTCCCCGGCAACGGCGGTCCCGGCTGGACGATCCCCGACGAGTCCGTGCGGAGCGACCAGCGCCTGCACTTCGCCGACCGGCTCGCCATGGCGAAGCCCGGCGACCCCGAGAATCCCGGGCGGGCCAAGCCCAACAGCGCGGGGAGCCAGTTCTACATCACCGTCGTGCCCACGCCCCACCTCGATGCCGACTACACGGTGTTCGGAAGGGTTCTCGAAGGTGCGGAGATCTCCCGCGCCCTCCAGCAGGGCGATCGCATCCGGTCCGCCAAGGTGCTGCGAAAGCGCGACCACGACTACACGCCGGTCAAGCTCGGCGTCGAGGCGCCGCCGGCCGAGGCCGATTCGACCGAGGCCGACCCCACCCCCTGACCGAAGCACCGCTCGCACCTTCGCAACGAGCATCCGCTCCAGCCCCCAGCCCCCGAGGACCCACCATGGCCCGACTGATCCGCACCGACGCCACCGGCCCCATCCGCATCGATCCCCAGGACAAGCCGGTCTTCGTCTGCGCCTGCGGCCTCACCTCCAACCCGCCCCTCTGCGACGGCAGCCACAAGGCCTGCAAGAACGAGGAGGACGGCACCCTCTACCGCTACGACCCCGCGACCAAGGAGGTCGTCAAGACCGAATCCGACGCCTGACGAGGTTCGGGGTCGGAGCGTCCGGAGAGTCCCCCGGAGAGTCCGAGGCGGGACCGGACTTCGATCCGACGTTCTAGGACAGGTCCTCTTCGGCGATCAGGCGGAAGTGCTTCCGCCTCAGGATCTGACCCGCGAGCGTGTGGTCGTCGACCGCCAGCGCCACCGCCCCGTCGATCCGCGGGGACGGGAGGATCGGGTAGGCGAAGCGGATGTTCAGCTCGGCACCGAGCAGGTAGAGGCAGGCCGCGCTCAGCGTCCGCTTGTCGTCGATCTCGACGACGAGCAGATCCACCTCGGAGAAGCTGAACTGCCGGCGGCGAAGCATCTGCCGTGCCGCGTCGGCGTTGTCGCAGATGAGCCGCACCACCGCGTGGTCGGAGGAGTCGACGACCGAGATCGCTCGCACCGACACCACCTCGCTCTCCTCGAACGCCTGCAGGAGTTCGAGGAGCTTGCCCACCTTGTTGTCGAGAAAGACTCCGAACTGCCGCACGGTCGGCGGGGCGTAGCCCTGTTCGGTCATCGGTGGGACGGCTTGGGACATGTCGCGTGGCCCCTTTCGAGCGAAGCGGAAAAGTATATCGGGGGGACCGATCCGAACCGCTCGCCGGGATCGTCAGGCCCCAGGAACCGGCTCGCGCTCGACGCCATCGGGACCGAGGAAGTCGACCTCCGCGACTCGTGGAACCAGGCCCGCCGTGGCGGCCTCGCCGAGCAGTCGCGCCACGGCCCGCCGACCCGCTTGGCCGTACTCGAGCGTCCAGCGGTTCACGTACATCTCGACGAAGCGATCGGCGAGTTCCGGCTCGAGGCCCCGGGCGAAACCCATCGCCACATGGATCGAGTCCTCCCGATGGTCCATGGCGTGCTCGACGCTGCGCCGCAGCAGCCCCGCGAGATCCGCCGCCGCCTCTGCGCCGAGCCGCTCGACGAGATCGCGCCGTACCGCGTTGGCGCCGAGCGGCAGCGGCAACCCGGTGCGGTCCCGCCACCACGCCCCGAGATCGACGAGCAGCTTCAGACCATGCCGCTCGAAGGTCAACTGCCCCTCGTGGATCACCACACCGGCATCGACCTCCCCCCCCGCGACGGCCTGCTCGATTCGATCGAACTCGACTTCGACGGGTGTGAAGCGTCCGGGGCCGAGCAGCAGGCTCGAGGTGACGAACGCGGTGGTACGCAGGCCGGGCACCGCGACGCGGGCCCCTTCGAGCGAAGCGAGATCCCGCCCCGCGGGCGCCACCAGCTTCGGCCCATACCCGTCGCCGATGCTGCTTCCGCAGGCGGTGAGCACGTATCGGTCGGACACCCACGGATATGCGGCGCAGGAGATCGCCGTGATCTCCAGTCGGTCCTCCGCTGCGGCATCCTCCGCTCGGCGGTTCAGACGCTCGATGTCGAGGGCCACACGTTCGAAACGGAATCGGGGATCGAACACCGGCGGCGTGGTCGCATCGTCGGCTTCGAGCGGCCACCACATGAATGCGTCGTCGGGATCGGGACTGTGCCCGAGTCGAAGCAGTTGAGGTTCGGTCGCGGCGGTCATGGGAGGATCCTACGCCCGGTCGCTACCAACCTTGGAGATCGTCCTGCAGAAACGGGTTGGCGCGACGCTCTTCGCCGATCGTCGTGGCGGGTCCGTGCCCCGGCAGCACGCGGGTCGCGTCGGGCAACTCCTCGAGCACCCGGCGCAGCGATCGCTTCATGGCCTCGGCATCGGAGGTCGGAAAGTCGATCCGGCCGATGCTTCCGGCGAACAGCAGGTCGCCGGCGATCGCGATGCCGTGCCGCGCCTCGTAGAGCGTCACGGAGCCGGGACTGTGCCCCGGGGTGTGGAGGACCCGCCATCTCGTGGATCCGAGGTGGAGTTCCTCGCCGTCGGAAAGGGTCGCATCGGGACTCCGACAGGTGATGGGCCGCCCGCCGAACATGGAGAGATTCAACAGCGGCGTCTCGCAGAACGCCCGCTCGGCCTCGTGAAGGCGGATCGGCAGGCGACCGAGCGCCCGCTCGATCTCGTCCACCCCTCCGATGTGGTCGTAGTGGGCATGGGTCAGCAGGATGGCGCTTGGCGCGAGGCCCTCCCGTCGGACCAGGTCAAGCAGCGGCTGCGGATCCACGCCGGGATCGACGATCCAGCAGTCGCGTCCTTCGGACGACTCGACGACGACGAGGTAGGCGTTGGTCTGGGTTTCGCCGAGCGGAACGGTGTGGATCGTCGGCGGTCGATGGACGGCGGGGTCGCTCAGCGGAACGCTCCTGCGATGGGGGAGGATTCGGCCGCCCGCGGAACCTGCGGTTCTCTCGCAGCGGCACGCGTTCGGTAGAGTACCGGGCGACGACGCTCCGACGACCTCCTCCATGCCTCGCACCGACCACCTCTGGACGCCGACCGGTCTCGTCCGAAACCGACGGGTGTGGCGACATCCGGCGGCGGCGTCGATCGTCGCCGTCGCGATGGCCGGTTGCGACACGATCTCCTCGGACTTCAACGACCTTCTGACCGACATGACGCCGCCGACGCCGGCCGAGGCTGCAGCCTGGGCGAGCGATCTCAACGATCCCGAGAATCAGCGACGCGGACTCTCGCTGCTGTCCAACGCCCCCTGGGGAGGCGACGCGCCGTACGTGGAGCTCTATCGACTCTACGTCGAGGAGCCGACCGATCCTCTGGTGAAGGCGACCGCGGTGCAGGCCCTCGGCCGCTGGGGCGAACCCGACGACGCCATGAAGATCGCCGACCACCTGTCCAGTCCTTCGCCACTGGTGCGCCGCGAAGCCGCCCGGAGTCTGCAACGCCTCCACGAGCCCAGGGTCGCCGACCGAATCTGGATCCGCCTGGTCGACCTCGACGAGGACCCCGGCGTGCGGGTCGAGTTGGCGATCGCCCTCGCCCAGTATCCGACCGACCAGTCGTTTCAGGCCTTGTGCCTGGCCCTCGACGCGAGGGAACTCGTGGTGAACCTCGCCGCGGCGGACAGCCTCCGGATCCTGACCGGGCGGGACTTCGGCCTCGATCGCGCGACGTGGCTCGCCTGGTACGAGTCGGCCGGAGCCCCCTTCGCCCGGGAGGAGGTCTTCCTCTACCCGACCTTCACACGGCGCATCTCCTTCTGGGATCACCTGCTCTTCTGGAAGGACTGGACCTTCGAGACCCCGGCGCCGCCACGGGGCATGGCGGAGCAGGGTCTCGACGGCGACGGAGCCGCCCCATTCGCGAACATCGGCGACGCCCCGTGATCGGACGCGGCGCGTGAGAGCCGTCGTCCACGACACCGCGGGTCCGACGATGGCCGAGCGGCCCGATCCTCCGGCGGTCTTCGGCGAGATCGTCGTCGAGATGTCGCGGGTCCTGCTGCGGGCGAGCGATCATGCCTCCGAGTCGCGTCGACGCGGGGCGCTCGGCATTCCCGGCAGTTGCCTCGTGGGGCGCGATCCGAACCGCGGCCTCGTGGCGATCGACCCCGTCCTGCCCTGCGGACGGTGTACCCACTGCGCCTCCGGCCTCGCCGCCGCGTGTCCGCAGCGCACCGTGATCGGGGGTCGGGGACGCGACGGCGGCCTCGCCGAACGGGTCGCCGTCCCCGAGGCGAACCTGCATCCGCTGCCGGCGGAGCTCGACCCCGATCTCGCCACGCTCGCGGTGCCCGTCGGCATCGGCCTGGCGCTGGCCCGCAGGCTTCGCCTTGCCGAGGCGGCGCACCTCTCGGTGATCGGCGACGGGATCGCGGCCCTCGCCGCGGCAGCGGCGCTGTCCACGCGGCATCCCGCAACCCGCCTTCTTTCCGACGATCCGTTCACGGCGGGTCTTGCCGCCAAGTGGTCGCTGAAGCACCGCGGACTCGCCGAAGCCGGTCGACGCCACGATCAGGAGGCGTTGGCGATCTTCTCGAGTTCGAGCGAGGCACTCGCGATCGCCGCGGGCATGCTGCGGCCCCGCGGCCGGGTCGCATGGTGCGTCGATGGCGTCGCGCCGAATGCGGAGGGACTCGATCGGCTGCGCTGGATCGAGGGAGAGCTGCTCGGCCACGCCACCACGTCGATCGCGGAGGCTCTTTCGCTGCTGACGAGGCCCCCGTTCGATCCGGCGCCCCTGCTGCGACGGCGAATCGAACTCGCCGAGGCCGTGATCGCGTTGTCGACCGGCCGGCCGGTCGATCTCGACGGAACCCTCGTGGCGATCGGTGAAGGAAGTCGCCGCGAGCGAGGCGCGCCATCGGCCGGTATCGCCGCGAGGTGAGGCCGAACGGTCGTGGTGCCGTACCATCACGTCTTGCGCGACGACGACCCGGTTTCCGATGCCTCCGACGACTCGCCCGAACCGGTGCGCCTGCGCACCGACTTCGCCGCCGGCAGCGATGAACCGCTCGACCCGTTGATGGTGCTGGAGGAGCAGGAGGCGAGCCCCGATGCGGGCGGCCAGATCCGATCCGGCCGCCTCGCCGGGAAGTCGATGGGCGCGGCGATCGCGATTCTCGCGGTGCCGGTCCTGCTGCAGCAGACCCTCACCGCGATCGTCGGGCTCGTCGACAAGGTGATCTCGGGAAGTCTGCCCGAAGGCGTCGTCACGCCGGCGATGGACGCGATCGGCATCGGCTCGTTCGTGGGCTGGTTCATCGCCATCGCGATGAGCGGCCTCGGCATCGGCGGCCAGGCGATCATCGCCCGGGCGATGGGAGCGGGCGACCTTCCGCTGGCCGAACGTGCGGCCGGACAGGCCTTGTCGCTCGGCTTCCTGTGGGGCTTCGTGGTCGGGGGCGTGATGGTCGCCTGTGCCGGACCGCTGGCCCGAATCTGCGGCCTGACCGACGACGCACGCGTCTTCTGCATCCAGTACGTCGAGATCCTCGCCCTCTCCATGCCCTTCTGCGGCGTGATGATGGTCGGGTCGATGGCGCTGCATGGCGCCGGCGACACCGTGAAGCCTTCGGTGATCGCGGTGGCGACCAACGTGGTGAACGTCGTGTTCAGCCTGGTCCTGTCCGGCGTCGAACTCCGGATGCTCGGAGAACGCCTGCCGTCGCTCTCGAGCGTCGACGCCTCGACCTACGGGGTCATGGGGATCGCCGGCGGCACCGCGATCTCCTTCGCGGTCGGCGGGATCGCCACCGCGTTGGTGCTGATGCGCGGGGTGAAGGACCTGAAGGTGCGGCGCCACGCCCTCATCCCGGAGCGGGGCATGGCCTGGCGAGTCGTCCGCATCGGCATCCCCAACTTCTTCGAGGGGATCGCGATGTGGAGCGTCAACTTCTTCATCCTGATGTTCATCGGGGTGATCGCCGCCGCCGAGGCGATCGAGGGGACCGCCCGGGAGGGGCTCGTCGGTGCGCACATCATCGCGGTCCAGTGGGAGGCGTTCAGCTTCCTGCCCGGCTTCGCGATGGGGACCGCGGCGGGCGCTCTCGCCGGGCAGTACCTCGGCGCCGGCAGCGTGATCATGGCGCGTCGCGCGATCATGGTGTGCTCGGGGATCGGCGTCGCGTTCATGGGCCTTCTCGGCATCGTCTTCATGACCTCGGGCACGGCGCTCACCCGGGTCATCAGCGATCAGCCGGTGCATCTGGAGGAGGCGCCCCCGCTGCTGTTCATCTGCGGGGCGGTTCAGGTCTTCTTTGCGCTGGTGATGGTCGTGAGACAGGCCCTCCGCGGCGTCGGCGACACCAGGGCGTGTCTGGTGATCACGGTCCTCTCCAACTACGGCGTGCGCCTGCCGCTGGCGTGGCTTCTCGGCATCCACCTCGGCCTGGGCCTCACCGGCATCTGGCTGGGCCTGTGCAGCGAGCTCGTGGTCCGCGGCTCGCTCTTCGGCGCCCGATTCCTGCAGGGCGGGTGGGCGAAGGTCCGGGTCTGAGGCGAGGTCGCCGACGATTCGCCGCCGCTAGCATTCCGGACGAAACGCCATCCTCGGCTCCGACGAAACGCCCTCCATGCACGTGCCCCCAACCGTTCATCCCGATCGCTCCGGCCTCGACGAAGGCCTGCTCGAGGCCGTGGCCGCCGGCGCGGCCCGCCTGACGCCGCAGCAGGGCCTCGAGATCCACGAGCGGATGCCGCTCGAGACGCTGGGCTTCTGGGCGGATCGCCGCTGCCGCACCCTGCACGGCGACTCGATCCGCACCTACGTGATCGACCGGAACATCAACTACACGAACGTGTGCACCGCCAAGTGCACCTTCTGCGCGTTCCGCCGCGACGGCGACGAGGCCGACGCCTACGTCCTCGACCGCGAGACCCTGCTCGGCAAGATCGAGGAGCTCGTCGCGATCGGCGGCACCCAGATCCTCATGCAGGGCGGCATGCATCCGGACCTCCCGCTGCCCTGGTACCTCGAACTGCTCGAAGCGATCGGCGAGCGCTTCCCGCAGGTCCACGTCCACGCGTTCAGTCCGCCGGAGTTCATCGAGTTCGTGAACTTCTTCGATCCGCCCGGCGACACCCTCGAGCAGAAGATCCGCTCGGTGATGGAGCCGCTGCGCAAGGCGGGTCTCGACAGCGTGCCCGGCGGCGGCGGCGAGATCTTCGCCCCCGCGGTCCGGCGCAAGATCGGCCTGGGCAAGTGCACCGCGGAGGCGTGGCTCACCGTCATGCGGGTCGCCCACGAGCTCGGCATGAACACCTCGGCGACGATGATGTTCGGGCACATCGAGGGGATCGCCGACCGAGTGCATCACATGGAGATGGTGAGGCAGTGGCAGGATCGCGACCTTGCGGACTTCGCCCGCGACGGCGGCGGCTCCTGCAAGGCGTTCATCTCATGGCCGTTCCAGCGCGAGAACACGCCGCTCGGCCGGGTGCCGGACTGGGGATTCGGCGAGGGCGACGATCCCGACGCCCCCTTCCCCGGCGATGTCGTCGCGACCCTCGACGGCACCGGCGTCAAGGAGAGCCACCCGCTGTTCGGCCGCCGCGTCCGCATGGCGGGCTCGTCGGCGTACCTGCGCACGCAGGCGCTCTCGCGGCTCTATCTCGACAACGTCTGGTCGATCGGGTCGAGTTGGGTGACCATGGGACCGCACGTCGGACAGGTGGGACTTCGCTACGGCGCCAACGACATGGGCTCGGTCATGATGGAGGAGAACGTGGTCTCGAGCGCCGGGACGACCTTCTGCCTCAACGAGCCGACGCTCTGCCGCCTGATCCGCGACGCGGGCTTCCTGCCGGCGCAGCGGAACAACGAGTACGACGTGATCCGGGTGCACGACGGGCCCGAGAGTCCCGACCTGCGGGTCGAGGACTGGTCCACCCTGCGGGCCCAGCGACTGCACCAGCAGTCCGAGGGCGAGACCCCCGCGACCTCTGGGGCCGCCGAGACCACCGTGCCGTTGACGGTGTCGGACCGCGACTGACGCGTTCGTCGATCAGGCCGGTGCGGGCGAGCCGTCCTCCGACGGAGATCGATCCGCCCGATCGGCAAGCCACCGATCCGCCTCTGCGATCTCGCGCCCGCACTCCGGACAGCGATCGCCGGAGATCCTGTAGAGCACGTACCCGCAGGCGCAACGCGGCTCGTCGACGTCGATGCGGATGCGCAACCGGCACCGTCCGCAGCGGGCCCCGTCTCCCGATCCGGCGACCGGCAGCGACTGCTCGAACCCGCAACGCGGGCAGGCGAGTCTCATGTCGAACCGCCAGGGCACCGATTCTCCCCGTTCCGGCTCGTGCCGGGCCCGAAGACGCAGGTGCACCCCGACCACGATCAGTCCGCTGAAGGCGAAGATCGCGCCTGCGGCGTGGGTTCTGAAGAAGAGGTCCTCGCCGATCGTCCCGACGTACCTCTCGACCCACCTCGCCTCGAGGATGCCGGCCGTGCCGAGCACTCCGAGGTACACCGCGTAGCCGCACGCGACGACGACGATCGCTCGCCCCCACATCGGCAGGCGCACCGGCGACAGGAACGCCAGCGGCAACAGGCACTCGATCGTCCAGATCGAGCAGATCGCGCCCCCGCGGGCAAGGTTCTCCTCGCTGCGCCCGCTCATGGGAAGCCAGATCAGCGCGAGCCAGACCACCGCCGCGAGGGTCGAGACGGTCGCCATCGCCCAGCCGAGCGACAGGCCCCAGCGGACGCCACGACGACCGCTGAAGTCGAGCGCCTTGAGCGTCGCGAATCCCAGCAGCGACCATGCGCCCGCCACCACCGCGGTGCCCGCGGCCTGCCCGCTGTAGCGCTCGCGGACATCGAAGAGAAGCAGCAGCCCCAGCAGCACCAGCACCCCCACGCTCGCAAGCAGGGCGATCAGCAGCACCCGGCGGGCCACCCGCTGAAAGGGCGGTCGATTGGCGGCGGGGGTCGGCGTCGCAGTCGTCGCGGGAGTGGTCGTCGTGGAGTCGGTCATGGCGAACCTCTTCGAAGGTTCATCGGCCCGAGTCCCCGTCGGCGGTGGAGCCTTCCCCGAGGATCGGCTCCGACGGTCCGGACGCGGTTGGGTCCGTCGGCTCGCCCGACGCGGCACCAACCCCACCGCCCGCCTCCGGCGTGTCGGCATCGTCCGGTGCGGTCGCCGGTTCGACGCTCACCGTGGGCGGCGGCGGGGTCCCCGGCCCCAGAATCGCCACCGGCACGTTCGCGACGGCGAGGAACGCCCCGATCGGAATCACAAGCCACACCACGATCCCGGGCACCAGCGCCGCCGTGCAGGCCCGAAGCGTGGAGACCCGCTGCATCCGCTTGACGGTTCCGCAGGCGAGGACGGTGCTCCACAGGTACAACACCCCGCTCGTCAACGGCGCGCAGCACGGCACGGCCCCCCAGACCGTCACCGCATGTGGGTAGATCATCGCCTGCAGCGTACGGCCCAGACTGCCATGGCACACGCCGGTCAGCAGCAGCAACCCGTGGGCGAGCAGGCCGGCCATGAGGACCGACAGCAGGGACCACCCGACGAACCCGACCGCGAGCATGCCGAGCATCAGGACCGCGCCCCCGCCGATTGCCGGGACCGCGAAGCCGCCGCCTGGACCGCCCAACAGGAGGGGCGCCATCAACGCCGCGAGCGACAGCGCCGCCGTCAGACCGTTGAGCAGCGTCGCCGCCAGAAGGAAGCCCCACGCCTGCCCGGTGCCGGCTTCACGCGGAACCCCGTCGACCGCCTTCCAGCCCCGCGCAGTCATCCACCACACCGTGGCGAAGAAGCGGTTGAAGAACCCCCGCCGCGGCCGGCCGTCGGAGTCGAGGCCTCGGTCGATCCACGGCAGCAGTCCGCGATCGGCGAGCGGATCGATTCGATCCGTGGGCGCCACCGCCATCGCGCCGCAATCGCAGGCGGCACCGCAGGCGACGCAGGCGAACGTCCGAGGCACGAGGAGCCCCTTCGAATCCGTGCCGAAGTACTCCTGCCCGCACGCGCCGCAGAGGAACGCGACCGATCCCGGCTCGAACTCGAACTCGTCGCTGCGAAAGGCGCGGCCGCACTCGGGGCACGGTCCCGGGAGCAGATTCCACAGCGCGTACTCGCAAGCGGGACATCGCATGGATCAGCTCTCCGCGAGCTCGAGAATGTTCAATCCTCCGGCGCGTCGGTGCGCACCCGGTCGCGAAACGCCTTTTCGAGCGTGTCCGTGATCGGCCCGACCCCGCCGTTGCCGATGGCGTGGTCGCCGATCGCGTTGACGCCGATGATCTCCGCTGCGGTGCCGGTCAGGAACACCTCGTCGGCGGCGTAGAGATCCTCCAGGCGCATCGGCCTCTGCTCGACCCGCATCCCGAGCGCCGGCGCAAGCTCGTGCATCACGAACGCCCGGGTGATCCCGTGCAGGATGCCCGCATCCTCGGGCGGGGTCGAGATGTGGCCGTCCCTCACCGCGAAGATGTTGTCGCCGGTGCATTCGCTGACGAAGCCGTCGGTGTTCAGCATGATCGCCTCGAGCACCTCCGCATCGATCGCCTCGACCTTGGCGAGGATGTTGTTGAGGTAGTTGAGGCTCTTGACCGCCGGATCGAGGCACTGCATCGGAATGCGGGGTCGCTTCGCCACGATCACCTTCATCCCCTCGCGGTAGAGCTCCTCCGGGTAGAGCTGGATCGCATCGACGATGACGATCGTGCCCGAACGCGGACACTTGAAGGGGTGCAGGCCGAGGGTGCCCACGCCACGGGTCAGGACCACGCGGATGTAGGCGTCGGCGAGTCCGTTGGCCTCGACGGTGTCCCGCACCGCCTGCTCGAGATCCCGCATCGGATACGCCGGGGCGAGGCGGATGAGATCCGCCGAACGGTAGAGCCGCTCGAGGTGGGACCGCAGCTTGAAGATCCGGCCGTTGTAGACCCGGATCCCCTCGAAGCAGCCGTCGCCGTAGAGCAGGGCGTGGTCGTAGACGGAGACCTTGGCCTCGGCTCGCGAGACCAGTTCGCCGTCGAGCCAGATCCGCTGTCGGGACGAGAAGTCCGACTCCGAAGACGAAGCGGTCGAGGCGGAAGTGGTGGCGGATGCGGACACGAGCAGTCTCCAGAGGTCGAAACCGCGAGTGTACCGACCACGATCAGGCGTCGAGACCCTCGAGTCCGGGGAGGGCCGAGGCCACGAACGCCTCGACCGCACGCCAATCACCCCGTTCGGCGACTCGGGCCGCTGCGGCACGAAGTCGATCGGAAGGCGTGCCCACCACGATCGCCCGACACCAATCGACGAGACCGAGGTCCTCCTCGGCGGCCGCCGCCACCACGACACGCGAAGGCGGCAGTCCGAAACCGCGCAGCACCCGCTGCAACCCCGCGGACTTGTCCACGCCGCCCGCGACGATGGTGGCCCGCTCCGGCCCAAGTCGAAAGACCGCGATCGCCCCGCTCTGCCAGTGCGGCGACGCGATCGCCGCAAGACCGGCATCGAGCTGCTCGGCGTCGCCGGCCAGATCGATGCGCACCGCGACCTTCCGCGTCCCAGCATCGACCTCGCCGACGCGGCGGGACACGCTTTCCCCCACCGACGCGAGCTGCCGTTCGAGATCGGCCACCACCCGTTCGGGAATCGGCATGGTCCGAGCGAGTCTGCGGTCGGCGCCGGTTCGAATGCTGGCGCCGAGGTCGAGGATCATCGGGCCGACGTGGCCAAGGGCCTCGGCGAGCGGTGCCGCCGACTCGATGCCGCCGGTGCAGGCGAGTACCGTCTCGACGCCTCGATCCCTCCACCGAGCGATGGCGGCTCGCACCGGCGCCCGATCCTCGGGGAGCGCCTCGGGAACGAGCACCGCGACCGCTCGAACCTTCATCCGCTCGGGACTCGGCGGGGTCGTAGACCTTGGCGGCAGCTCGACCGGCTTCGGTGGAACGACCGGCACAGGCTTCGGCGGCTCGACAGGCTTCGGTGGAACGACTGGGGCCGACCTCGGTGACTCGACCGGCTTCGGCGGAACAACAGGTGCCGGCTTCGCTGGCTCGACCGGCCTCGGCGGAACGACAGGTGCCGGCTTCGGCGGCTCGACAGACTTCGGTGGAACGACAGG
>JAFMML010000001.1:0-30259 GCA_017859745.1 Planctomycetota bacterium
GCCAGGATTCGCGAGGACCGGCCGCTCACCCAGATGGGCCTGGACTCGCTGATGAGCTTCGAGCTGCTCATGCGCATCGAGAGCATGTTCGACCTGTCGCGTCCACCGACGCGGGTGAACCCCGAAACGACACTTGTCGATCTCGGCATCTCCTTGCTGGAACTCGTCGCCGGTGGTGGTGAGGCGGATCTGGCAGCCGTCTCGCTTCGAGGCGGCACCGCAGCCTCTGGGGGTGCGACGGATCCAGCGACGCTCCCACTGCCGGACGGCTGTCTCGTGGATCTTCGCAAGGCCGGCGACTGGAGCCCGTTGTTCGCCTTCCATCCGGCAGGTGGGTCGATCAAGGTGTTCGATCCGCTCGTGGCGGCCCTTCCCGAAGAGTGCCCGTTCACCGGTGTGCAGACGCGAGTGTTCTTCGCACCGGGTGGAGAGTTCCTCACGCTCGAGGGGATGGCCCGCAGCTACGCGCGGGCCATCATGCGCCGTCAGCCGGAAGGTCCGATCAAGCTTCTGGGATTTGCATTCGGCAGCCACACCGCCGTCGCCGTGGCTGCGGAACTGGAGAGAGTCGGACGCGAAGTGTCGTGGATCGGACAGATCGATCCGATCGATCAGGTCTTCCAACCGGGAGTGAAGAACGACCAAGAGGTGATCGACTGGCACATCCGGGACTTCGCCAGGATGCGCGGTGCGGAGACCGTGGATGGTGTTGTGATCGACGAGGACGTGCGCGACATGGTCGAGGCAATCATCGGCCGCGTGGGCCGCAGGTCCATCGAGGAGCGGGCCGGATGGTTGGCCGATTGGCACAGGGACAAGAGATTCATGCGGCGCGGCACCGAGGAACGTGTCGGCGAGCTCGTGCTCACGCTGCACTTCCACCACACCGATCTTGCGCGTGGCCGTGGACAGGTCGAGATCGAGTCGCCCGTTGAAGTCTGGCGCGGTTCGCACAGGTGGGCAAATGCCGCTGGCGATCTGTTGATCAGCCGAGGCGGCATCACCGAACATCGCATGCCAATCGATCATTCCGAGTTCTTCACTGGGGGCAATCCTGCGATCCTTGCCGAGCGGATCGAGGCGTCCCTCGAGGAGATCGAGTCGAAGACGGCCCGCGGCTAGCGCCACGGAACGGTGACGATGGCCGAGCCGCCGGGAAGCGTCTTCGCAGGGTGGTCGCCGTGCGATGGAACCGCATCGGGCACGACGGCGGTGTGAGGGGACGACCGCGCACGCAAACCCCAG
This sequence comes from Planctomycetota bacterium, assembly GCA_017859745.1. Lineage (GTDB taxonomy): Bacteria > Planctomycetota > Phycisphaerae > Phycisphaerales > SM1A02 > VGXO01. The sequence goes on from JAFMML010000001.1 coordinate 1,246, forward strand.
GGCTCCGGCGGCGGTGGGTTCATGTGGACAGCAGGGCCGAGACTCGAAATCCCGAGGAGTCCAACTCCTGGCAGCCGAGCAAGGCGAGGACCATTTGCAGCGTCGGTGGAGCCGCGTGAGCGAAGTCCTCGCGCGTCGCCGCGAGATGACGGGGCGCCGCGAGTCGACCGAGGTTGAGCAACGGGACGCGATTTGGTCCCCAAACGACGACGCGGCACCTCGCGGCGCCGCGTCGATCGAGCAAGTAGCGGGGGCAGGATTTGAACCTGCGACCTCCGGGTTATGAGCCCGACGAGCTACCAGGCTGCTCTACCCCGCAATCAGGATCGCAGAGAGTACGACCGCTCCGGCGAGTCGTCAAGGGTTCGTGTTCCTCAGAGACCCCGTTCGGCCATGTAGCGGATCAGATCGACGCACCGCGAGGCGTAGCCGAACTCGTTGTCGTACCAGGAGACCACCTTGAAGAAGCGGTCGTTGAGGCCGATGCCGGCACCGGCGTCGAAGATCGAGCTGTGCGGGTCGCTCATGAAGTCGCTCGAGACGACGTCGTCCTCGGTGTACCCGAGCACGCCCTTCATCGGTCCCTCCGCCGCGGCCTTCATCAGGCCGTTGATCTCCTCGAGCGAGGTCGCCCGGCTCGGACGGAAGGTCAGGTCCACGCAGGAGACGTTGGCGACCGGCACTCGGAAGCTCATCCCGGTCAGCTTGCCCCTGGTCTCGGGCAGGCAGAGTCCGACCGCCTTGGCGGCGCCGGTCGAGGCGGGAATGACGTTCTCGTAGCCGTTGCGGCCTCCGCGAAAGTCCTTCTTGCTCGGCCCGTCCTGGGTGGGCTGCGTGGCGGTCACCGCGTGCACGGTCGTCATCAGGCCCTCCTCGAGGCCGACCGAGTCGAGCAGGACCTTCGCGACGGGAGCGAGGCAGTTGGTCGTGCAGGAGGCGTTGGAGACGACCTTGTGCGCCGCGGGGTCGTACTCCTCGTGGTTCACCCGGTAGACGAAGGTCGGCACGCTGTCGGGACTCTTGGTCGGGGCCGAGATCACCACCCGCTTGGCACCGGCGTCGAGGTGCTTCGAGGCGTCCTCGGCCGTCGTGAAGAGCCCCGTGGACTCGAGCACGATGTCGACGCCGAGCTCCTTCCACGGCAGCGCCGCGGGATCCTTGATCGCGGTGCAGCGGGTCGAGACGCCTTCGCAGACGAGGGCATCGCCCTCGACGTGCACCGGCTTCGAGAAGCGACCATGGCACGTGTCGTGGCGCACGAGATAGGCGAGGTTGTCCGCCGGCACGAGGTCGTTGACCCCGACGAACTCGATGCCGCCCTGGTCGGTTCCGATGCGGTAGACGAGGCGGCCGATGCGGCCGAAGCCGTTGATCGCGACGCGGATGGCCATGGGTCGGGGCTCCTCGAACGGGGCGGGGCAATCGAAGGTGGGCAGGCCGGACCGAACCGGCCGGAAGGGGGCAAAAGGTAGCAGGTGCGGTCAGCTTCGGGCGTCTCGTTCGCGGTACTTCCGGGCCTCGCCCCGCATGACCCACTCCTGCAGGAAGGGGAAGGCGGTGAAGGCTCCCGCGACGAGGCGGACGGTGTGGCTGGTCCAGACCTCGGCCCTGGGCCTCCGCAGACAGCGGACCACCGCGTCGGCGATCCGCTCGGGCCGCTGGACGAACAGCGGGGGCACGTGCGGGGGGACCCCGTCGCGCAGGTGGTGGCGCTCGTCGCCGGCGGCGACCTCGAAGAACTCGGTGGTCGTCGTCACCGGATGCACCGTCGAGACCTCGACTCCGTGCTCGGCGAGTTCGGATCGCATCGATCGGGCGACCATCGCCTGCGCCGCCTTCGTCGCCGAGTACGCCCCGTGCCGGGGCAGGGTGAACTTGGCCACGCAGCTCGAGCACATCAGCAGGTGGCCGGGACGCTTCGCGTCGAGCAGGCGTTGCGCCGCGTGCTGCAGGAGATCGGTGCCGCAGAAGAAGTTGACCTCGAACATCCGCCGCATCTCGTCGAGGGGCGTCGCGAGCATCTCGCGTTCGAGGCCGTAGCCGGCGTTGGCGAAGACCGCATGGAATCCGCCGAAGGCCCGCTCGGCGGCGTGGAGCAGCCGCGCGGCATGGCCGGGTTCGGCGACGTCGCCCTCGACGATCTCGGCGCGACGGCCGAGGCGTTCGACTTCGGCCGCAACCGCCTCGAGGCGATCCCGACGCCGGGCCGCGAGGACGAGGTCCATGCCCGCGGCGGCGCAGGCCCGTGCGGTGGCCGCCCCGATGCCGGAAGAGGCGCCGGTGACGACGATGGTCTTGTCGCGGAGATCGGCCACGGGGTGGAGGGTAGTCCGTCGGTTCAGAGGACGCCGAGCCGCAGGCAGAGCCGCCAGGCGAACGTCACCACCGCTGCCGGAAACAGCACCGCCAGAGCGCCCATCGCAATGGGGACGAGGTTCCACCCATCGGCGCCCGGCTCGAGCACGGCTCGATCGGCATCCTCGGGATCGACATGCACCCCGACGGACCGGCCCGCGGGGTATCGCGCCGCGCGGGCCCGGAGGTCCCCCTCGCCCATGGCGACGGTGTAGGCCACGCGACGGCCCTCGCGACGCACGCCGTCGATCTCGTACTCGTAGCGGATCTCGTGGGTGGTCGTGGTGCTCGGCCCGCCCGAGCCGCGCGAGCCGGTGGCCCGGGTCGCGACCTCGCTCTCGAGCACCCGTCCTTCGACGGTCGGCCACGAGCGACTCGCCTCGCCGAGGCGCCACTCCTCGACGCCCTGCACGATGAAGAACACGCCGAGCGCCGCGATCGCCATGCCCACGATCGTGATGAACCCGATCACGGCCTTGGGAACCCAGGCGTTGCGTTCCCGACGGCTCACCCCGCCGACCCGGTCGGGTCGGCGTCCCGCGCGGCTCGCTCCTCCGGCATCGGCGCCGCATCCGCCTCCTCGGGCGTCCAGCCGCCGCCCAGGGCACGGAACAGCACGCCGACGGCGCTCACCTCATCCAGACGCGCTCCGACGAGGGACCGCTGCGCCTCGAACAGCTGACGCTCGCTGTCGAGCACCTCGAGGTAGCTCGTGACCCCGCCGCGGTAGCGGGCGTTGGAAAGCCGCGACTGATCGATGAGGACCGCCACCTGCTTCTCCTGGATGCGGCGAAAGGTCTTGAGCTTCTCCAGGGTGATCAGACTGTCCGCGACCTCGCGGAAGGCCGTCCGCACGGTGCGTCGGTAGATGCCGGTGGCCTGATCGGCGCGGGCCTCCGCGGCGGCCACGTTCGCCTCGAGACGTCCTGCGTTGAAGATCGGGATCGACACCTCGACGGCGGCGTCCCAGAAGAGGCTCGATCCGTTGAACAGGCCCGAGAGCTGCTGACTCGAGACGCCACCCACGCCGGTCAGCGTGACCTGCGGGAACAGCAGCGCCTTGGCCTCGCCGATGCCGGCGACGCTCGCGGCAAGCTGGGACTCCGCGGCGAGCACGTCGGGCCTGCGTTCGAGCAGTTCCGACGGCAGCCCCGCGGGAACCGTCAGGCTGGCGACCTGGTGATCGAGGGTCTCGCCTCGGGGAACCGGTCCGGGCGTGCTTCCGATCAGCTGCCGGATGAGGTTCTCCTCCCGAGACCGCGCCGCCTCGAGCTGCGGCACCAGAAGCTGCGCCGACTGCAGGAGGCCCTCCGCCTGTCGGACCTCGAGCATGCTGGCGATGCCCCGGTCCAGACGAGCCTGAACCAGCCTCAGCGACTCGTCGCGACTCTGGATGGTGCGCCGGGTGATCGCGAGATCCGCATCGGCGGCCAGCAGCCGGAAGTACGCGGCGGACAGTTCGACCACCAGGGACTGGGCGATCGCCGCACGATCGAGTTCGCTGGCGAGGAGCTGCGCCTGGGACGCCTCGGCGGCGCGTCGGAAGCGGCCCCACAGATCCAGTTCCCAGACGGCGAAGCCGCCGAGCGTGATGGTGCCGCCGTCGCGATCCTGCGGCTCGGGGAACAACGGGAATCCGTCGCGAGCGATGCCCTGAGTGCGGAGCGATGCATTGCCGTCGGCGGTGGGGAAGAGGCGACTCTCCGCGATCGCGGACGCGGCGCGGGCTTCGGCGACCCGAGCCGCGGCGATCAGCAGGTCGGTGTTGTTCGCCAACGCCTCCGTGATCAGGGCCTGCAGCACCGGATCCGTGTAGACGTCGAACCAGCTCAAGGCTGCGGGCGTGGTCAGCGACTGGTCCTCGGTGGCGTCCCGGAACCGGTCCGGCACGTCCAGCTCGACGCGCTCGTAGTCCGGACCCACGGTGCACGCGAACGGCACCGTGGCCAGTGCGATCCAGAGGAGACGTCTCACGATCCACCTCCGTCCACCACGGTGTCGGCGGGCTTCGGCGACCCGAACAGCTTGCGCACCGTCGACTGCACGATCACGTCGAGCATCGGGATCAGGAAGACGCCGATCATCGTCGCGACCAGCATGCCGCCGAAGACCGCGGTGCCGAGCGAGATGCGGCTCGCCGCACCGGCGCCGGAGGCGATCACCAGCGGCAGCACGCCCAGCACGAAGCTGATCGCGGTCATCAGGATCGGCCGGAAGCGGAGCCGCGAGCCCTCGATCGCCGCCTCGACGACGCCGTCGCCGGCCTCGCGCCGCAGCTTCGAGAACTCGACGATGAGGATCGCGTTCTTCGCGGCCATGCCCATCAGCATCACCAGGCCGATCTGCACGTAGACGTCGATCGGCAGCGAGCGGAGCCAGATCGCGGCCATGGCGCCGAGGATCGCCGTCGGCAGGCCCAGCAGCACCGAGAGCGGAATCGACCAGCTCTCGTACTGCGCCGCGAGGAAGAGGAACACGAAGACGATCGCGAGGATCAGGATGAGCATCTGTCCGCCCGCGGCGGCGAGCTGCTGGTAGGCGATGCCGGTCCACTCGATGCCGAATCCCGCGGGCAGGGTGGTGCGGGAGAGCTCCTCGACCGCGGCGATCACCTCGCCGGAACTGCCGCCGGGGGGCGGGCCGACGGTGATCTCCGAGCAGGGGAACATGTTGTATCGAAAGACCACGTTGGGGCCGGTGGTCGGCGACAGCGAGGTCAGCGTCGACAGAGGCACCATCGCGCCGCTCGCCGATCGCACTTCGATCTCGCGGATCGACTCGGTTCCCGACCGGAACTGCGGCTCGGCCTGCATCACCACGCGATAGGTCCGTCCGAACGCGGAGAAGTCCTCGACGGTGAGGCCGCCGAGGAAGGTCTGCAGGCTCTCGAAGACGGAGTTCACGGGAACGCCGAGCGTCTTCACCCGATCGCGGTCGATCGAGAGGTCGATCTGCGGCACCGTCGGTCGAAAGCTCGAGAACAGGCCGCCGATCCTGGGGTCCTGCTGCGCCGCCGCGACGAACCGCTGCGACGCCTCGAAGAGGGACGCGGAGTCCTGCCCGCTTCGGGCCTGGAGTTCGAACACCAGCCCGCCGGACGTGCCGATGCCGGGGATCGCCGGCGGGTTGAAGGACAGTCCGATCGCCTCGGGATAGCTCGCGAGCTCCTGCTGCAGGCGTCGCACGATCGCGCCGACGGCGGTCTCGGGCGTGGTGCGCTCGTCCCAGGGATCGAGCACCGCGATGAAGCTCGCGGCGTTGGAGTCGAAGGTGCCCGTCATCAGGTTCATGCCGCCGAGGCTCGCCACCCGGCGCACGCCGGGGACGTCCTTGGCGAACCCGATGAACCGGTCCGCGATGGCGCCGGTGCGCTCCAGGCTGGCCCCGTCGGGGAGCTGCACGAACGCGAAGACGTAGCCGAGGTCCTCGCTGGGCACGAAGCCGGCGGGCAGGCGCTTGCCCAGCGCCGAGATCCCGTAGAACACCGCGGCCACCGCGACGAGCGCCAGCACGCTCTTCCGAACCAGGCCCGCGACGACGCGTCCGTAGATGCCGGTCGACCGGTCGAGCATCCGCGACCACCACGCCAGCAGGCGTCCGATCGGACCGCGAGCCTCGCCGCGGGGCTTCAGGATCAGGCGGCAGAGCGCCGGGCTCAAGGACAGTGCGACGACCGACGAGATGATCACCGACACCGACAGCGTCAGCGCGAACTGGCGGTAGATCTCGCCGGTGATCCCGCCCATGAAGGCCACCGGGATGAAGGTCGCGCACAGCACCAGGGTCGTGGCGACCACGGGGCCCGAGACCTCCTTCATGGCCTTGATGGTGGCGTCGCGTGCGGAGAGGCCGTCGGCGATGTGCACCTCGACCGCCTCGACCACGACGATCGCGTCGTCCACCACCAGACCGATCGCGAGGATGATCCCGAACAGGTTGATGGTGTTGATCGAGAAGCCCAGCGGCACGAACACCGCGAAGGTCCCGAGCAGGGACACCGGGACCGCGAGCATCGGGATCATCGTCGCCCGGACCGAGCCGAGGAAGAGGAACACCACCAGCAGCACGAGAGCGAACGCCTGGGCGACGGTCACCAGCACCTCGTCGATGGCGGCGTCCACGAACATCGTGGTGTCGAGGGTGATCTCGTACTCGATCCCCTCGGGCATGTCGGGGGCGATGCGCTCGTCCAGCAGGCTGCGCACCGCCTGCGCGGTGGCGAGGGCGTTGGCTCCGGGCCGCTGGTAGACCAGCAGCACCACCGCCGGGGATTCGTCGAGGCGGGCGAAGCTCGAGTAGTTCTGGGCCCCGAGTTCGACGCGGGCGAGATCCTTCATCCGGAGGATCGAGCCGTCGGACTCGGTGCGCACGATGAGGTCGCCGAACTCCTCCGGCGTGGACAGGCGGGTCTTGGAGTTGACGGCCAGCTGGAACTCGTTGCCGAGATCCGCCGGCGGTGCGCCCACGGCGCCGGTGGGGACCAGCGTCGACTGCTCGCGGACGACCCCGACGAGATCGCTGACGGTCAGGCCGAGGGTCGCGAGCTGGTCGGGTCGGAGCCACAGGCGCATCGAGTAGTCGCGCTGCCCGACGATCGAGGTGCTGCCGACGCCGTCGGTTCGGGCGATCGCGTCGACGATCTGCGTGGTCGCGTAGTTGCTGACGAAGATGTCGTCGTACGCCCCGGTCGGGCTGAACACGCTGATGGCCATCAGCATGTCCGGCGACTTCTTCTCGACCACGATGCCCTGTTCGATCGCCTCGCTCGGAAGGCGGGCGCTGGCGGTGTTGACCCGGTTGTTGATGTCGACCGTCGCGATGTCGAGATCGGTGCCGATCTCGAAGGTGCAGGTCAGCGTGTAGCGGCCGTCGGAAGAGCTGCGCGACGAGAAGTAGATCATCCCCTCGGCGCCGTTGATCTCCTGTTCGACGACCGATGCGATCGCCTCGGCGACGGTCTCCGCATTGGCGCCGGGGTAGGTGATCTCGACCGAAACCGTGGGCGGGCTGATCTGCGGGAACTGCGCGATCGGCAACGCGGTGATGGAGAGGCCGCCGGCAATCAGGATCACCAGCGAGACGACGATCGCGAAGACCGGACGATCGATGAAGAAGCGGGCCACGGCCGGTCAGCTCCCGTCGCCGGAGGCGGGAGCGCGTTCGGCGCTCGCCGCATCCGTCCGTGGCTCGACGCGGACGCCGGGGACCACCTTCTGAAGACCCTCGACGACGATCCGATCGCCGGGTTCGAGACCGCTCTCCACGACCACCAGCTGGTCCGCGGTCGCGCCGAGCACGACCGGTCGCTGCTGCACGCGATCGTCGGCATCCACCAGATAGACGTAGCGCGAGGTCTGCTGCTGGATCACCGCCCGACGAGGCACCACGACGGCGTCCTCGAGCACGTCGACGTTGGCCCGGACTCGACCGAACATGCCCGGCAGCAGGACCTGCTGCGGATTCGGGAAGCGACCTCGCAGCGAAATGGTGCCGGTCTGGCGATCGACGGTGCGTTCGGCGAACAGGAAGGCTCCCTCGTCGTCCACGGCGCGATCGTCGGCCAGAACCAGTTGGAGCGGTGGGGGGGACGGCCGGTCCTCACCCTCGTATCGGCCGGCGAACTTGAGGTACTCGGTCTCGCTCAACGAGAACTCGACGTCGATCGGATCGATCACGCGAAGCGTGGCGAGCAGGCTGGAGTTTGCGCGGCCGACCACGTTGCCCACGTCGATCTCGGCCTTGCCGATCCGACCGGCGACCGGAGCGCGGACCGTGCAGTAGCCCAGATCGATGCGGCTGGTCTCGAGTCGAGCCTCGGCGCTGGCCACGGCCGCCTCGCCCCGGGCGATCTCGATCTCGGTGGACAGGCGGGTGTTCTCGAGGGTCGCCTCCTGCGCCGCGACCTCCGCCTCGGCGACCTCGACCGCGGCGACGGCGTTGTCGAGATCCTGCCGCGGCACCGCGTCGATCTCGGCCAGCGGGCGCAGCCGCTCCTCGTCGGTCTGGGCCCGCTTGAGCCGGGCGTTCGACTGCGCGAGGGCGGCCTCGGCGGCCTTGACCTGCACCTGCTCGCGAGCGAGACGCAGATCGGCCTGGGCCTTCGCGAGCGCCGCCTCGTCCTCCGCGACCTTGGCGGCGTAGACGCGATCGTCGATCGTGAAGATCACCTGATCCTTCTCGACCCGGCCGCCCTCCTCGAAGAGTCGCTCCTCGAGCGTGCCCTCGACGCGGGCGAGGATGTCGATCGTCGCCACCGCGTCGAGGCGGCCGGTGAACTCGGCGATCACCGGGACGTTCCGGGTCTCGACATCGCCGACGACGACGGGGACCGGCGGTGGCTCGACCGGGGCAGGGGGTCCCTTCCGATCGCCGCAGGCCGAAAGCGCGACCGAGGCGGCGAGTCCGCAGAGGGCGGCGACACGACCCCAGACGGGTGTCAGACCGTGATGAAGCATCGCAGGAGAGTACCGGTTCGTCCCTCGACGCGTTCGATCGGAACCGGGCCGCGATGGTGCATCGGCCTCCGACAACGACACGACCCCGGCCGCGAGGACCGGGGTCGTGGGTGAATGCGGTCGCCTCCGTCGGGAAGGCGGCATTCATGCGGAGGTCGCGAGGCGCCTCCGCATGGTCGGACGAACGTCGCTCAGGCGCGACGGCGACGCGAACCGGCGAGGCCGGCGGCGGCGAGCAGCGCGATCGCGCCCGGCGCCGGGGCGAAGTTGATCTGGACGCCGCTGACGTCCGCACCGCTCACGGTGACGGAGATGTCGTCGACGTAGCCGAAGTTGGCGCCGTCGGAGGAGTAGATCCGGACCTCGACGACGAGGGCGTCGCGAGTGCCGCCGTTGGAATCGAAGGTCCAGGAGTGCGAGAGGTTCGTCCAGACGTTCTCGCCGGAGAAGGTGTTGTTGCCACCGGCGGAGCCTTCGTACGCGTCGATGTCGCTCGAGAGGGCGTAGTGGCCCCAGATCCGCAGCGAAGGATTGGCGCCGGGGGTGTCGTCCCAGGCGAAGAAGTCCGCGTCGATCACATCTCCATCGGTGAGACCGGTGATGAACGCCACGTAGCCCTGCGGGGTGCCGGAGATCGGCTCCTCGTAGACGAACAGCGAGCTGTTGCCGCTGTAGACGAACGCCGCGTCGCCAGCGGTGTAGTTGGAACTGTTGAAGTTGCCGAAGCTGCCGAGAACGGTGCCGCCGTCCTCCCAGCCGTAGCTGCCGCTGACAACCGTGCCGGCGGAAGCGATGGTGGCGGTGGCCGCGAGCGCGACAACGCCGCAAAGCGTGCGAAGCATGATCTTTCTCCTGTCTCGAAAAAGGGAAAAGGGAACGCAAGGGGCGGGAATGGGATGTTCCCGGTCGGTGTTGCCCGACCCCTCAAAAGTACCGTCGCCTCCGAGGCAGGCAAATCCGAAACTGCAGACTCACCCGGAAAAGTCTCGTCTTCATCCCATCTTGACCCGACCGCCCCGCCCCCAGGCTCGTTCGACACTCGCCTGGCATGACCCGGTGGCGGTGCCGTTGGCGATCGGGCCCCATCCTCAAGGCGGGAGCGGAGCGGCGGTGGAGTCGGGGCGACCAGACGCGTGTTCTGCACGTCCCCCAGAGTCGTCATCGTGCCCAGATTCGCGCGTTCGGGGTTCGAGACCCTGAACGGGCGGTCTCGCGCGGTCCCAATGCCATCGGGCACTCGAGGCCCTCCTCGGGGCGAAGAACCACGCCGGACGGGGGGTTCGGGTGGGACGAATGCCCGATCGGCGGGGCCGATTGCCAACGGGAGGGGCGGTGGCCTCCGATAGACTCCGGAAGGTCCCTTCGCGGCCGACCTCCGACCATCGACCCATGCCCGAAGACGATCCCACGCCAACTTCGCCGCTGCCGGAGCCTGGGAAGCGGTTCCCGTCCGACTCCGCCCCCGCACCGGGGGGATCGAGCTCGGGCGAGGTCCCGTCGGAGCCGGAGGCCACGATCGACCGGCCGGCCTCCCCGACGAGGACGCAAGCGACGATCGGCACCGCGGTGGGCACCACGGCCCTCGGCAAGAGCGTCGGGCCGTACAAGCTGCTGGCGGTGTTGGGCGAGGGCGGCTTCGGCGTCGTCTATCTCGCCGAACGCCGCGAGCCGCACGTCCAGCGGGTCGCCCTGAAGGTCATCAAGCCGGGCATGGACTCGACGGCGGTCGTGAACCGCTTCGCGGCGGAGCGGCAGGCCCTCGCGGTCATGGACCATCCGTCGATCGCTCGGGTCTTCGACGGCGGCACCACCTCCGACGGCCGGCCCTACTTCGTGATGGAGTTCGTCAAGGGGGACTCGATCACGAAGTTCTGCGATCGGGAGCGTCTCGACATCGACGAGCGTCTCGAGCTCTTCATCACGGTCTGCGAAGCCGTCCAGCACGCCCACGGCAAGGGCGTCATCCACCGCGACCTCAAGCCCTCGAACGTGCTGGTCGAGTTCGAGGACGGCCGCGCGACGCCCAAGATCATCGACTTCGGCGTCGCCAAGGCCCTCAACCAGCGCCTGACCGAGGGCACCGTCTACACCGAGGTCGGGCAGTTCATCGGCACGCCGGAGTACATGAGCCCCGAGCAGGCCGAGATGAGCGGCGTCGACATCGACACCCGCGCCGACGTCTACTCGCTGGGCGTCATGCTCTACGAGCTCATCGCGGGCACGCTGCCCTTCGACGGCGAGAAGCTGCGCGAAGGCGGCTTCCTCGGCATCCAGAAGACGATCCGCGAGGTGGAACCGCCCAAGCCGAGCCAGCGGTTCACGACCATCGTGGCCGCAGGTGGCGACGCCGCCCGCAACGTGGCGAGCGCCCGCCGGCTCGAACCGGGCTCCCTGTCGAAGCGCCTGAAGGCCGACCTCGACTGGGTCATCATGCGGTGCCTCGAGAAGGACCGGGTCCGTCGCTACCAGACCGCCAACGATCTGGCGCTGGAACTGCGGCGTGTGCTGAACGACGAGCCGGTGCTCGCAGGGCCGCCCTCCTTCGCGTATCGAACCTCGAAGTTCGTCCGTCGTCACCGGACGGGGGTCTTCGCCGCGGCCGCGGTGCTGGTCGCCCTGATCGCGGCGACGGCGATCTCGATCGTGTTCGCGGTGCGGGAAGCCGCCGCCAAGGGGCAGGCGCAGGAGGAGCGGGACCGCGCCCGCGAGGCCGAACGACTCGCCGACGCCGAGGCCGAACGGGCCCGGATCGCCGCCGCGACCAGCGACCGCATCAGCGACTTCACCAGCGGCATCCTGAAGAGCATCGATCCCGACGTGGCCGGCGATCTCGACAAGACCCTCGTCCGACGGATCCTCGACGACGCGTCGCGGCGGGTCGAGGACGAACTGGCCGAGGATCCGCAGGTCGAGGCGGCGATCCGCGACACCATCGGCGGCACCTACGTCGCCCTTGGTGAACTCGACGACGCGCAGCCGCAACTCGATCGCGCGCTGGCCCTGCGGCTCGAACTGCTGGGCGAGGACGATCCCCGCACCCTCGACACCCGAGACAAGCTGGCCGAACTCGTTCGTCGAAGCGGGGACGTCGAGACCGCGGTCATCCAGCAGCGGGCGATTCTCGAGAGCCGGCTTCGCCTGCTCGGCGAGGACGATCCCGACACCATCATGTCGATGGCGAACCTCGGCCTGGCGCTGCTGCTGAACGACGAGGCCGATGCGGCACGGGATCAGTTCGAGGAGTGCCTCGCCCGCTCGCGGAAGGTGCTGGGCGACGACGACAAGCGCACCTTCAACGCGATGAACAACCTCGCGGCCGTGCTGCGCCGCGACGGCCGGCTGGACGACGCCGAGGCGCTCTACCGAGAGGCGCTCGCGGGCCAGCGTCGGGTGCTGGGCATCGAGCACTCCGAGACGCTGGCCTCGCAGGGCAATCTCGGGGTGCTGCTTCGCGAGCGGCGCAACTTCGACGAGAGCGAGCTCCTGCTTCGCGAGGTCGTCGAGGTCGGTTCGCGGGTGCTGGGGCCGCAGCATCCGGAGACGCTCGTCGCGATCAACAACCTCGGCATGGTGCAGTTCTCGACCGGCGATCTCGAGGCGGCGATCGAGACGTTCCGCATGGCGCTGGCGTCATACCGGCGGAGCTTCCCGGCATCGCATCCGGAAGTCGTCAAGATGGTCTCCAACATCGTCTCGTCGCTGCGCCGACTCGATCGATACGACGAGGCGATCGCCGAGCTTCGGGCGTTGCGGCTGGACATGGCCGAGGAGGGGGGCGGTGGCGTCGAGGGCGTGAAGGCCGGCTATCTGCTGGCGACGGTGCTCGAGCAGCAGGGGCGTCTCGAGGAGGCGGAGCAGCTCTTCGGGCGACTGGTCTTCGAGGCCCGACGCACGCCCCGCGGCGAGTTTCTCGAAGCCGCGGTCCTGATCGGTCACGGCAAGTGCCTTCGGACCATGAAGCGCTTCCCCAACAGCGAGACGACGCTGCTCGAGGCGTATCAGATGCTGGTCGCCTCGAGAGGACCCGACACCGCCAACGCCCGAACCGTCGCCGGGGAACTCGCGTCGCTGTATGCCGCATGGGACGAGGCCGAACCGGGTGCAGGTCACGATCTGAGCCGCGAGGAGTGGGCGGCGAAGGCGAGCGACGGGGGCTGAGCGTCGGGACCGCGGACGCGCGGGCCGATCTCGGGCGCCGCATGGGGACTGCGGATCCGCAGGGCGAACCGCGGCGGCAACTCCCATTCGGCGAGACCGGTCGGTGCTCGAGGATGCGAATCGGTCGCGCGTTCCTCACCCATCGAGCGCGTCGAGAGGAGTGGAGATCCGTTGTCGGGGGTTCGGGGCGAGGTCGTGGGCCGGTCGCCTCAGCGGGAGACGAGGACCGCGGTCGCATCGTCGGCGAGTTCATCCGAACCGGCATGTGCCGCGACCGCCTCGAAGATGGTGCCCACCTCGGTCGCGGACTCCGAGGCGAGCCACGCGGCGAGGCGGCTTCGGCCGAACTCCTCGCGACCCTGCGCCGAGGTCTGCTCGATGAGGCCGTCGCTGACGACGATCATGCGGCTGCCCTCGGGCCAAGGGACCTCCGCGATCTCGTACTCGGCGCCGGGCATCACGCCGAAGGGCGGTCCGCCGCCCTCGACGAGCGGCGTCGCCTCGCCGCCGGGCGTCCAGAGCATGGCGTGGCCGTGCCCCGCATCGACGTAGCGGATCGAGTTCGATCCGAGATCGAGATCGGCGAGCCAGACCGTCACGAAGGTGTGCCCGTGGCGGTGGGCCTCGACGAACTCCGCCATCGAGGCGGCGAGCTCGTCGAGTCGATCGACGCGTCTCATCTCGCCGCCGACGTATCCGTGGAGCGCCGACATCAGCACCGCGGCGCCGACGCCCTTGCCGGAGACGTCTCCCAACACGATCCGCCAGACGTTCGGGCCGCGGCGCATCACGCGGAAGAAGTCCCCCCCGACGACGCGACCGGGACGGCTTCGTCCCTGGATCCTGACCCCCTCGTCGACCTGGTCGACCTCGCGAAGCAGAAACTGCTGCGCCGCCGCGGCGATCGCGAGGTCGGCCTCGATGTCGCGGTAGCGCCGCTCGAGTTCGAGACGGCGAATGCCCGCGAGCGCGACCCCGCCGATCTTCGCGAGGGCGCCGAGGAACTCCGCGGTCTCGGTGCCCGAGGTCGCCGGAGTCTGGTCGCGGCGATCCGCGTAGAGCACCGAGTGGACCCGGCCGCCGAACTCGATCGGCGCGCCGACCGCCTCGGCGATGCGAAGGTCGATCAGGCTCTGGCCGCCCGGCGTGATCGGTCCGCCGCTGCCGCCGCCGAGACTGCCGCCGCCCGCCGAGACCACCAGTTCGCCCGCCGCGGCGCGGCGCAGCAGGCTGCGGCTGAGACGGGGCCGGCCGCCATCGGTGATCGCGCCGCGTTCGGCGAGGATCTCGACGTTGCCCTCCTCGTCGGGGGGCTGCAGCACCGCGGCGTTGGGCAGGCCCGCGCCCTCGATCACCGCCTGGGCGAGGAGTTCGGCGAGGTCGTTCTCGTTCTCCGCCCCGTGCAGCCGTTCCGACAGCGTCACCAGCAAGGCCAGCCGATGCTGGGCCGGGGAGACCCGCTCGATCGACGGCGCCACCACGGTCTCGTGCCCGGTCTCGAGGGTCTGGGCGATCGAGCGGCCGGTCACCGACTTCGGGCCGCAGCGGAGTTCGCTCTCGCCGACGAGCACGAGGTCGCCGTCCGCGATCGGCACCACGCGATTGGATGGGATGCGCAGGCCGTTCAGCCGGGTGCCGTGCCGACTGCCGAGATCGCGGATGGTCCAGAAGCCCAGACTGCCGACCGTGGTCGATCCGCCCTTGATGACCGAGCGGGCCTGCCAGCGAAGCTCCGCGTGGTCCCGGGAGATCGCGGCGTCCTCGGCGATGCAGATCGTGTGATCGGTTCGTCGACCGATGCGGTGGGCCTGCCCCGGGTCGAGCACGAGGTCGAGGGTGGTCGATCCGCTGCGGAGGGTGAGTCGAAGGTCGGACACGGGTGTTGATCGTCGGGGGTGGGCGAGTCGTCGCGACCGCGTAGGCGACAGGATAGCGGTCGGGACGACGCCTTCGGCCGGCGGTCGAACTCGAACTTCAACGGATCTTCACGTCCGGCGGCGGGATTCCGGCGAACTTCGAGGATCGCCTCCTCTTAAGGTGCAGGGATTCCAACGATCGCACCTCCACTCGACGACGCCGTTCGGAACCGGGCGACGATCCGATGCGACCTCACCGATGACCGACCACTTCCCCCACACGTCCCGCGATCCGGGATCCACCGTCTCTCGGCGCTCGCTCCTTCGTTCGAGTGCGTTCGCCGCAGGCGTTCTGGGAGCTGTCGGTGGCGTCGGCGGCGCGGCGCCCGCCGGATCGGTGTCGCGCCCGACGCGACGCCGCGGCGTCCCGCGAAATGTGATCCTCGTCGTCAGCGACGGCATGAGCGCCGCGGTGCCCGGTCTCACCGAGGCGTTCGCGGGCCTGGTCAGACCCGGGCGACCGACTCGACTCCCGCGGCTCCTCGCCGATCGCAACGTCGCCGACGGCATGCTCGAGACCCGCAGCCTCGACTCGCCGGTGACCGACTCCGCCGCGGCGAGTTCGGCGTGGGCGAGCGGATTCCACGTCGCCAACGGTTCGATCAACCACCTGCCCGACGGCACCCGACTGGTCCCGATCGGGACGCTGCTGCGGGATGCGGGGATGGGTGTGGGCCTCGTCAGCACGACGCGCGTCACCCACGCGACGCCGGCGGCCTTCGCGACCGCGAGTCCGTCGCGAAACTTCGAGGACGCCATCGCCGAGCAGTTGATCGGTGCCGGGGGTGCGGATGCCGATGGCTTCGGTGCCGGCGACTCCGGCGTCGACGTCCTGCTCGGCGGCGGGCGTCGCTTCTTCGACCCGGCCACCCGCGGCGATCGGGTGGACTGGATCGCGCGTTCCCGCGAGGCCGGCTACGAAGTGCTCGGTTCGAAGGCCGATCTCGCGAAGGCCTCCGGTCCGCGCCTGCTCGGCCTCTTCTCCGAGAGCCATCTGCCGATGACGATCGATCGTCGACGCGATGCCGGGCTCGATGCGACGGTGCCGACGCTCGCGGAGATGACCACCGCCGCGCTGCGCACGCTCGCGGCGCATCCGGGGGGCTTCCTGCTGCAGGTCGAAGGGGGGCGGGTCGATCATGCGGCGCACGCCAACGACGCCGCGGGGCTGCTGTGGGACCAGCTCGAACTCGACGACGCCCTCGCGACGGTCCTCGACTTCGCGGCGGCGCGGGAGGACACCCTCGTCGTCTTCACCACCGACCACGCCAACGCGAACCCCGGGCTCTCCGGAACCGGACGCCGATACGGCCGCAGCGGAGAGGTCTTCGCCAACGTCGCTGCAGCGACGGCGAGTGTCGAGGCGACCCTGCCGCGACTTTCAAGAGCGGAAGCGGAGGGCGGCGAGGCCGCGGTGGCGGCGGTCGTCGCGGAGACCTTCGGCTGCGAGGCGGACGGACGGAGTCTGCGACCGCTGCGTCAGGCCTTGCGGCGCGAGCCGATCGACGAGACGAACCCGCAACTGGCCAATGCCGAGGGCCAACTCGGACGCCTCCTGTCCGGCCACACCGGCATCGCGTTCGTCGGGACCAGCCACACCGCCGACTGGGTGCCGATGGTCGCGACGGGTCCGGGGCAGGAACGGTTCGAGGGCTTCATGGACCACCCGCAGGTGTTCGAGCGGCTCGCGGACCTCTTCGGCATCACCCACCGGAATCCGACGGCGGGATCGCCGGCGACCTGACCGGCGGCGCGAGCGCGGACGCCTCGAGGCGCCTCGACGGCTCGGCCCGAGAATCCGGCGACGGCGGGGGACCTCCTCCTACGATGGAGGCTTCGCTCCTTCGACAGGAACTCTCCGCCGTGGCCAAGCCCGACTCCGCGTCCACTCCCAAACAGAACGCCAACGACACCACCCGGATCATCTACTCGATGATGGGGGTGTCGAAGTCGATCGACCGCAAGCCGATCCTCAAGGACATCAGCCTCTCGTACTACTACGGGGCGAAGATCGGCGTGCTGGGCCTCAACGGCAGCGGCAAGAGCACGCTGCTCAAGATCATGGCCGGCGTCGACACCGAGTTCGAGGGCAAGGTCTCCGCCGCGCAGGGCTACCGCATCGGCTACCTCGAGCAGGAGCCGCTGCTCAACGAGACCCGCACCGTCATCGAGGTCGTCCGCGAGGGCGTGCAGGAGACCGTGGACCTGCTCGCGGAGTTCGACCGCCTCAACGAGAAGCTCTGCGAGGAGCTCTCGCCCGAGGAGATGGAGAAGACCCTCGAGCGGCAGGGCGAGGTGCAGGAACGCCTCGACGCCGCAGGCGCGTGGGATCTCGACAGCCGCCTCGAGATGGCGATGGACGCCCTGCGGTGCCCGCCCGGCGATCAGGCCCTCGACACCTGCTCCGGCGGCGAGCGGCGCCGCGTGGCCCTGTGCCGCCTGCTGCTTCGCGATCCGGACATCCTGCTGCTCGACGAGCCGACCAACCACCTCGATGCCGACAGCGTCACCTGGCTCGAGCAGCACCTCGCCCGCTGCAAGGGCACCGTCATCGCGGTGACCCACGATCGCTACTTCCTCGACAACGTCGCGGGTTGGATCCTCGAACTCGACCGCGGCCACGGCATTCCCTGGAAGGGCAACTATTCCTCGTGGCTCGAGCAGAAGGACCAGCGCCTCGCCGTCGAGGAGAAGCAGGCCTCGGTCCGCCGTCGCGCCCTGCAGCGGGAACTCGAGTGGATCCGCACCAACCCCAAGGGCCGGCAGAGCAAGAGCAAGGCCCGCGTCGCCGCCTACGAGCGGATGGTCGAGGAGCGCTCCGAGGACAAGGTCAAGGAACTCGAGATCTACATCCCGCCGGGGCCGCGCCTCGGCAACGTGGTGGTGGAGGCGCGGGAGCTCGTCAAGGGCTTCGGCGACCGCGCCCTGCTCGACGGGGTGTCGTTCACCCTTCCGCCCGGGGCGATCGTCGGCATCATCGGTCCCAACGGCGCGGGCAAGACCACGCTGTTCAAGATGCTCGTCGGCGAGGAGCGTCCCGACGGCGGCGAACTCGAGCTCGGGGCCACTGTGAAGTTCGCCTACGTCGAGCAGGGCCGCGACTCGCTTCCTGCCGGCAAGAGCGTGTGGGAGGCGATCTCCGACGGCGACGACGAGATCCTCCTCGGCACCGCGAAGGTCAACAGCCGCGCGTACGTCTCGCGATTCGGGTTCGCCGGCACCGACCAGCAGCAGAAGGTGGACTCGCTGTCCGGCGGCGAGCGCAACCGCGTGCACCTCGCTCGGATGCTGCGGTCCGGCGCCAACGTCGTCCTGCTCGACGAGCCGACCAACGACCTCGACGTCAACACCATGCGGGCCCTCGAGGAGGCGATCCAGAACTTCGCCGGATGCGCGCTGGTCATCAGCCACGACCGCTGGTTCCTCGACCGCGTGGCCACCCACATCCTGGCGTTCGAGGGCGATTCGAAGGTCTTTCTCTTCCCCGGCAACTTCAGCGAGTACGAGGAGGACCGCCGTCGCCGTCTCGGCGAGGACGCCGGCGCTCCCAGGCGGATCCGCTACCGAGCCCTGACCCGAGGTTGAGCGAACCGGCTCACCCCGGACGCGCGGCATCCTCCGAGGGCGTCGACTCGGGGCGGCGGGCGAGGTGCTGTCCCACGAGTCGGGCCACGAGCACCGTCAGGTACGCCTGCCCGAAGATCGCCTCGATGTTCGAGAGCGATCGCGGCAGGTCGCCGACCGGGGAGATGTCGCCGTAGCCGACGGTCGTCAGCGTGGTCAGCGAGAAGTACAGCATCAGTCGATGCGGCCCCAGCGACGGGTCCTCGGCGGCGAGTCCGTCCGCGATCCTGAACTGCTCCGGCGACGCCAGCAGGATCATCGAGTAGACCGCGGCGAAGACGACGCCGGCCAGCATGTAGACCGAGATCGATCCGCAGATGGCGTCGCCGTCGACCTGCGTGCGGCTGAAGACGTCGCTCGAGATGAGCAGCGCGATCGAGAGCATCACGCAGCCCGCCGCCACGAGACTGCCGACGCCCAGGGCGGTCGCCCAGGGCTCGGGTGCGAATCGGGCGGCGAGTCCCGTGGTCTGGGCGACGACCACCAGCACGACGAGGCTCCAGAACTCCAGACGACGACGGTGGTAGGTCGCGATCGCGACGATGAGGAAGCAGAAGTTGATCACGTCGCCGACGTAGAGCGGCGCGGCCCCGAGCCGGACCAGGCGAACCCCGCCGTAGAGCGGCGCGACGAACATCAGGATCACCAGGGACGCGAGCAGCCAGCGGAAGCGGCCCGAGAAGACCGCGCCGAGGAAGGCGCCGACCGGAGCGACGAACCCTTCCCGGGGGTGTTCGGTCCGATGACTGGGGTGGATAGGGGACATGCGGGGCTCGGGGACTGCGGAGGCTTCCCGTGAGATCGGTCCGGGCGGCGATTCCTCTCGAATCGGCGGAACGACGAGTGCGCCGGTTGGCGGAACGCCGCGACCTGCGAAGATCCCGGCATCGATTCCCACTCCCGGACGAGCCGCCAGATGCCCCCATCACATCGTGCACCCGCTGCAGGCCCGAACGCCCGCGAGAAGCGCTTCGAGCGCAATTCGCGAGATGCCGCCGGCGCGACGGGCCGTTCGCGGCGCGACTTTCTCGCGGCGGGCCTTGCCGGCGCCGCGACCTCCATGGCAGGAGCCCGAACCGCGTCCTCGCAGCGGTCGGCGTCCGAGGCGGCGGTGGATCCCGTCGTCGGAGAACCGCCGCATCGACATCAGGGGGGACGCAGTCCGTGGCCGCTGTGCCTCGACACCGCGACGATTCGTCCCGCGTCGCTCGAAGACAAGATCCGCATCGCCGCCGAAGCCGGCTACGACGCCATCGAGCCCTGGGAGGGCGAACTCGCCGAATGGGAGCGATCGGGCGGATCGCTGGCGGACCTCCGGAAGCGGATCGACGATGCAGGACTCTTCGTGCCGAGCGTGATCGGCCTCTGGAACGCGATTCCGCCGACGCGAGAGCTCTGGCTGCAGAGCCTCCCGTCCTCGCGAAACCGCATGCGGATGGCCTCCGCGATCGGTGCGCAGCACATCCAGGTCGTGCCGCAGCCGGCACGGCCTTGGCAGGAGTTCGATCTGAAGTGGGCCGCCGATCGCTACCGGGATCTTCTCGAGATCGGTCTGGGCGACTACGCGATCAACCCGGCGATGGTGTTCGTCGAGTTCCTCCCCGGCGCGGCGAGAATCGGTCAGGCCGCCGCGATCGCCCTCGACGCCGACCATCCCAAGGCGAAGATCATCCCCGACGTCTTCCACATGCACATCGGCGACTCGGGCTTCTCGGGACTCCGCCACCTGCGCGGCGAGTTCCTCGCGATCTTCCAGTTCAACGACGCGCCCGCGACGCCCGCCAAGGCGGATCTCGCCGACGAGCACCGGGTCTTCCCCGGCGATGGGATCCTGCCGCTCCGGCAATGCCTGAAGGACCTGCGGGCCATCCGGTACGAGGGCTGCGTGAGCCTCGAGCTCTACAACCCCGAGTACTGGGCTCGCGATCCGATGGCCGTCGCCAAGGAGGGCCGCGAGAAGACGCTTGCGGTCATCGAGCAGGCGTGCGGCTGAACCGCCGCGGGCCTACTCCGTCGCCGTGGAGAACGCGGGGTCGTGGGGATTGCCTGCGGACTCGATGTAGGCGATCAGATCGAGGATCTCCTCGATCGAGAGCGTGCTGAGGAGGCCCATCGGCATCGGCGACACCGGAGAGGCCTCGCGGGCGACGACGTCCTTCGCGGGAATCCGCATCGTCTGCGAGGTGTAGGGGTCGACGATGAGTTCGAGCCAGCGATCGTCGTCGCGCACGACCCTCCCGATCAGGATCCGTCCGCTCCGCAGCAGCACCCGGGTGTTCTCGTACTGGTCGCTGATGTCCGCCGACGGCTCGAGGATCGTGCGAAGGAGATCCCGCCGCGAGAAGCGGCTGCCCGCCGAGGTGAGATCCGGACCGACCCCGCCGCCGCCGGAGCCGTCGAATCGATGGCAGGACGCGCAGGCGGCCTTGGCGTAGGCGGCGCGGCCGGCCTCGAAGTCGCGGCCCGTCGAGACGAGGGGCAGATACGGTTCGAGCTTCGCCATCGACCAGTTGCCGGAGCCCGACGCGAGCGCCGCGAGATCGGGCACTTCGACCGGCGGCGGTTCGGCGAGGGCCGCCAGGCGCTCGCGGTCGGCTTCGGGCGCCCGCGCGAGCAGATCCGCCTCGATCCGCTCGAGATAGCCGCGGAAGCTGAAGCCGCCCTCGGCGGTCTTGGCGCGGCCGAGCCAGGCGAACACCTGCTCTCGCCCGCCTTCGGGCCAGCCGTCGGTCGCGAATCGGATCGACGCGGCGAGATCGATGCCCGGCCCGACCTCGCTCGGGGGCAAGGCGGCCAGCGCCGCGAGCGCGGGCGCGACCGCGTCGGGGCTCTCCAGATGCGAGAGCAGCCCCAGCAGGACGTGGTCGGTTCCGCGATCGCCGCAGGGATGCAGCGGCTCGAGGCGGGCCCGGACGACGTCGCGCCGCGTGGCGTCGATGGCCTCGGCGTGTCGGGCCAGCGCGAGTTCATGCACCCGCAACCACCAGCGCTGCGCGTCCGGATCGAGGCCGTTCCAGTCGAAGCCGCCAAGCCGATCGATCGCCGCCGCGGCGTCGTCGCCGTCGCCCGCGCGAACGAGCGCCAGCAGCGCCGGCAGGGCGATGGCGGGATCGCTCTCCGCGAGGGTGGCCTCCCGCCAGGTCTCGATCGGTGCGAACTCGAGAGCCACGCGTGCGGCGTGGGCGACGAACCGGTCTCGATCGCCGAGCGCGGGCCAGACCAGGTCGAGATCGACCAGTTCGGGACGGCCCTGCATCGCCTCGAAGGCCCGCCGCCTGGCGCCTGCGGGGTTCGGGGCGGGACGAGCCGCGTTCGGGGCATCGCCTTCGCCGTCCCAGGACACCCGGTACAGACCCGTCTGCGTCCCGCGGCCGCCGGTGATGAACCAGAGATCCCCGTCGGGTGAGAAGGCGAGGTCGGTGACGCTGAGCGGCGTGCCCGTCGCGAAGTGGTCGAAGGATGCCGTGTGGCTCGCGCCGTCGGGCATCAGTCGGACCCGAAGGATCCGACCGTAGGTCCAGTCGCCGATGAAGAGGGCCTCGCGGTCGTCGGCGGGGAAGTCGCTGTCGGTCGCGAAGGCGATGCCCACCGGCGAACTCATGCCGATGTCGACGACCGGCGGCAGCATCTCCGGCGTGCCGTCTCGCCACTTCGCGTTGCCGCTGCGCCATCCGTGGTCGCTGCCGGGGACGACGTGGTAGACGCGGGTCGGTCGATACCAGGGCAGCTCGAGGTCCCACTCCATGTCCGAGTCGAAGGTGAACAGATCGCCGTCGGGCGAGATCGCGAGGTCGTAGGCGTTGCGGAATCCCGCGGCGACGATCTCGAACGAGGTCGCGTCCTTGTCGGTGCGCAGCACATGTCCGCCCGGCGCCTTCAGGCCGACCGCGTGGCCGCGGGGATCCTCGATCCGCTCGAGCAGCACGTCCTCGGCCCAGCGTGCATGAGGCGACGTCGCCGCGAGTTCGCCCGGCAGACGCGACATGTTGCCGTTCATCAGCAGGATCGAACCATCCGGCGCCGGCACCACCGCATGGGCGCCGTGCTCGCCGCCGCCGCCGAAGTCGGCGAGTCGCTCGCTGAGGTCGTAGATGCCGTCGTCGTCGGTGTCGCGCAACCTGAAGAGGCCGTAGCCCTCGTCGCCGCGGCCTTGGGCGTAGAGGGCGCCGTGCGCCGACGCGAAGCCCATCGAGGTCTCGGGGCTTCCGGGCACGTCGACCACCTCGACGACGTCGCCCGCGCGGCGGGGCAGATCGACGCGGGCGATCGGCAGGCCTTCGCGACCGACAAGGAGGTCGCCGCGATCGTCGAAGGCCATCGCGATCCACGAGCCCTCGCCGACTCGGGCCGAGTGCACCAGTTCGACTCGGTATCCCGGCGGCACCGTGATCGACTCCGCGGGTGTGGCGAATCGCGGAGCGAGCGGGTCGCGCCAGGGTCCGTTCGGCGCGCGGCTCGGTCCGAAGGAGTGGACCGGTCTCCAGGCGGTCGGGGTCTCGAAGCCGTTCGGATCGTCCGAAGCCGGAATCGCCGGCGCGCACTCCCAGCTCCCGTCGCTCCGCACGATCCGGGAGGAGCCGTCGGCGAATCGCAGCGTCGCTCGCAGCAGCAGGCCCGCGGGCCCGCCGGCGTTCTCCCCCCGCGCCAGGAACTCGTGCACACCGGGTTGAAGCGTTCCGAGATTCCGCCGAATCTGCAGGCGCTCCCAGTTCCAGCCGGTGACGATCTCCTCTCCGTCGAGCGACAGTCGGAACCGGTTGTCGCAGGTGGCGATCAGCTCCTCGATCGCTGCCGGTTCCTCGAGTTCGAATCGGGTTCGCATGAAGAAGCGGTCGTTCTCGCCGGCGGGATCCGATCCCCAGATCCAGGCGACGTCGTCCGCTTCGAGGGACGGCTCGAGCGGCGGCGGAGTCGGTGCCGCGTCGGGATCTCCAACGACGTCGGGCTCGCCGGCATCGAGCGGCGTCAGCGAGATGTCTCGATAGCGGACGGTCATGGGCGGCCCCGCGTGCAGTTGCAGGGCGATGCGGCCGCGAGCGGCGGCCTGCGGAGCGAGATCGACGACCTCGACCATGGGCACGCCGTTGATCGTGTGCGAGAGCTTCGGCCCGACGGCGCGGATCACGTATTCGTTCCAGCCGGGCCTGATCGCCGCCTGAAGCGCTGCGCGATCGCCCAACTCCGCCGCCGCGGTCCTCGAGCCGTCGGCCTCGAAGGTCACGCGCTCGCCGCGCCAGGCGGCGATGCCGCGACCCTTCTCCTCGTAGAGGATGCCCGTGTAGTTCGGGCCGGCTTCGAGATCGGCCTGGTAGCCGGCCACGACGAAGTCGCCGAGGTCGCGGCTTCGGTACTGGATGCCGGAGTTGCCGCCGTCGATGGCGAACTCCAGGCGCAACTCGAAGTCGTCGAACTCGCCGTCTCGGATCAGGTAGGTGTTGCGCTCGCAGGGGGTCTGCGCGGTCGAGCGGCCGACGATGGCGCCGTCCTCGACCGACCAGAATCGATCATCGCCGGACCACCCTTGGAGGGAGACGCCATCGAAGAGCGGGACCGCCTCGTCCGGGGACGCGGCGCTGGCGGCGAGGAGCGGAGTCGTGGCGAGTGCCGCGCAGGTTGCAAGACCTGCGATTCGATGGTGTGCCATGCCCGGAATGTACCCGCGCGATGGCGAAGAACTCCGGGTTCTCGCGTGGGAGGTTCGCGATGTGGGACTCGCTGCCGCCCGGGGGGGGCGACGAAGGTTGCCGAAGGTGGGCGGCGACCGCCCGCTCAGCCCACCACCGGCAGCCCGATGCGGCCCTCCGCGGCGTCCTGCATCTCCTGCTCGGGACGCGCGACGAGGTCGTACCCGTCGCTGGCGACGACGACGCATCGCACGAGTTCGCGGTGTTCGGCGGGGTCGCAGCGGCCGCATCCGTCGGGGCGATCGCGTTCCTGGGGCCCGGCCGCTCAGGCCTCCCTGCGGACTCGATCGAGCAGGTCCTCGACGTCGAGATTCGACGCCCAGGAATCGAGATGCGCATCGTCGAGCCGGCCTCGCTGGGATCGCATCACGCCGAGAAGGTCCTGCCACTGTCGGTCGCTGATCTCGCCACCGTCCCGAAACCAGCAGAGCTTGGTGAGGATCGAGTCCTCCGCCGTCAGATATCGGATGCCATGCTCGTTCGCCTGCGAGCGATCGCACTGGCTTCGTCGGAACGCGCTGGCGCCGACCACGAAACAGTCCACCTTGATGCCGGTCGCGAGATGGATCAGGTTGAACGACGCCCCTCGACGCACCGCGTCGACGACGGCGGTCTCGTCCACGTAGTAGTCGGCCGCAACCCGAGCACAGAACGTCCTCGCGGCCGGTTCGTCGAGGTCGACGACGAGATCGAGATCCAAGGTCGATCGGTAGACGCCGTGCCTTGAACTTGCGACCGATCCGCCGACGCAGTGGGCGATCCGCGCGTCGCTCAGCATGGCGCAGGTCGTCGCGAGCACCTGTTCGAACTCCGATTCCGGCGGGGCGTTCATGCCCGCGGCCGCCGGTGGGCGGCGAAGGCCTCGGCGGCGGCTCGCCCGTGGTGCAGTTCCACGAACCGTTCGAGCATGCGTTCCCGATCCCCGCCGCACTCCACGAGCAGCGTCGCCTGGCGTTGCCGAAGGAGCGCGCTGCTCATGCGGAGCGCCTCTCGAGTGCGGTGTTCGGGAGCGAGCCCTGCGACGATCTCGGCCTGCAGCCGAGCAACCTCGATCGGCGTGTCGCTCGCTGGATCGGTGCGACGATCGGAGTTGGTTCGAGTCGGTTCGGAAAGCACGCGGAAAGTGTACGACGGCCCTTCGATCGCCGGCCCGCTCAGCCCACCACCGGCAGCCCGATGCGGCCCTCCGCGGCGTCCTGCATCTCCTGCTCGGGACGCGCGACGAGGTCG
The DNA here is from genome assembly GCA_017859745.1 of Planctomycetota bacterium. GTDB lineage: Bacteria > Planctomycetota > Phycisphaerae > Phycisphaerales > SM1A02 > VGXO01. Next base: position 26,668 of record JAFMML010000001.1, read on the forward strand.
TACCCGTCGCTGGCGACGACGACGCATCGCACGAGTTCGCCCGGCGCCAGCGTCGCCGTGGAGACGACCGCGGTCATCGAGTCGATCTGCGGCGCCTGGTGATACGCCCGCCCGGCATGGAGATGCTCGCCCGCGGCAAGGTCGAGCGCGGGCGTGGTCGGCACCCCCGAGCCGCCGGCGACGCCGTCGATCAGAACGTCGAGAATCGCACCCTGCTCCGCCTGCCACGCGGCGTCGGCGAACGCGTTCTCCTGCTGGACCAGCATGAGTTCGGCCTCGCGCTCGGCCTTCACCTCGTCGGGGACCTGCAGGGCCGGGTCGAGGTCCATGGTGCCGGCGGGCGTGCCCTCTTCCCGGCTGTATCGGAAGACGCCCATCGCCTCGAACCGGTGCTCGCGCACGAACTCGACGAGCGCCTCGTGATCGGCCTCGGTCTCGCCGGGGAAGCCGGTGATGAAGGTGGTTCGGATCGCCATGCCGGGCACGCGATCGCGAAGCTTCGCCAGCAGCGTCTCGGTCTCGGCGCGGGTGACGCGGCGGCGCATCCGCTCGAGCATCCGGTCGCTGGCGTGCTGCAGCGGAATGTCGAGATAGGGCAGCACATGCGGCAGGTCGGCGATCGCGGCCACCGCGTCGTCGCCGAAGGTGCTCGGGTAGGCGTACATGAGCCGCAGCCACGCGCCGCCGAACTCCTCGGCCAGCGCGTTCAGGTCGGCGAGCAGGCCCGGCAGGCCGCCGTCGTCGCCGATGTCCTCGCCCCAACTGGTGGTGTCCTGACCGATCAGGTTCAGCTCGAACGCGCCTTCGGAAAGCAGGGCCCGAGCCTCCTCGAGGATCTTCGCGCGGGGCTTCGATCGCATCTTGCCGCGGATCGAGGGGATCGTGCAGAACGCGCAGCGCTGGTTGCAGCCCTCGGAGATCCGCAGATAGGCCCAGTGCCGCGGGGTGAGGCGGACCCGGCCGGCGTCCTCCTCGAAGTATCCGATGCCCTTGCCGTCCTTGCCGTTGACGGTGAGGCCGGTCGTCGCGCGACCCCGGGCCTCGGCGGCCTGCAGGGCGTTGCCGGCGATCCAGTACTTCGGAGAGGTCTCTGCGTCGAGACCGTCGCGGGCGACGGCGCCGCCCCGCACCGCGTCGACCACGCGATCGCGATCGAAGACGCCGATCATCGAGTCGATCTCGGGCGCCCAGTCGAGGAGCCGCGCCCGATGCCGCTGGACGAGGCATCCCGCGACCACGACCCGCTTGAGGTCGCCGGTCTTCTTTCTGTCGAGGGCCTCGCGGATCACCTCGAGCGACTCGAGACGGGAGGCTTCGAGGAACCCGCAGGTGTTGACGACCACCGCGTCGGCCTCGCCGTGGTCGGAGACCAGCTCGAGGCCGTCCTCGCGAAGCAGGCCGAGCATCCGCTCGCTGTCGACGAGGTTCTTCGGGCAGCCGAGGCTGACGAAGGCGACGCGGCGGATGTCGGAGACGGTCGTCATGGCGGGGATGGTAGGGGCGGCGTGGGGTGGGGGGAGGAGGCGGATCGGACGAGGACGGTGAGCGAGGCCGGCATGAAGCGAGGTCGTCGTTCGAACCTGTTGCGAATGCCGTCCGACGCTTGCAGCGGACGTTCGAGTCCGACGGTGTCGGACATGTCGGACGGGTCGGACTGGCTCCGCGTCGCACTTCGGGCTGGTGCCTGGTGCGGGGCCTGGTCGACGCCTCGCTGCGCGAGGCCGGCCTGCTGCGCAGTCCCGGAGGGGAGTTGGCGTGTCGCGTCATGGAACGGGGATTGGCGTACGACGGCGGGCGTGCCGATGATTCCAGACCGCCATGGCTCCCCGACCTCCCGACGACTATCCGGCCTTCGTGGCCCAGCTCCGTTCGTGTTTCGACGTGCTGAAGCGGTCGCTCTCGGAGGCGATCGACGAGGCGGTGCCGACCGAGGGCCGCACCGTGCGTTCCTGCGCGAGGCAGCTCGACCTCAAACGCGGCCTCGTCCACAAGCTCATGCAGCTCGCGTCGACCTCGGATCCCGGGACCTGCCTCGGCGTGATGCCGGGCGCGTCGGCGTGGCGCACGATCGTGGAGGCCCTCGCGCAGCGGGGCGTTGCGGCGAAGAGGTTGACCTCGCTTGAGACCGCGGTGCAGGCGGCGCTGCAGTCCGCGAAGGTCGAGCCCGCTCGCCGCTGGATGCTGCAGTTGGCTGCGGCCGGAGCGCTCGATTCCGCGGCCGAGCAGAAGGTGAGCCTCGGGATCCGCCGGTCCGGCTTCGACGCCGCGTCGGCGGTGTTGGGCCTCTCCGCGCGGGCACGGGTGGCGCTCTTCGTGTTGGCGCCCTCGTCGGTCCCCGATCGCGTCGACCTCCTGCAATGGACGGTCTTCGAGGGCCTCCGCCGTCACCGTCCGGGTCAGCCGTGGCGCCTGGTGTCGAGCCTGCCGCCGCCCAACGCCGAACTTCCGCCCGGCCGCGTGTGGTCGATCGTGGACGCGGGCGATCGCTGCCCGCTGGTGCCGGACCTTTCCTCGCCGGCGGCGTCCGGCTCGGCGATCGTGGCGACGCCCCCGGTGGCGGGATCGCCCGTCGAGGGCTCGCAGGTGGCACTGGCGGCGACCCTGGGCGATCGACCCGATTCCAACGCCGAACTGCGAGCAACCTTCGCCGCGATCTCCCCGCAGGCCGGGCCTGCCCATGCCGACAGCGAGGAGGACCTGGTCCACCTCGAGGTCGGGGCGAACCTGCCGCTCGAGTGGCTCATGCTCGAGATCCTGATCGATCGACGACTCGAACTGGGCACCGTGCCCGTCACCGGCCTCTTCGCCTCGAGGCAGCGTGCCCGCGCCGATGGCCGACTGATGGATCACCGGCTTCCCGTGGAGGCCGCGATCGAAGAGATGGAGCCCGATCCCTCGAGTCGAGGGAATGCGTTCGGCCTGCCCAAGGCGTGGTCGTGGTTCCGGCCCCTGCATGCGGAGATCCTCGATCGCTCGAACCGGATGCTCGGAGGCGAAGGCTCGCCGGCGGAGCGGTTCCGCTGTTGGCGGGTGGCGGTCGCCTATCCCCACAGTCCTTCGCTGCTCTGGGCCTGGTTTCGCATGCCGCTGCACGATCAGGCCGCGACCTCGCGCCGCCGACGGAAGGCCTCGCGGGGGACGAGACGGGGCTGACGCATCGGGCGGCTCGAGATCGGCCTGAGTGATGTCAAAAAGTGTCCACGGTGGACAGTTTCGGAGTCGGATTTCCGGATGCACGCCCCCAGTGGTCGTGGTCTCGATGCACGATCTCCGAGGGCCCGTCGCGACGGTATCGACGGACCGACCCGCCCGGCCGTTTCGTCCGAAGCGGCGCGTTTGGACCCTGTCTGTTGGGAGAAATCGAATGACCTGTTGGTGTTCCGTCCGCGGCCGTGGCCGCACCGCCCTCACCGCCGTCGCCGCTTTGGCTGCCTGCGTGTCGCTCACGTCGTCCGTCGATGCCGGAGTCGTCGGGTACTACAGCGATAGTTCTACATCCTCCTCTGGAAACGTAACCCTAGGCTTTGTTGGCGCATTCAGCTTCACGACCGGCACCGCCGACTCGCTGACGCAATTCCGGGTGAAGACCAAC
>JAFMML010000001.1:30630-32234 GCA_017859745.1 Planctomycetota bacterium
CCAGTGGGAAGTGACCTTTGGCGCGACCGCGGTCCCCGGCGCGGGCGTGGCGGGACTTTCGGTGGTCGGGCTTGCGGGCCTGCGCCGCCGCCGCCGCTGAGCGACCTCGATCGAGTCGTTCGAGAACACACGCATCGCCGCCTCGGGCCTCCCTCCCTGTGGGAGTCCCGGGGCGGCGTTGTTTCGTGGACGGCCGTGCCGTCGGGCGGGGGAGATTCAACGGCGATACAGGTCGTGCTGCTCGATGTACCTCCGAACGGGCAGCGGCGTCGTCTCATCCTCGCCGGCGCGGACGCCGGTCGAATTCGAGTGGTCGGCGCCGAGGTCGAGCACCCAGCGCGGCGTGATCGCCGGCGCGCGGCCGGCGGTCCGCCAGACGTTCTCGTAGGCGGCGTGGAAGGAGCCTTCGTCGTGAGGCGGGCGCAACATGACCGCGACGTCGGCGTGGCGTGCGATCTCGTCGGGAGTTCGCCACTTCGGAAAGCCCAACGCCGTATCCGATCCGACCAGCAGGACGAGACGCGCCGGCGGCTTCGCGGCGGCGGCCTCGTCGGCGAGCGCACGAAGGGTGTGGGCGGTGTAGCTCGGTCCCTCACGATCGAGTTCGAGCGTGCGGATCTCGCTGTGCGGGTCGTCGGCGATCGCGAGTCGCAGCATCGCGAGCCGATCCTCCGCAGACGCGGGTGGCGTGCGTTGCTTGAGGGGATTCAAGCGAGCGGGCACGTAGAGCACTCGCTCGGCGCCGATCGCTTCGGCGGCGCGTCGCGGCAGTTGAACGTGGGCGCGGTGGGGCGGATCGAAACTGCCGCCGAAGACGATCCAGCGTGGCGGGGTCATGGCGAAGGCTCCACGGATGACCGGACCGTTCCCTCTTCGACGACTGCCGCCGACAGATGCCGGGCGGCGGCCTGCAACGCCGCGATGCTGCGGCGTCGAAGTCCCGGGAGCAGGGTCAGGGTCCGGGGCGATCGGGCCAGCGACGCCATCAGGGATCGCGTTCGAAGCCGTCCCCGGTCGTCGATCCACGTCGCGACGTCGCGAGGCAGCCGATCGGAGATGGCATCGGAGATGCCCCGCACCACGCTCCAGCGCCAGCCTCGGGCCGTGCACGCCTCGGCGAACGCCGCCGACTCGAGATCGATGGCCGCCGCCGTCGCGAATCGCCGGTGGAGTGCCGCCTTCTCCTCCGGCGTGGTCGATGGCGTCGCAACCGTCAGAACGACGCCGCGGGGCGCCCTCCCGGGCAGCGGCAACGTCGCCGTCCACGTTCGATCGGTCGTGTCGACGACTCGATCGGCGACGAGCGCGGCACCCGCGGGAAGCTCGGGCGACAGGCCTCCGGCGGTTCCCACGAGAACCACACCGCGGGGCGCGTCGGTCGCATCGCCGCGCTGCTCGAACCAGCGATGGACCCCCGCCGCGCCGGGACCGCAGACTTCCACGATCGTCCCCGTTGGAAGATGCCGTTCAAGCACCGCACGCTCGAACTCGAGCGCGCAGAGCAGACGAGGCCAACTCCGGGAACCGGGACTGCGGGAGTTCGGGGCGCTCGCCACGACCGAACCGTACCAACATGGGTTCCAGTCATGGGCCCGAATTCTGGG
>JAFMML010000001.1:32286-45501 GCA_017859745.1 Planctomycetota bacterium
TCGGGCTTGGGATTCGGGCTTGGGATTCGGGTTTGGGATTCGGGTTTGGTTCTTGCGTGGCGGACCGATGCGACGCGGCGACGGTGCAGCTCAGCGATCGGCGGGTGGCGGCGACATCATGGCGAAGCTTCCGGCAAGTTCCGTCGACTCGATCTCGGGAAAGCTGCGGACGGCGAGGTCGTATCGTTCGTAGACGCCGAGCGCCCGGCCATCCGAATCGTGCACGGCGATCAGGCAGGGCAACTCCGGGCCGTCGAGAATCTGCACTCGGTAGGACGGGAAGTCGAACTCCGCCACGACCTGGAGGTCGTCGCCGGCGACGCTCGAGGTGCTGCCGACGACGAGATCGAGGCCATCTGCGGAGGAGTCCCTCGGATCGGTACCGAACTTGACCATCCCGAGGACCGCGACCACGACGACCAGCGCCAGCAGGGACTTGGGCCACTGGCTCTCGACCCGAGCGCGGATCGGATGGGCTCCGCCGGAGCCGGCGGTGGTTCGGCGGTCGGATTCGGATCGGGGGAACTCGGACATGGCGTCGTCTCCGGCGGGGCGACATGGAGAATCGCCCGCTTGGGAACATGTCGGCGATCCGCGGGTAGGGTCTGAAGCCGGTTCGCGGCGTCCGCGGGTTCCACGGCTCCCGACGGCGACCGCGAAGTCCGAAGATCCCGATGTCGATGCCGAATTCGTCTCCCTCATCGCGTATCGGCCACGTTCCATGCGCCCCCGCGCGCCAGGGTCGCGGGACGGCCTCGATCCGGATGCCCGTCTGGGTCGCGGTCACGATGGTGTCCTTCGCCAACGCCTTCTCCTCGCCGCCGGCACTCGACTCGGCCGAGCCGGTCGAGGAGGCCGTCTCCGGCATTCCCGACCTTTCCCCTCCGTCTCGCATCGCCCTCGAAGCCACCCCCGACGGGCGGGACCTTCGCGACGAGGCCTGGCACCGTCTCGTCGCGGAGGCCGAGGCCTGGCCGCGCGATCCACGGGCGTTCGAAGCGGCGACGGTGATCCGGCCGCGGTGGGCGGACGTCGTCGCCGACCCGGATCGGTTCCGGGGCGAACTTCTCGAGGCTCGTGGTCGTCTCGAGCAGGCCGCACCGGTGCGGACCCCCGGCGTGGCCGACGACGCCGTGGTCGAGTGGTTCATTCGCACCGGGGCCGATCGCGACGGTCCCGTCGTGCAGGCGTTCGTGCCCTTCGAGGCGAGCACGGCGGCGCGGACCGGACGATCGGTGACGGTCGTCGGACGCCTGCTGCGGCGGACCGAACTCGAGGGCCGCGACGGTGCGACGAGGACGTTCGCGACGATCGTCGGCGTGCCGTTGGCCGAACTCGGATCGCCGGGGTGGTCGCCGGGCTGGGTCGTCGCGTTGGCGACCCTCGTGCTGCTCCCGGTGGCCCTTCTGGTTCGTCGCCGGGCTCGGCGATCGCGGGCGGCCCGCCCCGTTGCGCTGCGCGATGGGACGAGCGAATCCGACGGGATGGGACTCCGCGACGATCTTCCGACAGATCCGGTGGAAGCTCTCGGTGTTCTTGCGGCGGAGCGGGGGGAGGAGATCCGATGAACGACGTCCAACCGTCGTCGCGTTCCAGTCGCCTCGGGATCGGCGGTTCGGCAGGAACTTGCGGATGACCGACGCCGGCACGATCGACATCGCCTTTCCAACGACGACGCATGCGACCCGAGTCGAGGCCTCGCGCGGTGCCGCGTCCCGGATCGGTCCGGCGATGGTCGAGGCCGGGCTGTCCGTCGAGGGTCGGCTGGTGCTCGCGGTCGGCGATTCCGGCGCCGCCGAGGTCTTCGAGCGTGTCGAGTCATCGCTGAGGGATCGCGGCGCCGACGTCGCCTGGCATCGGGTCGAGGCGACCGAGGCGAACAAGGTCCAGGCGACGGCCGATCGAATCATCGAATGGGCGATCGAGCAGGGGGCCGATCGCGGCACGCCGATCGTCGCGGTCGGCGGCGGCATCGTCTGCGATCTCGCCGGGCATGTGGCCGGAACCCTGCTGCGAGGACTGCCGCTGGTGCTGGTCCCGACGACGCTGCTGGCCATGGTGGATGCGGCGTACGGCGGCAAGACCGCCGTCAACGTGCCTCTCTCCGGCGGGCGTCTGGGGCGCAACCTCGTCGGCGGGTTCCTTCCCGCGACTCTCGTCGCCGCGGACGTCTCGACGCTCCGGACGCTTCCGGAGCGAGACCTTCGTGCCGGCCTCGCCGAGTGCGTCAAGCATGGCTGGGTGGACGGCGAGGCGCACCTCGCCCGGCTCGAGTCCGACGCCGATGCCATCACCGACGGCGGGGCGTCGCAAACGGCGGCGCTCGAGGGCCTGGTTCGCCGCAGCATCGAGGTGAAGGCGGCCATCGTGACCCGGGATCCCTTCGAACAAGGCGAACGCCGGCATCTGAATCTGGGCCACACCTTCGCTCATGCCATCGAGGCGCGTCCGGGGAATCGGTGGCGTCATGGCGAGGCGGTGGCGATCGGGCTGGTCGCCGCCGCGGCGGCGTCGTCGGAAGCGGGACTGGCCGAGGCGGGCGTGGTGGAGCGGACCCGAAGCCTGCTGGAGCGACTCGGCCTGCCGGTCGCCCTCGACGAGGCGGTTCCGGTCGAGGCCCTTCGCGCCTTGATGGACCTCGACAAGAAGCGGAAGGGCCGAAGCCTTCGCCTGGTGCTGCCGGTGCGACCGGGTGCGATCGAGGTGGTGGAGGGGCCGCCCGAAGCGGTGATCGCCGCCGGCTGGTCGGCGGTCGCCGCCCGACCCTGACCGATTCTTTGCCCGAACCGTTGGAGTCCGTTCTCGGACCGATCCGATAACCGCCCTGACGGAGGCGGCCGGCGTCTCCGCAACGATTCTCCGCCTTCGCCGGTTCGCCCCATGCACACGATCGCCGTCGTCAATCAAAAGGGAGGCTGCGGCAAGACGACCACCGCGATCAACCTCGCGGCGGAACTCGCCTCCCGCGGTCACCGCACGCTCCTCGTGGACATGGACCCGCAGTCGCATTGCGCGAGCGGCCTCGGGGTTCCCCACGAGCGGATCGAACGGGACCTCTCCCAGGCGCTGCTCGGCGATCTCGATCGCGGGCCCGATCCGACCAGCGTGCTGTGGGAGGTCTCCCGCAACCTGTATCTGGCTCCGTCGACGGTCCGTCTGGCGGCGCTGGAGGCGCCCAACGGACCGATGGCGAACCTCTCCGACCGCGATCGCCGCCTGACCCGGCTGCTCGCGAGGTTCGCGCCGAACTTCGAGTACTGCCTCGTGGACTGTCCGCCGACGATCGGACTGCTCACGTTCAACGCGCTGCGGGCCGCCGACGAGGCGCTCGTCCCCGTCGAGACCGGCTTCTTCTCGCTGCAGGGCGCGGAGAAGCAGTGGCAGGCGATCCGAAAGGTGTCCGAGCGGGTCGGCCGGGTGATCCCCGTTCGATTCCTGCCGACGCTGCACAATCCCGAACGCAAGGTCGCCCGCGACGTGATGCATGAACTGCAGTCGCGCTTCAGCGGGGCGCTGGTCCCATGCGTCGTCCACGAACACGACGATCTTCGCGAGGCGGTCGGATTCGGTCGGCCGGTTCGAGAGCATGCGCCGGGATCGCGGGCCGCGGCCGACTTCATGAAGTTGACCGACTGGCTGGTGCAGGCGGTCGCGGCGCCGACGGCGCCGCTGGTCGAGGTCGATCGCCGCACCATCGCCGCGATGCTCGGGCCCCGCGAAGACGGCGCCCCTCGGGTCGTCGATGGCGGAGAGTCGGACGACCGGTCAGGGCAGATGCGTCACGACGCCGACGATCGTCGCGGTGGGGGACGCGTCGCCGAGCTCGTCGAGCGGATGCGCCGCACCGGAGGTCGTCACCCCGATGAAGTGTTGTCGGTGACCGACCTCGCCGACGAACCGGTCTCGATCGACGAGGACGGGGAATCGGAACCCGCCGAGCCGCCGAGATTGCGACTCGTCGGCGGCGAGGCCGCGGCGACGGCGCAGACTGCGGCCACCGTCGAGACCGGACCGCCGCCGATGGGGGTGAGCTTCGTCGAGGAGGGCGTGCGCTTCGTCCAGCCCTCCGCGGGCGCCGCGGAGATCACGATCGAAGCCGACTTCGGGCCGCTCTTCGGCAGCGGCGTGGGCACGATCCCCATGCGGAACGACGAGGACCGCGGCGTCTTCGAGGTCACCGTGGCGATACCGCCGGGCCAGTACGAGTACCGCCTGCGCGTCGATGGAAGGGCGACGCTCGATCCATTCAATCTCGAACGCCGATCGGGAACCGACGGCGAGGTGAACCTCCTCCGCGTGCCGGGGCGTTGACCATGGATCGCCCCCGCGACCCGTTCGACGACCTCGCCGACCTCTTCCTCACGCCCGAGGAGGATGGCGACTTCAGCGAGGCCACCGGCCAGCCGGAGGCGGCGACGCCTGCCCCGGAAAGCCTGCCGCCGATCGCGGTGGCGGTCGCCGGGCACCTGCCGGTTTCGGCGGGACTGTGGCTCAGTCAACTCGCGGATCGACTCGCCCGCGACCAGGGACCGACCGGTCTGGTGCGGTTCGTCGCCGGGCAGGTGCACATCGAGGTCTTCCGCGCCGGGACCGGGCACGATGTCGGTGATCCCCTCGATCTGCACGATGCGCTTCGAGCGGCGACGTCGCTCGCGCAACGGTGGATCGTGGTGCCGGAGGCCTCGGTCTCCTCCGCCGACGTCCTGCGGGCCGCGGACGAGGGCCTGATGCTGCTGACCGGCGCCGACGAGGCCGCGGTGGTCGCGGCGTACCGCCTGCTGAAGGACCTCGCGGAGGAGGCGATGGTCGAGGGTCGGCCGCTGCCGCCGATCTCCGTGGGCGTGCTCGGTGCGGGCGATGTGGCGGTGGCGTCGGCGATGATGAAGTTGCATCGCACCGCGGACGCGTTCCTGTCGGTCGATCTGCCGCTCGCGATCACCATGCCTCGGATGGAGCCGCTCGAATCCAGCCTGAGGATCATGCTGCCTGCGCCGCGAACCGTGGCGTTCGAGGACGTGCCCGACCTGCTTCGGAGATTCGTGGCCGAGCGCGGCGGCTTCGGCGTCGCCGGTGGCGGCGCTTCGACTCGACCGGAGGCGCCGTCGACCGCCTGGCCGTTCGCCATGCCACCCGAGGCCGGCGACACGCGCGCCGGGCCGGCGGGGGCGGAGCCTCCCGCCGAGATCGACAGCCCCGAGATCCAGACCACGCCCGCGGCCGCCTCCGGTGCGGTGCCCGACACCGTCGGGTCGCGCGACGACGAGATCGAGGCACCCGAGGCGACCGCCGAGGTTCATTCCAATCCCGATGCCCTGCGTCGCCTCGTCGCCGGGCGCTCGGGGCCGTGGTCCTCGATGGGAGGTCGCAACGAGGTTCGAACCGGCGAGCAGGTTCCCGTCGAGGCGGCCAAGCTGACCCCGCAGGCTTCGGGAGCGTCGGCCGATCCGCCGCCACTTCACGCCGAACTGGACGCCGCCGAGGATCACGAGCCGCTGCTTGCACGATTCGAGGAACTGACGCCGCTGCCGGTGGGATGTCCCTACCACCCGAAGGTCGAACTCGGTGTCGATGGGGCGGGGCGCCTTCACCTGGTGGCGTCGCACCATCGCCTCGCCGAGGTCGAGGCGACCGCGGCGTGGGTCGGCGACCACGCGGCGATGCTGCGTCTGGCGTGCCCGGGAATCGCTGCAAGTGGTGCCGACGCGATCGTCGATCTGGTCACCGATCGCCCGAGCGAGGTGCTGCCCCTGCAGCACAGTCGCATTCGCCTGCATCTCGTGGCGAGGATCACACTCGGTGGCGAAGCGGGTTGGCTGCGACTGCCCCTCAATGCCGCGGCCGAGTCCGCTCCGCCGACGGACGACTCGGAAGCGACGCCCGAAGAATCCTGAGCCAGGTCGCGCTGCGGAAGTCCGCTCGTTCGGCCTCGGTCCAGCCTCGCTGGGCAAGGCCGCGATCGAGCGAGGCGTACTGCGTCGGATGTCGCACGCCCTCGGGCAGGTCCGCGGTCGTGAAGCCGCCGTCGAGGTCGCTTCCAAGACCCACGCGATCTCGGCCCGCGATCGACGCGATCGCCTCGACGTGGTCGAGCGCGTCGGCAAGGGTCGCGGCACGGTCGCGTGCAAGGAATCGCCCATAGAGGTTCAGTCCGATCGCGCCGTCCCGGGCGGCGATCGCCTCGATCTGCCGATCGGCGAGATGCCGCGCCGCGGCGGGATCGCCAAGCAGCCGACGAGCGTTGGAGTGGGTGGCCACGATGCGCCGCGGCGTCGTCGCGAGCAGTTCATCGAACGCCCGATCGGAGAGATGCGACGCGTCGTGCAGGATGCCCAGTTCGTCGCAGGCCAAGACGAGTTCGCGACCCTCGTCGGAGAGGCCCTCGGTGGTGGCGTTGCCGCCGGCGGCGCGGGTGCCGCGGGCCCACGCGAGACCGAGGACCCGTACCCCCGCGTCGAACCACCCGGGGAGATCCGCGGCGCCGGCGATGCCGTCGGCGCCCTCGACGAGCAGCACCACCGCAAGCCGCGGAGGCGAGGCGTTCGCGGCGAGATCTTCGAGGTCCTCCCGCCATCGCACGATCCGGAGTCGGCCGGCGCGTTCCCCGGCGAGATACCACTCCAGTTGCCACCGGGCCGCGCGGGCGGCGTGTTCGAGATCGTCGCGATCGACATAGCCCCATCTCGGCACCACGCCGTCGGCATCCGGTTGCAGACCGGGTTCGATGTAGATCGTCCCGAAGCAGAGCGTGACCGGCGCGGCGGCGAGGTCCGGGAGGGTCGCACACCGTTCGTGCCCCGGACCGAGTCCGACCGAGAGATCGTGGCCGAGTGCGGCGAGGTACGCCAGATCGAGGTGCGCGTCGCACCAGCCTCCGGACCGGGGCGCGACGGAGGCGGTGGGGGGCGTCGTCATGCGGACATCATGGCGTCTCGGATCCCCCTCGCACGCCTTCGCCGCGGGCGGGGCGTGCCGCTTCGTTGCCTGCCCCGCGGCGCCCCCGTACCCTTCGAGGATGCACGCCTCCGGCGAATCCGCCCTCCCGGCCCCCTCGCAGGTCGATGCTCGACCCGTGAGTGCGGCTCGACGGCGCCTGATCGCCGCGGGAATCGCCATGGCGGCGCTCTCCCCGCTGGTGGTGGCTTCGGTGCTCGAGCCGTCCGCCGATGGGCTCGGGACGCATCGCCAGCTCGGTCTGCCTGCATGCAGTTGGGTGGCCGGCCTGGGCCTGCCGTGTCCGAGTTGCGGGATGACCACGGCGTTCTCGTTCGCGGCGCGCGGCGATCTCGGCACCGCGTTCGCGACCCAGCCCGCCGGCGCCCTGCTGGCCGTGCTGGCGGCGGTGGTCGCCGTGGTCGGCGTCTGGACCGCCGCAACCGGCTCGCGAATCTGGGAGCTGCTGTGGTCGGCGATGGACGCCCGCGCGTGGTGGTCCCTCGTGGGCGTGGTGGCGTTGGCATGGATCTACAAGATCGCCTCCTTCCGACTCGCGGAGTCGGCGGCGGCGGTGGTCTCGGGAGGAGGCTCGTGATGGCCGGCCGCCGACGTCTGGTCGCGGCAGCGGTCTCGACCTCGCTGGCGGCGGCGTCGCTGGTCGCGGGCGGCTGCGCCGCCTTCGGTGCGATCGGCGCGATCTCCGCCCAGATCGATCGCGAGAAGCAGATCGAGGTCCTTGCCGAGTACGACGGACTTCGCAATCGCACCACCGCGGTCGTGGTGCAGTCGGCGCCGGCGATGAGCTACGAGTATCCGACGGTGGTGGCGAACATCACCGCCAACATCTCGCGTCGCCTCGCCGAGAACGTCGAGGGGATTCAACTGCTGGATCCTCGTCTCGTGCTGCAGTGGCAGTACCAGACGCCGCACTGGGCGGCGCTGCCCTACGGGCGGATCGCCGAGGAGCTGGGCGTCGAGCGGGTGGTGTTGATCGACATCTACGAGTACCGCCTGCATCCGCCGGGCAACACGTGGGTCTGGGACGGCGTGGCCGCGGCGACGGTCGGCGTGATCGAGGCGGGTCTGTTCGACACCGACGAGTTCGCCGACTCGTTCTCCGTCACCGTCCGATTCCCGGACATGGAAGGGGTCTCCCGCGAGAGCGCCAGCGCCTCGCAGATCGAGACCGGACTGCTCGTCAAGTTCTATCAAGGGACCGCGTGGCTCTTCTTCGACCACATCGAGGACAAGTATCCCGACGACTGATCGCGGCGCTCGGCGGCCTGGCCGCCGCGGCATCGGGATTCGTCGGCGGATGCAACATCGTGGCGCCGATCGCCTACGCGATCGAGGGCCCGGGCATGATTCCCGCGCAGCACGAACTGGCGAGGGAGCGGACCGCGGTCCTCGTGGACGATCCGACCAATCGCCTGCCCCGCACGTCGCTTCGGGTGGAGCTTGGAGAATCGCTGGGCGTGGCGCTCCTGGAGCAGGAGCTCGTGCCGGAGGTGGTCGCCACCCGCGACGTGATCGCGTTCGTGCGCGGCAACGAGCGGGACCGAAAGCCGATCGCCATGGAGAAGGTGGCGGCGGGCGTGGGCGCCGACCAGCTCATCTACCTCGACGTCACCGAGTTCAGTCTGGTCGATCGGGACGGCTCGCCCCGCCCGACGGCGACCATCTGGGTTCGGGTGCTCGACATCAAGGGCCGCGAGAGGGTCTTCCCGGGGCCCGAGGAGCCGCGGGGCGTCGAGATCACGGCCCAGCTGCGAGAGGTCTCGCCCGACCTCTACCGAACTCCGAGTTCGCGTCGAGCGGTGGAGGAGGCCCTCGTGGCGAAGGCGGGCATCGAGATCTCCAAGCTCTTCTACGAGCACGAGCGAATCGATCTGGGCGAGAACCTCGGGTCGCGATGAGCGGCGAACGAATCCTGCTGCACGTCGTGGATCACCGGCTTGCCGGGGCGCCGTTGCGGGCCTCGCTGGTGCGGGATGCCGCGGCGGCGATGCCGGAGCACGCCCATCTGGAACTGGCCGTCGGAGACGGTCCCGGTTCGGGCCTGCCGCGCGTGGCGAGGATCCCCGTGGCCACCCGACGCGCCGGTCGCGAGGTGGCCGAAGCGATTCGTGCGGAGGCGCCGATCGCCGCGGCCTGGGCGTGGTCGCTCGACGCCGCCGCCGCACTGAGGGATCTCGACGACACGCCCCGACTGGTGGTCGTCGATCGTGCCCCAGGGCCCGGACCCGACCCGATGCGAGGTGGCCCGCCGTCGCCGATCGAGTGGGCGGCGTGGGCGCCGTGGCTCGACGGCCTGCCGCCAGCGGTGCGGTTCGGACTCGAGCCGATCCGTCCGATGCCGATTCGCCCCGGCACCGCGACCGAAACCGAGATCGAGCGGTCGGTGCGGGCTCGCGAGTCGTTGCGGGAAGCGCTCGGGATCGCGAGGGACGCCCGCGTGGTCGGGGTCCGTGCCGTGGGGAGCAGCCCGATTCGTGGCCGCTCGGTCCGATGGGACGCGTTCTCGATCGCGGCGCTCGCGGTGATCGCCAGACACGCCGACGCGGTGGTGATCGATGCGAAGGACATTGCCAGCGAAGGCCTGCGGAACTGGAGTCGAGCGGTCTCGATCGCGCCGGTCGTGCACGTCGCGCCGCTTCGGTCGGAGATCCTCGAGTGGATCGGGGCGCTCGATGCGCTGATCCTCGCCGGAGACGCCGCCGACGACGCCGACGCGGCGCTGCTGCCATGGATCGCCGGGCGGGCGGGCGTCGCCGTGGTGGCGATGGACCAGGAGCCGTGGCGATCGGGGGTGCTGGACGGCGTCACCGGAAGGCTCGTGCCCGCGGCGCCTCCGCCGGTGGGATGCACGAGTCTCCTGCCGATCCTCGACGATCCGGTGCGGCGGGCCCGAATGGCGGCGGCGTGGCGAAAGACCTTTCGCGAGCCGACGGGACCGACCGGCGGGTTCACCGCGTCACTGCGCGGCGGATGGTCCGTCGGCGTCGGCTGATTCGCGACGCGGGGTCGGATCGGCGGGGCCGAAGAACCGCTTCGCGGCCTCGTGATACAGGTCCTCGAGCACATCCTCGGGAAGCGAGAAGCCGCGCAGACGCGGCGCGTCCCGTTCGGAGAAGCGATCCGGATCGACCGCCGCCAGATCGGGGTCGCAGATCGGCGACTCGCCTTCCCAGGGCGTCTCGAGCATGGTGCGGTACGCCCAGTAGCGACTCGCGTAGAGGTCGAACGCGCTGTCGGCGTCGCTCGCCTTGGCGGCCATCTCGGTCGCCGCCGCGTCCGCGACGAGGTGATCGTCGTGGGTCACGATGTCCGAGCCGTACAGCAGGCGTCCCCGCCACCGCGTGAAGAATGCGAGCACCCGATCCCGATCGTGTCGCGACAGTTCGCGCACGATCCACTTCGTCGCGCTGATGTCGAGCGACAGGTTGTCGTGCCGCTCCAGCAGGCCGTCGAGCAGATCGAGGTCCTCCGGCGAACCTCCGCAGTGCGCCGCGATCCACGGCACCGGGAAGCGATCGAGCATCCGTTCGAGCGCGTCGTGGTGGGAGCGCTTGGTGCCGTAGAGGTCCGGATCCGAGTAGCGGGTGGCGAACCAGGTGTCCGGATCCGCGACGTGGACCATGAAGGTCATGTCGAGTTCGGCGGCGTACTCCATCGCACGGACGCGGTTGGGACTGTCGAGCCTGAGCAGATCCGGCTGGCCGCATTCGCGTCCGACGTCGAGACCGCGCGGCGCCGACCAGAACTTCACCACGCGGCTGCCGAGGTCGTGGAATCGTCGAATCGCCTCGAGGAATCCGGGCCCGTGTTCGTGGGCGCGGTCGGCGCCGAAGTAGTTGGGCACCGCGATGAAGCGGACGTCGTCGCCGAGACGCTCCTGCACCGCGGGCACCAGATCGATCGGCGTCATCGAGAGGAACTTGCCGACTCCGTAGAGCTCGGCGACCTCGGCGAAGATCTCGACCGCCTGCGCCCCGGCAAGGTGCAGATGGGCGTCGAGGATCGGCCGGCGGGGCGCAAACGCCTCGGCCTCGGCGCGGTAGTCCAGACCGAAGCGATTCGAGGAGTTGCGAAAGATGCCGGTCGCGGTGGCACCGGGCGTTCGAGATGAGGTGCGGGCGGACATGCGCGGATCGTAGGGTCGGGTCGTGGCGAAAGTGACGCCGAAGGCGACGGTCGGAGCCGTCGGTGGATGGTCGCGGGCCCGCGAACGGGACGCCTCATGCGATCACCTCCTGCGACTCCGCCGTCGATGCCCGACGGTTTCGGCATTGTCGGGAGGTGGCAGGAATCCAGATCATCCGCAATCCGGATCCGTTCCTGGTGTCGGGGCCCCACCGTTGCGGGAGTCCTGTCGTGGAGACCAGGAGAGACCGGAACGCCCACATGAGCGGCAACGTCTGGGCGTGGTGCGCAGACTGGGACGGCGCCATCTGCCTCCGGCGAGGGCGAGGCGATCGACCACTCCGGGCCTCGCACGGGCACGAGTCGCGTCGCGCGAGGTGGTCCCTGGACGCTGGACGGTTGCAGCGCCGGAGAAGTTCTCGCTCGATCAGCGAGGCATCAGCTTCGGCGGGCTCGGGAGCGAGTCTCGCTCGCCTTGTCCAGTCCATCACGCGGCGTTTGGGCCGCTCGTGGTTCGTCGCGGCCGGGCGTCGACTTGCCGCGGCGGCGGGGCGTCGGCTTCGGCGACGCGTCGACGACGCCTCGCTTCACCAGGCCGACGTAGAGCTCGCAGTCGCTGTCGATGTCGAGATGGCGAAACAACTCGCATTCGAGGCGGACCGGGCACCGACTCGGAATCGGGACCTCCAGTTCCGTCGCCGCCAGCGGCAGACCCAGGAACGGGTCGCCGTCGACGTCGCGGTTGCCGAAGAGGCGAGGCAGCAGCCCATCGCCCTCGGCCAGCATGCCCAGAGCGAACGTCCGACTGTCGCGAATGATCGGCGAGATCGCGTCCCCCTTGGGGAGGGCGACCATCACCACCGGCGGGGTCGATCCGCACTGCTGCACCCAGTGGACCAGACATCCGCGGCGGCGATCGCCGCTCTCCGAAACCAGAAGAAACCGGCTCGAGGGGATTCGAGCAAGCGCCTCGAGCGCCTCGGCCAGCGCGGTGTCTTCGGATGGATCGGGTGAGCGGGGCATGGTCTGGTGTGGGCGGATGCTTCGGTCATCGGCGATCCCAGACCTCGGGTGGAGTCGGGCAGCGAAACCTTGTGGATCGGTGGTGGATTTCGCAAGTTCCATGCAGCGTGGTGGTTATCGAGACCTCGAGGGGGCCCGCAACGGTCGGGTGGGGCGACTGGAGGGCATTGAGGGGGAGATGTGTTGCATAGTGGGGCATTGTGGGTTAGTGTCCCTCAAGTCTCGACGGAACCCTGACGAGGTCTCGATGCGTGCTCTTTCTCGGCGAATTCGAACACAGCATCGATCCGAAAGGACGCCTGGCGATACCGGCGGAAGTGCGTGCGTCGCTCGACGCCGCAATGCATGGCGAGGCCCTGATCGCTGCGCCGGGTCCGAACGGATGCCTGTGGCTCTGGCCGGAGAAGACGTTCGCGCAATTGGCCGCGGCGTTGGGAGGCTCGCTGGTGGGCGACGAGGACCTGATGGCCTTCGAGCGTCTGGTGTTCTCCAAGGCCGCTCGCATGGCGATCGATGGGGCAGGGCGAGTTCGTCTGCCGCAGCGCCTTCTGACGGAGTTCGGGATCGAGTCGGAGGTGATGGTGCTTGGGGTTCGGGATCACCTCGAACTGATGCCGCCCGCCCGTTGGCGACAGGAGCAGGATCGCCTGGAGCCGCAGCAGCAGGAGGTCTGGCGACGAGCCCGCGCCGCCATGGGCGCGATGCGACCGGGGACGGAATCATGAAGAGGCCTTCGGACCTCTTCGCAAGGGGTGGATGCGAGCCACGGACGGCATCGCATCGGCCTCACGGGATCGCCGGAACGTCCGGCGACGGTTCGAAGCCGAGATCACGGAACGATCTCGGCTCGTGGGGGTTCGCAGGGTTGGCGAACCGCCCGTGGCGACGCGGTGGTGTCGGACTGGAGTCCGATGCGTCGGCCATCCCGCAACGTTGTGATCGGTCAGGGACGACCGGAATCGAGGCGGCACGGGCACGGATCGCCCGTCGGCCCAACGACGGCTGACGCCGTCGCCAACGAAGCTCGCCCCCGATCCTCTCCGACGCCGCATCTGCGGTCGGTGGGGATCGGGGGCGATTTGGTTCGAGAGAAGGTCCGCTGCCCCGAACCATCCA
>JAFMML010000001.1:45556-92357 GCA_017859745.1 Planctomycetota bacterium
GGCCCTTCGGTGGAAGTCGATCCAGCAGGAAGCTCGTCGCAGGACAGGTCAGGTCGACAGGACCGTCCGAAGGCTTGCGCGGGTCTGGTTCAGCCGCCGTCGGCCGCGGGTCGGATCGAGCCCACGACCGGCGGTGCGTCCGCATGGGGACTCGAGGCGATCTGCTCGGCCACCTCGCGCCGGTGGACTTCCACCTCGCGGGGGAACTCGAAGGCGACGCGAACTCGGTCCCCCTTGATCTGGGCGATTCGCACCACGCCAAGCGGGGAGCCGGGGTTGCCGATGACGACTTCTTCGCCCTCGCGTCGTGTGATCACGAGCATCGTTCGAATCTCCAACGCTCCCAAGGACCGAGAACCACCGAACGTCCGGGAGTCCTCGCCATGAGTGTAGCCGCCTCGGAGAACGTACCCCCGTTTCCGGGCCGCGAGAACCGAGAACTCCAGAATCGGCTGCGGATCGGGGCCTTGGGCATGATTCTCAAGTCCATGCCTGGCAGAGGCTTGGAGAATCGATGCGAGTCAGGCTCCAGCGGCCACCACGGACGTCACCTCGGGAACGGCCTCGAAGGACCGTTCGATGAACTGCCGGAGGGTGATTTCGGCAGAGGGGCAACCGACGCAGGCCCCGAGGAATCGAACCGTCAGCACTCCTCCCTCGAAGCAGACGGCCTCGAGATCTCCTCCGTCGGCCTGGATCGCCGGGCGGATCGCCTCCAGAACCTCACGCACCGCCTCGGGCAGGTCGGGCGTTCGGGCATCGGTCGCGTCTGCGTTCACCAGAACGACTCCTGGGGGGCGATGGAACTCTCGAGCGCGCCGCCAGCTGGCGCTTCGGATCCCCCCGCGGGGCAACGGTAGTCCCCATGGGGCGACGGCGACTCAGGTGGCTGCGGCGACGGCGTCGTCGGTCTCCTCGTCGGGGGCATCGTCCGGCGCGATCTGGGTGATGATCCTGGCGCCGACGGCGTCGCCCCAGACGTTCACGGTGGTGCGACACATGTCGAGGATGCGATCGACGCCCAGCAGGATGCCGATCGCGGACAGGGGCAACTGAGCGTCGCCTCGACCGGCAAGGCTGGTGTTCACGGCGGTGATCACGATGACCATGGTGACGAGGCCGGCGCTCGGAATGCCGGCGGCGCCGACCGCCGCGAGCGTCGCGGTGATGACCACCACCACCAGTTCGGTGAACGACAGGTCGATGCCGAACAACTGGAACAGGAACACGACCGCCACGGCCTCGTAGAGCGCCGTCCCGTCCATGTTGATCGTGGATCCCAGCGGCAGCACGAATCCCGACGCCCGCTTGGAGCAGCCCGCCTCGTCCTGGGCGGTCTCGAGCGTCACCGGCAGGGTCGCCGAACTCGAATCGGTGCCGAAGGCCGTCAAGAGGGCCCGCTTCATCCGCCACATGAACCGGAACGGAGATATCCGAGTGAAGACCCAGAGCACGATCGGCAGCACCACGAACGCGTGGATCGCGAGTCCCACGAAGACCGTGAACATGTACTTGGACATCGGGCCGTAGATCTCGTCGATGCCGATGCGTCCGACGGTCCCGGCCACGAGCAGCAGCACGCCGATGGGGGTGATCCAGATCACCCAGCGGATGAGCCGCATCATCGCGTCGAACAGCGAGGCGATGCCGCGGATCGCGGGCGTCGCTGCGCTGCCGCCCGCCGCGAGGGCCAGGCCGAGAGCCAACGAGAAGACGATGACGCCAAGCGGCCGCACCGCGACCATGTCCGCGAAGACGTTGGCTGGAATCAACTGGTCGAGGATGCTCGACCAGGCGCCGCCCATGCCCATCTCGGACGCCTGATCGATCCGGCCCTTCAGCACATCGGCGCCGGCGAACGCGGACTCGCCGCTGACCCGAAGCTGCTCGGCGGTCGTTGCATCGAGCCCGACGCCGGGCCCGATGGAGGTGACCAGCACGGCGCCGAGAATCACGGCCGCAAGCATCGTCGCCAGGTAGTAGACCAGGGTGGCTCCGCCGATCACTCCGAGGCGGGAGGGATCTCCGATCGAGGTGACGCCGACGAGCACGCTGAGCATGACGATCGGGATCACCAGCAGCTTCAGCGGCCGGATCAGCACCAGATCGCCCCAGTTCATCATCGCCGCGGCGACGTCGAGGGCGTCGTTTCGGTGGAGCACCTCGCCGAGGATCGCGCCCGCGACGAGGCCGAGAAGGATGAGGACCGTCAACAGGCCGCCGGCTCGATGCATGTGGAGAGCCTAGCGGCAGGGGAAGATCGCCTCAAAGTCGGCGACCGCTCACGACTCGCCGGCGAGGTCGATGCCGAGCTCCTTCAACTGGGCCGCGTCGATCGCGGAGGGCGCGTCGCAGAGGAGATCTCCGCCGCTCTGGGTCTTCGGGAACGCGATCACGTCGCGAATGTTCTCGGTTCCGGCCAGATGCATGACCAGACGATCGAGACCGAAGGCGATCCCCCCGTGCGGGGGCGCACCGTGACGCAACGCCCGCAGCAGGAAGCCGAACTTGCTCTCGGCCTCCTCCGCCGAGAGCCCGATCAGCTCGAAGACCTTCTCCTGGATCGCCTGCTGGTGGATGCGGATCGACCCGCCCGCGATCTCGGAGCCGTTGACGACGAGGTCGTATCCGGCCGAGAGGCAGTTGCCGGGATCGCTCTCCAGCAGCGGGGCCTGACCCGGAAGCGGAGCGGTGAAGGGGTGATGCAGCGCGACCCAGCGTTCCTCGTCCTCGTCGAACTCGAACATCGGGAAGTCCACCACCCACAGGAACTCCCATCGCGATTCGTCGATCTGGCCCAGCTCCCGGCCGAGCTTCAGGCGGACCTCGCCGAGCGCCTTGCAGACCGTCTCCCAGCGCCCCGGACCGAAGACCACGAGGTCGCCGGTCTCGAGCCCGAGGCGTTCACGCAATGGTGCCTCGATCGGCGCGAGGAACTTCGCGATGCCGGTCTCGAAGCCCTGTTCGGCGACCTTGGTGGTGGGAAGTCCGCCCAGGCCGAAGCCCTTCGCGAACTCGGTGAGCGCGTCGATCTGCTTTCGGGTGAGCGACGCGGCGCCGCCGGGAACCCGCATCGCCTTCACCACGCCCTTCCGGCCGCGGTGCTCGGCGGCGAGGGCGTCGCGAAACACCCCGAACTCGGTCTGCGCCGCGAGGTCGTCGAGATCGACCAGCTCCAGACCGAACCGCAGATCGGGGCGATCGATGCCGTAGCGGTTCATGGCGTCCGCCCAGCTCATGCGGACGAGCTCGGGAACCTCGACGTCGAGGATCTCCTTCCACAGGCGCCGCACGAAGCCACCGACGATCTCGAGCACCTCGTCTCGATCGGTGAAGCTGAGTTCGAGATCGATCTGGCTGAACTCCGCCTGTCGATCGGCGCGGGGATCCTCGTCCCGCAGGCAGCGGCAGATCTGCATGTAGCGATCGCAGCCGGCGACCATCAGGATCTGCTTGAAGAGCTGAGGACTCTGCGGCAGGGCGTAGAACTCGCCGCGGTGCAGCCTCGCCGGCACCACGAAGTCCCGCGCGCCCTCCGGCGTCGATCGGATCAGGAGCGGCGTCTCGACCTCGAGGAACCCGCGATCCTGGAAGTGCTCTCGAGCGAGTCGCGTGACCCGCGACCGCAGCCCCAGGATCGACTGCATGCGTGGCCGACGAAGATCGATGTGGCGATTGCGAAGGCGGACCTCCTCGTCCATCCTCGCGGCCTCCTCGTCGTCGGGGAGGATCGGCGGATGGTCGGCACGGTTGAGAATCGCGACCTCCGAGGCGGCGATCTCGATGCCGCCGGTCGCGAGACGGGGGTTCGCGCCGCCGGCGCGAGGCCGCACCACCCCCCGCAGGATCACCACGTCCTCGCGGCGGAGGCTTCGGGCGATCCGCATCGACTCGCTCTCCCCGTCTCCGTCGGGCGTCGCCTCGACCACCGCCTGAGTGATGCCGCTGCGGTCGCGGAGGTCGATGAAGACCAGGCCACGTCCCTGATCCCGGGTGACATCGACCCACCCCGCGAGCACGACTTCGGTGCCGGCATCGGTCTCGCGAAGTTCGCCGCAGCGATGGGTACGTCGTTGGTGCTCGAGGGTCATGGGGGCTCCGGGCGCGGACGGGAAGTCGATCGGAGGATATCGGCAGCGGCGGCGGGGTCGCTCGTTGCACGCCGCGATCGGTATTCTCGCATTCCCATCCCGGGGTGCCGTCCGCCCCACGCCTCGTGGATCCATCCGGTGACCGATCTCCCCTCCAACGCCGACGACTCCGGAGCCGCTTCGGCCGCAGCGCCGGGAGCCATCCTGTTCACGGCGTTCGAACCCAGTGGAGACGCCCACGCGGCGCCGGTCGTCGCCAGGCTGCGCGAGCTCGCGCCGGACCGTCCGATCTACGCCTGGGGAGGCGCGAGGATGGCCGAGGCTGGGGCCGAGGTCGTCGAGCAGACCGCCGGCGACGGGGTGATCGCCCTGCCGAGCGCGGGACGGATCCGGCGCTTCATGGGCGAGATGCGACGCATCGAGACCTTCGCCGCTCGAAACCGGGTGGTGCTGCACATTCCCGTCGACTCGCCCGCGGCGAACACGCCGCTGGCGAAGCGACTCCGTGCGTCGGGAAGTCGCGTGGTGAACCTCGTGGCGCCGCAGTACTGGGCGTGGGGGCCCTGGCGTCGGCGCAAGCTTCAAGCGATCACCGACCTCGTCCTCTGCCTGCTTCCCTTCGAGGAGGCGTGGTTTCGAGAGCGGGGGATTCCCGCGAAGTTCGTCGGCCATCCGGTGATCAACCGGAGTCTGGATCGCCCCGATCTGGAGCGTCGGGCCGCGGAGCTGCCGCGGGGCCGTCCTCGCCTGCTGATCCTGCCGGGCAGTCGCAGCAAGGAGATCCGTTCGAACCTGTCGTTCCTGCTTGGGGCCTTCTCCGAACTGCAGGCCCGCCACCGGGGCATGTCGGGCATCGTCGCCGCCGCGAGCCGGGAGATCGCCGAGGAGATCAGGCGGCGTCATCCCTCGATGCCCACCGGACTGCACGTGATCAACGTGGGCGCCGGAGACGGGAACGCCATGCTCGATGCGTCGATCCTCTGGAGCGATGTCGCTCTGACGGTCTCGGGCACGGTCAGCCTCGATGTGGCCCGGCAGGCCAGGCCCATGGTCGGGATCTACCGGACCGGGCCGCTGGGCGTGCTCGTCGGCAACGTCATGCTGACCATTCCGGATCGACTGCTTCCGAACATCCTCGCGGGCGAGCGAATCGTCCCGGAGTTCGTGCCCTACTGCGGCGGCGTCGGAAAGGTCGTCGACGCGGTCGAGAGCTACCTCAAGGACTCGCGGGTGGCTGCGGAGACGCAGGCGTCGTTGAAGCGGGTGCTGTCGACCTTCTCCGGCCACGACTTCGCGCAGGAGTCGGCCGAGGCGATCCTCGAGCTGCTCGAACGCGGCGGACGCTGAACCGCGATTCCATCCACCGCAAGACGCACATCGCCCCGCACGAGACGGGGCGATGTGGAGAGACGAGGTGGATCGCCTTCGCGGTGCCGCAAGAGGACTCCGGCGGCGAATCCGGCGGAAGGAGCGACGTCTACTTGACGTCCTTGCCCTCGACCACGTCGCTCACCGGCGGATACGAGTGCCCGGACATCTCGCCCGCCTTCAATCGCCGCACGTAGTCGTGGTAGGCCCGCATCGCCATCGGCCCGAAGACGAGCATGATCGGGATGTTGGCCCACAGCATCACGCCGGTTCCCAGCGCCGTGAGCGCGTCGAGTTCGGCATCGGTCGCGATGAGTCCGGGGATGGTCGCCACCAGCACCGCCAGGCAGTAGATCAGCTTGTAGGGGACCACCGCCCAGCCGCCGAACAGGAAGTTGGTCGCCTGTTCGCCGTAGTAGCTCCACGAGATGATCGTCGAGATCGCGAAGAGCCACGAGGCGAGGGTGACCACCCACATGCCCATGCCCGGAATCGCCCGGTCGAACGCGTAGCCGGTCAGACTGGATCCCGGAAGGCTCATGTGGATGCCCGGGCCGTCGAGCGTGGGCTTCTCCGCCGAGTCGTAGGGATCCCAATCGATCTCGAGTGCATCGCCCGCGCCGGCCACGACCGTGCCGAGCAGGCGATGCAGGTCGCGTCCGGTGTTGTCGTCGAGCGATCCCCTGACCACCACGAAGATCGGGTCGTTGACCCTCCAGACGTTGCTGATCTCCTGCTCGTCCTTGGACTTCGCCGGAAGCGCCGTCGTGGCGGGCACCCACTCGTCCGCGATCGCATTGCCCTCCTCGTCGAGGGCCTGGACGATGCCCGGAGTCTCCGGGAACTCGGCGGCGGGAGGACGGTTCCAGGCACCGGAACTGATCACCACGAGCGCGGTGATCGTGCAGACCACGAGGGTGTCGATGAACGGCTCGAGACCAGCGACCACGCCTTCCCGGACCGGCTCGTCGGTCTTGGCGGCGCTGTGGGCGATCGGCGCCGACCCCTGGCCGGCTTCGTTGGAGAACAGTGCCCGCTTCATCCCCCAGAGAAAGGCGTACCCGAAGGTTCCGCCGAGGAAGGCGCCCTCGGGATTCACGCTCTCTCCACCGAGGAACGAGGGCAGCCCGCTCATCACGATCATCCGCAGCATCGCCGGGATGTTCTGGACCTCCATGACCAGCACGGCGAGGGCGCCGAGCAGGTAGAGGCCGCACATGAACGGCACGAGGCGTCCGGTGACGGCGCCGATCCGCTTGATGCCGCCGATGATGACCGCGCCCACGATCAGCGTCAGCACGATGCCCACGGCGATCGGGGGGACGTTCGGGGCGTAGGTTGCGGTGATCTTCGCGACGTTCCAAGCCTGGAACATGTTGCCGCCGGTGATCGTCGAGATCATCACGGTGACGCAGAAGATCGCGCCGAGGAGCCAGCCCAGCGGCGCGAGCCCAGGCGAGATCTTCTCGAAGCCGCGGCGGCACACCCACATCGGACCACCGCGAGGGTTGTCCGGATCGCTGGTGTCGCGGAACAGCATGGACTGCGTCACTTCGGTGAGCTTCAGTGCCATGCCCACGACGCCGACCACCCACATCCAGAAGACGGCGCCGGGGCCGCCGAGCGAGACCGCGACCGCGACGCCGGCGATGTTGCCCAGGCCGACCGTGCCCGAGAGCGCCGTGGACAGGGCCTGAAAGTGGTTGATGGCTCCGGGATCGTCCTTGGAGTCGTACTTGCCGCGGACCACCGCGAAGCCGTGGGTGAGCGCCCGATACTGGCTGAAGCCCGACCAGACCGTGAAGAGGATGCCCGTGGCGAGCACCGCGTACAGCACCGTGTCGTGCCAGAGGACGGTGTTGATCGCTTCGAGCGCGTGGTTGAATGCATCCATGGGGTCGTGGTTCCTCGGAGTGGGTGGTCGAGCTCGTTTCGGTGGGGTCGAGGGGCGACTCGCGCTGCGGGCGGCAGCCGCGGCGGGGCGGTCGACGGATCAGGCGGGAAGGATCGCGGCGCGCGAGGCGACGTGGGGCGAGGTCGGAGGACTCGGAGCTGTCGCCGGCCGGAAATCCGACCGGCTTCGGGTGGGACCCGTGACTCGCATGCGCTCGGCTCCAGGGCGGTCGTGTCGGTCCGGCGGACTATACCCAAACACATGGGGACCTCCCGCGAGGCCGGGATGCCGACTCGGCGGAGGGTTTCGGGCCCGCCGGTCGCTACCATCGCCCCGTGCGTCACTTCCGCGTCGATCCAGGACTCCAGCGCCAGACGGTCGGCGGCTTCGAGTTGCCGCTCGGCATCGAGGCCGAGGGCCTCCCGACTCCGCGCGAGGGATACCTCGTCGGCTTCCGCGAGGGCGAGGAGGAGGATCCCGACACCTACGTCTTCGAGGCGACGGTCTCGCATCCCCGCCTGCGGGCTCTGGTCCGCGACGCGCTGGACCTGCTCCCGGGCGAGGTCCGCGGCATCCTCGAGGTCGAGTCGCTCGATGCCTATCGCACCATCGACGTCCACCTCGGCATCGAACCGATCGATCGCGACGACCTCCTCGCCGACTACGCGGAGTTCGAGGAGATCGTGCTCGAGGATCCATCGATCGGCCTCGGCGCCAACGCCGACGAGCCGTTCGTGGAGGTCTTTCTCGACGCCTGGAAGACGCTCGTCGTCGAGGTTCCGGTCGAGCTGAAGTCGACCGTCGAGGCGATGCTGGAACGCCATGGCCTGGCCGAGGTCGACGAGACCTGGCCCGAGGATCCCGACGGCTCGCTGTACGGATCGGTCCGCGTGCGACCCGTGCTGAGGGTCGACGATGAACAGGATCCCAACATCGACGAGCTGGTGCTGCAGTTGCGGGAGCGCTGGTTGCTCGAACTCGACATCGATCCGTCCCGGAACGTCGACGAGCAGGGCGTCGATCTGGGAGCCACGCTCTGGCATGCCATCGTGATGGTCGCGCCGGTCGATCCGGAGGCCGGAGGTGGGGCGTACGTCGATCTCTGGGCGACCGCGGCAAGTCTGATGGAGATGGAGCAGTTGATCGACGAGACCCTCGACCAGCATGGCGAGTGGCTGTTCGACGGCATCTATTCGATGGAACGGGTCGCGTTCGACGAGCGTCCCGACGCGCTCGCCGAACTTCCCATGCGGGGCCGCGACAGCATGGTGCATCTGGTCTCGATCGACCGCTGGGAAGGCGAGCCGGAGTCGGGTCTCGAGCCGCCGCGGCGGTCCTGAGCGGCCCGGTCGAGAGACGACGAACGAGAGCACCCATGGCCGCCCGCCGAGACGATTCGAAGAGGGAGTGGTTCGAGGAGGGCCTGGCGTTCTCCTGCACCCAGTGCGGCAACTGCTGCACCGGTCCGCCGGGTGCGGTGTGGTTCACCGACGAGGAGGAGCTCGCGATGGCCGCGGCGCTCTCGCTGGACCTCGAGACGTTTCGCGATCGCTACGTGCGGCGTCTCGGTCGCAGCCGCTCGCTCGTCGAGCGCGAGACCGACTTCGGCCACGACTGCGTCTTCCTCGATCGCGAGTCCCAGCCGGGCAAGGCGGTCTGCTCGATCTACAAGGCCCGCCCGAGGCAGTGCCGGACATGGCCGTGGTGGCCGGAGAACCTCGCGAGTCGGCGTGCGTGGGAGGCGACGCGACGACGCACGCCGTGTCCGGGCATGGGTCAGGGCACCGTGCACTCGCCGCAGCAGATCCGGATCGTCCGCGACGAGCAGGCCGCACAGGGCGATCCGGCATGGTGAGCGGCGAGGAGGATCCCCGAGTCGTGGCGGAACTCGCAGCGGCATGGCGGATCGCCGCGGCTCGGCCCGAGGTCGACGCCGCGATCCGCTCGATCCACCAGTCGATCGATCGCGAGGTCTCGAGGCGACGGCCGCTGTGTCTGGCCAGCGGCAACTGCTGCCGCTTCGAGGCGTTCGATCATCGCCTGATGGTCACCGGGCTCGAGACCGCCTGGACGCTTCATGAGCTCGAGAATTCGGTGGTCGATGCGGCGGCGATCGATGCGGCGGCGATCGTCGACGCACGGGAGCGGGGCGACTGCCCATTTCTCGTCGGCGACGGGCGGCGTCTGTGCGGCATCCGCACCGCCCGCCCGATGCCCTGTCGGACCTTCTTCTGCGATCGCGCCGCGACCGGCTGGCAGCAGGATCTCCACGAGCGGAGCCTCTCCGAATTGCGGTCCCTGCACGACCGGTTCGAGATTCCCTACCGCTACCTCGAGTGGCGCGACGCCCTCGCCTGGCTCGTCCGGCCCCGCGGGGTCAGCTGACGCTGAGGGTCGGTTGCACGTAGCGGCCCTGCATGCTCGCGATCGAGATGCGACTCGCAACGCTGCGGCAGAGATCGTCGATCTGTTCTCCCATCGAGTTCTCGCCCTCCCAGTTGGCCAGCGGGGTGCCGGCGTCGCAGTGCTCTCGAAGGCTCGAGGTGATGGGGATGGAGCCGAGGAAGGGCACGCCCATCGTCTGGGCCATGACCTCCGCGCCGCCGCGGCCGAACAGGTCGTACTCCTTGCCATCGTCGCCCACGAAGAAGCTCATGTTCTCGACGACGCCGAGCAGTTCGATGCCGAGCTGGCTGAACATCCGCACCGCGCGACGGGCATCGTCCTGGGCCACCCGCTGCGGGGTGCACACGACGACGGCACCGGTCAGCGGCAGCAGCTGGGCCATGGTCAAGGCGACGTCGCCGGTGCCGGGCGGCAGGTCGATGACGAGATAGTCGAGTTCCCCCCAGTCGGTCTGGGTCGCCAGCTGCTTGAACGCGCCGTGGGCCATCGGGCCTCGCCAGATCAGCGGCTTGTCGGGGTCGACCAGCTTGCCGATGGTCATGGTCTTCACGCCGTGGACCTCGAACGGCACGAGCATGTTGCCCTCGGCGGCGGTGGCCAGGTCGGTCAGGCCGAGCATGGTGGGCACGCTGGGGCCGTAGATGTCCGCATCGAGCAGTCCGACCTTCGCGCCGAGCCGCGCGAGACCGACGGCGAGCAGCGTCGAGACGGTGCTCTTGCCGACGCCGCCCTTGCCGGCGCCGACCGCGATGATCTGGCGAACGTTGGGAAGAGGACTTCCCTGGTCGCGGATCTTCTCGTTGGGCCGTCGGACGTCGGCGGTGAATTCGACGACGACCTCCGGTTCGACCGCTCCGAGCTCCGCGGCCTTCGCCTTGACCGCCGCCTCGATGTCGCCGCGGATCCGGTCCTTCATGGGACACGCCGGCGTGGTCAGCTCGACGACCAGATCGACTCGATCTCCATCGGGCTCGATCTTCTTGACCATGCCCAGAGTGACGAGATCCTTGTGCAGGTCGGGGTCCTCGACGGTGCGGAGGGCGGCTTCGATCGCATCGCGGGTCAGGGGCATCCGGGAGGGCTCCTTCGGCATGGATCCTCGGCGGGCGAGGGGTGGAGTCGGACTCGAATCGGCCGATGATACGGGACGGGTTCGCCGGACCCGACGCCGGATTCGGGATCCTCGGCAATCGGCCGGCAGATCCCCCGTTGAGCGGAAGCGGCAACGAACGCCGCCGAGATCTCGACCGACACGCCTCGTCCCGACCACGTGCGTTCGGGACGATCCGACCAACCACATTCCAGTCATCAGGAGTCCCGTCATGAACACCACGCTTCGAGTCGTTGCCGCCTTCGCGCTGGCGGCGCCGTTCGCCTCGGTCTCGCTCGCCGACGCCTCGGCGCCCCCGCCTCCGCCGCCGGCCGATCGCGGTTTGCTGTCCGGCCCCGACGTCGACAAGGACGCTTCGCAGGGGCGCCGCCAGTTCGGGCCTGGGGACGCTCGGATGAGAGACGGCGATCGCGAAGGGCAGCAGGGGCGCCGCGGGGCCGGCGCGATGCGTCGCTTCGCCATGCTTGCGACGGCCGTGCGCGACGCCGAACCGACGCCCGAGCAGGCGGCCGCGGTGCGGACCTATCTCGGCGAAGTGCGCCTGAAGGCCCAGACGTTCGCGAAGGAGCATGGCGAGGAGATGCGCAAGCTCGTTCGCGTGCGGCGGGAACTCGTCGCCGACGGCGGCGACCTTCGCGAGGTCGATGCGGAGATCCTCGCTCTGCGCACGAGCTTCATGAAGCCGGGCGAGATCCTTCGAAACGTGCAGGACCGACTTGGACCCGAGCAACGCGAGCGGTTCCGCGAGTCTCTCCAGCGCCAGATCCGAGCCGCGATGGAGCGGACGCGAATGCAACGTCGGGGCGAGATGGGCGCCGAGGGTGGCATGCCCGCGGAGCCTCGTCGTCGCGGCGGCCGTCCGGAGGGACCTGCCATGGACGGTGCCGACGGTCCACGCGGTCGTGGCGCGATGGGCGGGCCTGCGTTCGGCGGTTCGATCGAGGAGGTGTTCGAGGCCGAACTGCTGCTCGAGGTGATGCGAGGGAGCCTGCGTGGCGAAGGTGATCGCGGGCGAGGCGATCGTCCGGGTGCTCCTTCCACCGATCGGCCCCGTCGGGGCGAGAACCGGCCGCCCCTCGATCTCGACACCCCGCCGAACGAGGATTGACCGACGCGGTCCGCTCCGCGACGTCGGATCGAGACCGAGCTCCGACGAACGAACGACGCCCCGCCGATCGGCGGGGCGTCTTCGTTTGACGGTGGGATGTCGCCGGTTCCGGCGCGGACGAGTCTGGATCAGCCGCCGGTGAACACCACGACGTCGTCGTAGTCCCCGACGATGCCCGGCTTGACGTAGCTGCCGCTCCGGATGTTGGTCTGCGGCGCGACCTGAGTGCCGGGACCGTCGTACTGGCTGAAGTAGACCCCGTCGGCGCCCGAGGACATCAGGACGATCTTGCCCTTCGCGGTGCCGATGGCGCCACCGCTGTTGGGCTGGTTCTCGTTGCCGAATCCGGGATGGCGGATCAACTGGGCGAGAGTCTTCGCGCGGTTCGCGCCGGAGTTCAGTCGAATCACGCTGTCGGCCTGCGTCTGGCCGAGCTCGCCGAGAAAGTCGCTGAGCAGATACGGGTAGATCGACTCGATCACGAACTGGTTGCGGACGCCGCTGGAGTACTCGCCCACGAGGTCGCCGACGCCCCGCGCGGACCGCAGGTAGATGACCGGTTGCCCCCAGGCGTCGAGCAGATCCGGAATGGCCTTGTCGTCGGCGGTGCCGTCGGCGAGGACCTGGCCGGTCGTCGGAGCGAGTTCCGTCGCCTTCGGACTGAAGAACGGCGCGTAGGACTGGCCGGCGATCCGCGGCCCCTTGCCGATCTCCGAAGGGTTGTAGCGGATCGCGAAGGTGTTCGGTCCGCTGCCGAAGGTGATCTGCGGCCAGGTCGAGTAGGGCGCCTGGTTGTACTCGGGATCGTTCTGATCGATGGCGCCGCCCATCAGGTGGAAGATCGCGTTCTCGGTGCCGCTGATCTGCGGATCCGAGGCGAGGATCTCCTCCGGCACGATGCCGGGGTAGAACCCGAACTCCTGACGGAACGCCTCACAGGCCTTGGCGAACTCCTCCATGGTCGCGTTGGTCTCGGCGACCTTCGCTCGCTCGTTGACCTTGCCGAGGGCCGGCAACAGGATGCCGATGAGCAGGACGATGATCCCGATGACGATCAGCAGTTCGGTGATCGTGAATCCGGGAACGCCAAGGCGGGCCAAGCGTCGTGTCGGTCGAGGATTGGAACGGGACATGCGGACTCCTTGAGGGCCGGCGTTGCCGATCGGGGAACGGCACCGTCGGGTCGGACGTGGCCGGAACGACGCCGGCTCGGGGACGGGGCACCCGTCGGCACAGGATCGGCCGCCTTCCCGCGAGCAGGATACGGAAGGGACGCCCGGGGCGTTCTTCCGCGTTTGGGAACTCGTGGTCCTCAGGAGGGCATTCGGGGGTCCCCGGAAAGCTCCGGAACCTCTCGAAACCGCCGGAGAACGTCGTAGGCGGCGACCGCGACGGCGGTGGCGAGGTTGAGGCTGCGGGCCTCCGGGCGACGAATCATCGGCAGGCGGAGGCGATGGTCTGGGCCGTAGGTCCTCTCGATCCAACGATGGACCTCCGGGCCCGCGCCGGCGCTCTCCCGTCCGAACATCAGGTGGTCTCCCGGCTGGATCGGGGCATCCCAGTGGGGTCGCGAGGCGGCGGTGGTGAACAGCCAGACCCGTCCAGGAGAGGTGGCGGCGTAGGCGTCGAAGTCCGCATGCTCGCACCAGTCCAGATGCGGCCAGTAGTCGAGTCCCGCACGACGGCATGCCTTCTCGGAGAGATCGAAGCCCAGCGGGTGGATCAGGTGCAGGCGAGCCCCCAAGGCGAGGGCGGTCCGTCCGATGTTGCCGGTGTTGTTGGGAATCTCCGGCCGGTCGAGGACCAGATGCAGCAGGGGATCGTTCGGGGAGATCGCGTCCATGGTTCGAACGCTCATCTTGCCGATGAGCGTGGTGAGGGGCTACCCTTGGGTCCTTCCGCCCGATCCCGGGCGAACGCGAGTCGTCCACCGCTCGGAGCACCGCCCGCCATGATGCCAGTCCTGTTCGCCAACGCCGTCTGGCTCCTGATCTGCGGAGGCTTCGGGGTGCTGTTCATGCTGCAGGCGAAGATCGATCGAGCCAAGGGCCGCCAGCCGGGCGGCGACGACTGAACGCTCCGCGATCGACGCACGCCCAACGAGATGAAGCAATGAAGCACCCCCGGCAGGGCTCGAACCTGCGACCTCTGCTTTAGGAAAGCGGCGCTCTATCCAACTGAGCTACGGGGGCTTCGGTCCAGCGGGCGATCCGTGAGGGCCGCGATGGAACCGGTCGCGATCCGTCGAGGAACCGCCGCAGCAGCTCGGATCGACGGGGCGGGGACGTGCCGATAGGTGGACTCGAACCACCGACCTGAGGTTTATGAATCCTCCGCTCTAACCAACTGAGCTATATCGGCAGCACGTGGACCGCGTACGGTACTCGTCGCGCCATGCTCCGACAAGGTCTCACGGTCACGACGCCCGGGGGCGGCCTTCACGGAGCAGCATCCGAAATCCCAACTGATGGGCGAGCGGGCGGGAGACCTCCCGGATCCGTTCGAGCATCTGGGTGGCCCCGCGGAGGTTCAGCGGCGATTCCTGGATCACCCCGAGCAGGTAGACCTCGAAGCTCGCCGACAGCAACCAGTTGATGTCGAGTCGATATCCCGACACCGCGAGGGCCCGGGTCTGCTTCATGAAGCTCCGAAGCGCGTCGGGCGAGCTCTGCAGGGTCTTGCAACTCCCGAAGTGGATGACTCGATTGTGGCAGTGCCCCGCGAGGGCTTCGGAGATCTCCTCCAGCGCGACCTTCCCCTTGCGATGACGACGGTCGCCGACATAGAGGATGTTGGGGTTGCCATGGAAGGCGAAGTAGAGGATCGGGAAGTCGGCGTACTTCTTCTGCGTCCAGCAGTCCAATGCGTGATCGAACTCCTCGCGGGTGCCGATCGATCGATGGACGTAGCGAAGATTGGGATACGCCTGAGCGAGCAGGTCGAAGATCGGTCGGACCGTGGACGGACGCTTGGGGTCGTTCCACCAGTCTCCTTCGAGGCAATAGATGTTCTTCAGCACCGCGACGGTCCACCTTCGGCAAGCGGCCCCGAGCGATCCGGCTCGTGGGGCGGCGGAGCGTACGCCCTCCGTGACACGCCGCCAAGAGGTCGGGCGCGAACCGTCACGCGGAACTCGGTCGCCGACCTCCCGGTCGTCACGGCCGCGAGGGGATCACTGTCCGTTGGTCGCCGGGGTGGGGGTTCGGAGCCACCGGGCCGCCTCCGGGCCGAGGTCCTCGCCCGGATGCCGTTCCGCGAGCGCTGCGGCAAGCAGCCCCATGAACAGCGGCTGCGGAGCCAGCGGACGGCTGGTGAGTTCGGGGTGGAACTGGGCACCGAGGAAGCAGGGGTGGATCGATGCGGGCAGTTCGAGCACCTGCATGATCGGCTGGTTCGGGTGTCGCCCGGAGAAGGTCAGACCGCTCGACTCGAGGGTCTCGATGAACGACGGATCCACCTCGTAGCGATGGCGGAATCGTTCGCGGATCCGGGTCGCGCCGCCGTAGAGGTGGCTCGCGAAGCTCCCTGCGGAGAGATCGACGTCGTGACCTCCGAGGCGCATCGTTCCGCCCATGATGCCTTCGAGCCGCTTCTGCTCGGGCAGTTCCGAGATCACCGGATGCGGCGTGTCCGGATCGAACTCGGTGCTGTGCGCATCGGCGAGGCCGAGCACGTTTCTGGCGTACTCGATGACCGCGACCTGGAATCCGAGGCAGATGCCCAGATAGGGGAGGCCCCGGATCCGGGCGTGTTCGACGCAACGGATCTTGCCTTCGACCCCTCGCGTGCCGAATCCACCGGGCACGAGCACCGCATCGACGCCCTCGAGCGCGGCTTCGGCGTCTCGTGAGGTCGCGATGTCGGTGGTGTCGAGCCAGCGAATGTCGATCTCGGCGCCGAGATGGATTCCGCAATGCTCGACCGCCTTGTCGATCGAGGCGTAGGCGTCCCGAAGCGCCGCGTACTTGCCGGTGATGCCGAGGGTCGCCGAGCGGGGACGGTTCGACGCGAGACGTCCGCTGAACTCCTTCCACCGAACCCGGGCCCGATCCTCGTGGGACTGGTCCACGCGGTCGTGCAGTTCGAGAATCGAGAGGATCTCGCGATCGAGGGCGCCCTCGCGCATGGCGTCGGGGATCGTGTAGATCGACTCCCGGTCGTGCATCGAGAAGATCCGCTTCATCGGCACGTTGGAGAACATCGAGATCTTCTCGCCGACGGTGCGGGAGACCGGATTCTTCGCCCGGCACGCGACGATGTGGGGCTGCACGCCCGCCTCCATGAGCCGCTTGATGCCGAGTTGCGCCGCCTTGGACTTCTGCTCTCCGAGGATGCTCGGCTCGAGGATGTAGGTCAGCGCGACGAAGCAGGTGGAGCCCGGCCCCTCCTCGAAGGCGAGTTCGCGCAGCGCCTCGATGTAGAAGCCGTTCTCGTAGTCGCCCGCGGTGCCGCCGACCTCGACGAAGACCACGTCGGCGGGCCGTCCGTCGCCGGTTCCCGCGACCGCGAGCTCTCGCAACTTCATCTTCACCGCGCCGGTGACGTGCGGAATCATCTGCACGTCCCGTCCGAGATAGCCGCCGCGTCGTTCGCGTTCGAGCACCTCCGTGTAGACCTGCCCCGCGGTCATGTAGTTCCGGCGGGTCAGGTTCTGGTCGAGGATCCGCTCGTAGGTCCCGAGATCCATGTCCGTCTCGAGCCCGTCGTCGAGCACGAACACCTCGCCGTGGCGATAGGGATTCAGCGTGCCCGAGTCGATGTTGAGATAGCCCTCCATCTTGACCGGGGCGATCGAAAGGCCCTTGTCCTGGATGAGCTTCGCCAGCGACGAACTGAAGATCCCCTTGCCGAGACCGCTCATGACGGTCCCGACGACCACCACGTACTTCGTTCGTCCCTTCTCGTAGCCCTCGGGAATGGGGCTGTACCACTCGGTGAGCTCGGAGCTCTCCTCGCTGCGGGCGAATCGGGCGAGAAACGCCTCGTCGGCGGTTGGGTCGGGGTCGTCCCGAGATTGGAGGGGCATGTCTGAAGATACCGCGCCCGCGGCGAGGCGTCGCGGCGATCTCAGCCGGTCCCGATCGAACGCCACCGCGCGACGAACGCGGCGTACTGCTCGGGCGTGTCGATGCCGCCTTCGGCGCGATCGACCTCGCCGACGACGATCGGGATCCCGTGCTCGAGGGCTCGGAGCTGCTCGAGGCGCTCGATTCGTTCGAGGGGGCTCTCCGGCAGCGACGCGAGGCGATCGAGGGTCGCGCGGCGGTACGCGTAGAGGCCGAGGTGCCGAAGGCGGGGCGGGGCGGGTTCGCCGGATCGCATTCCGGGAACCGCGGCTCGGCTGAAGTAGAGGGCCCGTCCCGAGGCGGCGACGACCGCCTTGACCACGTTGGGATCGGCGGCGTCCTCCTCCGGCGAGAACGGGCAGACGAGGGTCGACATGCCCGCGTTGGGGTCTCCTTCGAGGCGTTCCACCGCGAGGTCGATGTGGGCCGGATCGATCAGCGGCTCGTCGCCCTGGACGTTGACCACGATCGAGTCGGGATCGCCCTCGGGATCGAGCGTCGCCATCGCCTCGGCGATGCGACTGGTGCCGTTGGGATGGTCGCTTCGGGTGGCGACGATCTCGCCGCCGTGCCGCCGGACCGCCTCGAGCAGGTCGAGGTCCTCCTCCGGAGCGGCAACCAGCACCCGGTCGAGACGGCGACAGCGGCTCGCCTGTCGCAGGACGTGCACGACCATCGGAAGTCCCGTCTCGTCGGCGAGCGCCTTGCGAGGGAACCGCGCCGAACCCAGCCGGGTGGGAATCACCCCGAAGACCGTCGGTTTCGCGCGGGGCTCGCCCATCGGCGCTCCGGGGCTCACGCCGGCGGCGCGAGGTCCTTGGTGATCGTGTCGATCTCCTTGCGTCGCTCGCGGATGTCGCGGAAGGAGATGTTCTTGCGAATGATCTGCGAGCAGATCTCCGCGGCTTCGCGGGCGTTCTCGAGACTTCGCTGCTCCTTCGCCAGGGCGATCAGGGAGAGCATCAGGTCGTAGCGGATCGAGAGTTCGCGGTCTCGCTCGGTGGCGTCGATGTTCTCGATCGCCTCCCGAAACTCGCTGACCGCCTCCGGATGCCAACCGCTCCGCGCGAAGCACAGGCCGAGCATGTGGGCGCTCTCGACGCGAAACTTCGGCTCGTCCTTGCACTCCTGGAAGCAGGCCATCGCGTCCTCGAAGCGTTCGAGCTTGACCAGCACCCGTCCCAGATCGAGCTTCAGGCGCCGATCCGTCGGATACTTCTCGACACGCTCGGTGAACTCGGTCTGCTCCCGTTCCAGGAGACGCTGCTCGGCGTCGGCGAGCGCGGACTTCGCCTCGTCGCCGCCGCCTCCGGACACCCGCTCCTCGGCGGCCCGGACCTCGCGGCGCAGGCGGGCCAGGTCGATGTCCGCGGCCGCGGCCTTGAACCGATACTCGTTGAGTCGTCCGTAGGCCTCGAGATAGACGGTGCGAGCGGCCTCCTCGTCCTCGGACTGCCCGGTGCGACGAAGCAGCTGCCCCAGCTTGGAGACCGCCTCGGGGGATGCGGGATTGGCCGCGAGATCCTTGCGGGCCTTCTCGACGGCGATCTGCTGGCTGTCGGCGGTCCCGGAGATCGACTCGGCCGCCTCGAGCTCCCGCTGCTTGTCCATGTCCTTGACGAACGTCCGGAACCCGCCGCCCTCGCCGGCTTCGGCCGCTTCGGCGTAGCCGCCCTGGGTGATCGCCCGCTGCGCGGTCAACTGCTTGAGTTCGGCGATCAGTTCGGTGTCGGAGGGATCGAGGCGAACGGCCTCCTCCCCAGCGAGAAACGCCTCGTTCCAGGCACCGATGCTGGAGAAGCGGTCCTTGGCCTGCACGAACATGCTCTTGGTGGGCTTCTTCTGGGCCCGCAGCATGTTCATCACCATCGGGGAGAGCCACGCGCCGAACGCGTCCTGCCCGGCCTTGGCGGTCGCTTCGAGCAGCTTCATCGCGGCGGAGAGGTTGTTCAGGTCCCGCATCCAGACGAACTCGGCGGCCGCGAAACGGTCGATGGGACCCGGCCCGTCGATCTGCTTCACGTCCTTGCTCGACGCGGCCTTGCCTCCGGAGGCGAGGAACTTCCGAGCGGCCTCGAGCATCGCCTCGTGGACGGTCATGTCGGACGGATCGAACTTGACGGCGCTGGCGAAGCAGGTGAGGGCGTACTCGAAGTTCGAACTCGAGGCCATCTTGCGACCGTGCTCGAACCACTTCCGGGCCTTGGCGGGATCCGCGGTGAACCCACCCTCGGGGGCCTTGTCGTCGCCTTCGGAGGGCTGGTTCTTCTTGAATCCGAACAATGCCACGGGGGGCTCCTTCGAGGTCGAAGCGGATCGCGGGGGCGACCGGTGGTCCCGGCACGCGAGGAGGAACGACTCCCGGCCGTGCTCCGCCAACGGGCCGGTGTCGATGCAACTGGCGACACCGTCGGTTCGCAGGCCGCCGGGGTCGAGATGCTATCACGACCAACCGCGGCATCGAACCCCCTCGGGTCGCCACTCGGCCTCCGGCGTAGCATGCGGAGATGAGCGATCCGCCCGCCCCGCGTCGACGTCTCGTGATCCACCCCGAGGAGGTGCTCCGTCGCAGGGCCGATCCGATCGAGGCCTTCGACGACGCGCTGCGAGAACTCGTCGACGACCTCGCCCTGCTGATGAAGGCCCACCGGGGTGCCGGCATCGCCGCACCGCAGGCCGGTGAGAGTGTCCGGGTCTTCCTCGCCGCGGCCGAGGATCCCGAGGATCCGCCGACGGTCTTCGTGAATCCCCGGCTCCACGAGTTCTCCGCCGAGAGCGCCATGGCCACCGAGGGTTGCCTGAGCCTCCCCGAGATCGAGGGGCAGGTCATGCGCCCCAAGGGCGTCGCCATCACCGCCTTCGACGTGGAGGGCAAGGAGTTCACCCTTCGTTCGGATGCCTTCCCCGCGCGGGTGTGGCAACACGAGATGGACCATCTCGACGGCGTGCTGATCATCGACCGGATGCGGATGCTCGACCGCCTCGCGAACCGTCGGGCCATTCGAGAACTCGAGCAGGCCGCTTCGGAGGCGTGACCGCGTGACCGGCGAGGCGCGACCGATGCGGATCGTCTTTCTCGGGTCGGGCGCCTTCGGGGGCCCGACGCTCGAGGCGCTCGTCGCCGATCCCTTCTTCGAAGTCGTGCTGGCGGTGACGCCGCCGGATCGTCCGGCCGGACGCCGACGCCGTCTGGCGCCCGCGCCGATCGCCGCCCTCGCCGAGCGACTCGGCGTTCCCGTGCTTCGCACCGAGAACTGCAACGAGGTGTCGGATCTCGCGACGATCGAGGCGGCGGCGCCCGAGGCGTTGGTGGTGATCGCGTTCGGACAGAAGCTCGGTCGACCTCTGTGCGACCTCGCCTTCGCGGTCAATCTGCACGCCTCGCTGCTCCCGGCGCACCGAGGGGCGGCACCGATCCAACGTGCGTTGATGTCCGGCGATTCGACCACGGGCCTGTGCGTGATCACTCTTGCCGAACGCATGGATGCGGGGGACGTCCTCGCCCGCCGCGAGGTCGCCATCGGCTCTGCCGAGACCGCCGGGGAACTGCATGATCGACTCGCGGCGCTGGGGCCCGAAGCCGTGTCCGAGACCCTTCGTCGGCATCGGAGCGGGACGTTGTCGCCGGAGGCGCAGGACGAAGGCCTCGCCACCCACGCGGCCAAGATCCGGAGGGAGGATGCGGTCGTCGACTTCGACCGATCCGCGGAGTTCCTGCGAGGTTGGATCCACGGCCTGAGCCCCCACCCCGGGTGCACGATCTCGATCGACGGCGACACGCTGCGGCTGCTCCGGGTCGAGGCGATCGGGGATGCCGACGCCGGATTCGACGGTGCTCCGCCGGTTCCGGGCACCTTGGTCGAGTCCGGCCTGCTGCGATGCGGCGAAGGCTGGCTTCGCCCGCTCGAGGTGCAGCCCGCCGGCGGGCGTCCCATGGCCTGGCAGGCGTGGCGGCGGGGCCGCCGCACTCTCCGCACACCGACCTTGGCGACGTCGCCGTGAACATGTCGACCGAGTCCGGCGGTCTGCTCTCGCCGATCGCCCGGTGGCTGCGCAACATGCGGCTTCGCGGGTGGCCGCTCGACGGGCCGCCGCCGCCGGTGGCTTCGGCTCCGGAGTCGCCGAAGCGGGTTCGATCGAAGTCGAGGCGACCGAAGAGAGCCCGACCGGGATCGCAACCTCGGGCCGAACGTCTCGCCCCCGGGCATCCGGTGCCGCATCCGGGAGTCCTTGGGCTCGGAGGCGCGGCCCGCCCGCCGGTGCCCGAGTGGATTCGAGGCCTGCCGACCGCGGCGGCGAAGTACGACGCGCTCACCACCCACATGCTCGAGGTCCACGGCCTGCGGGTGAAGCGTTGGAGAAGCGGAACCACCGGCGTGGCCTACGAACTCCGCACCGCCGGTCGACGCGGGACCCCGGATCGGATCGAGCGATGGATCGAGGCGCCCCGGCCCAAGGGGCCGGTCTCCTGCGCGGTGTTCCTCCACGAGGTGGGCCACCACGCGATCGGGCTCGGCGCGGTCTCGCCACGCTGCCTCGAGGAGTACCACGCGTGGCGATGGGCGACGGAAGGTCTCGCCGCGGCGGGCATTCCGGTCGGACCCTCGGTCGAACGCCGCATGCGGGAGGGACTCGAGTACGCGGTGGCCAAGGCCTTGCGGCGAGGGCTGCGACGTCTTCCCTCCGAACTGACGCCCTACCTTCCGCCACGAAGGCGCGTTGGGGCGAGGTGAACACCTTGCATCGAGACGACCTCGACTATCCCCTCGACCCGGAACGCATCGCGACGGCCCCGGCGACGCCCCGCGACGGCGCCCGCCTGCTGGTCGTCGGTCGCGACGGCGTCGAGCACCGATTCGTGCGCGATCTGCCGGAGTACCTCCGGCCGGGGGACCTGATGGTCGTCAACGCCACCGTGGTCCAACCGCGGCGCCTCGTGCTCCAACGGCGGTCGGGAGGACTCCTCGAAGCCCTGCTGCTCGAGCCGCTGGGAGATCGGCGGTGGAAGGCGCTCCTGCGAGGCGGGCGGCGTCTTGCCGAATCGGAGACGCTGACGCTCGTCGATGCGGACGGACGCCCCCAGGGAACGCTATGCGTCGGGGGACGCGAGGCCGAGCACTGGACCGTTCGCCTCGAAGGCGAGGAGGACGAGGCGAACCTGCTCGATCGGGCCGGGCACACGCCGTTGCCGCCCTACATCCTCAAGGCCCGCCGCGATCGGGCGTCGCGAGCGGCGGACGACCCGCCGAGCGATCGGGCCGGCGAGGAGCGGCTCGACCGGGACCGCTACCAGACCGTCTACGCGGACCCGGCGGCAGCGGCCTCGGTCGCCGCACCGACGGCAGGTCTCCACTTCACTCCGGAACTGCTGAGCCGGCTCGCCGCCGTGGGCGTCGAGCGCCTCGGCATCGAGCTTCAGGTCGGCCCGGGCACCTTCCGCAGCGTCGAGTGCGAACGGCTGGAGGACCACCGGATGGACTTCGAGGGGATTCGGGTCCGGGCACGCGACGTCGAGCGCCTCCATGCCCAGGACCGACATCGCGCCGGCGGCGGGGGGCGGACCCTCGCGGTGGGCTCGACCAGCGTTCGCACGCTCGAGAGTCTGCCTCCGTCTCTCGAGGAGGCGATCGCCGCGGGATCCGACCTCGAGTTCGCCACCGATCTCATGCTGGTCCCGGGGATGCCG
Source organism: Planctomycetota bacterium (assembly GCA_017859745.1). Taxonomy (GTDB): domain Bacteria; phylum Planctomycetota; class Phycisphaerae; order Phycisphaerales; family SM1A02; genus VGXO01. The sequence continues at coordinate 68,287 of JAFMML010000001.1, forward strand.
GTGCGACGGTGCGATCTGCTGCTGACCAACTTCCATCTGCCTCGATCCACCCTGATCGCGCTGGTGGCGGCGTTCGTCGGGCTCGATCGCATCAAGAGCCTGTACGCGATGGCCGCGCGCGAGGGCTACCGCTTCTTCTCGTACGGCGACGCGATGCTGGTCCTTCCCGAGGCGATCATCGCGCCGCGCTGACGAACTTCGCGCGAAGGTGGAGGTTTCGTCGGCGACGGCGCCCACGACGAGCCGGAATCCGATATCAATCACGGCACCCCCGTGCCCGCGCCGAACACCTCGCAACTCTCCGATCTTGTCGCCGGTCTTGGCCGACTGGCGACGCCGCCGTGGATCGATCCGATGATCCGCGGCCTCGCCGACGACTCGCGGATCGCGGGGCCGGGCGATCTGTTCCTGGCTCGAAGTGGGGATGCGGAGGTCGACCGTCGGCATCTCGCCGCCGCGGTCGAGGCCGGGGTCGCGGCGATCGCGGCACCCGTGGCGTCGCTTGCCGGGTTCACCCCTGCCCGTTCGGTGGCGACCGTCGAGATCGAGACCGGACTGCCCCGGGCCTGGGTGGGTCTCGTTGCGGCCCGCTTCCACGGCCGGCCGGGAGGCGCCCTGGCCGCCATCGGCGTGACCGGGACCAACGGCAAGACCACGGTGGCGTGGTTGGCAAGGCAACTGCTTCAATCCCAAGGAGTTCGGTGTGGTCTGGTGGGCACCGTGGCCATCGGCGACGGCGTGTCCGACCGGCCCGCCTCGCTGACCACCCCGGGGGCCCTCGAACTGCAGGCGACGCTCGCTCGAATGGTGGAGCACGGCTGCCGTGCCGCCGCCATCGAGGTGTCGAGCCATGCGCTCGATCAGGATCGGGTGGCCGGCGTGCCGTTCCGGGTCGGAGTGTTCACCAACCTTTCCGGCGACCACCTCGACTACCACGGTTCGATGGAGCGGTACGCCGCGGCGAAGCGCCGCTTGTTCGAATCGCTCGACGCGGGTGCGACGGCGATCGTCAACGCGCGGGACGGCGCCTCCGAGATCATGACGCGCGATCTCGCTGCGGGGGTTCTGCGCTTCGCGGTGGACCCCGAGGGCGCGGGCGTCTCACCGGCATCCGTCGATGTTCGGGGCGTGATCGGCGATCTCGCTCCGGAGGGCTTCGAACTGCGGATCGAATCGCCCTGGGGCCGAGGCCTGGTCCGCCTCCCGCTGGTCGGACGCCACAACGCCGAGAACGCGCTGGCGGCGTTGGCCTCGACCATGGTCGTCCTCGAGGATGTCGAGAGGTTCGACGAGGTCGTCGCGGCGCTCGGCTCGGTGACGGCGCCGCCGGGGCGATTCGAGCAGGTGTCGGTGCCGGGTCGGCGGTTCACGGTGCTCGTCGACTACGCCCACACCGACGATGCCTTGAGTCGCGCCCTCGTGGCCTTGCGACCGCTGGTTCCGACCGGGGCGAGGTTGACGGTGGTCTTCGGGTGCGGCGGCGATCGGGATCGCGCCAAGCGACCGCGCATGGCCGTCGCCGCGTGCGCCCATGCCGATCGGGTGATCGTCACCTCCGACAATCCACGCACCGAGGATCCCGTCGCGATCGTCGAGGAGGTTCTCGCGGGCGTCCCCGCCGAGGCGCGATCACGGGTGGGGAGCGAGGTCGATCGGGCCGCCGCGATCGAGCGGGCCGTGTCCGAGGCGGAGGAAGGCGACATCGTGCTGATCGCCGGCAAGGGGCACGAGGACTACCAGATCGTCGGAGACCGCCGACGCGACTTCGACGATCGACAAGTCGCCGCGGAGATGCTCCGGATGCGCTGGCGCGAGGCGGCTGCGAACCACTGAAGATTCGACCAACACGAGCGATCCGAACCGACCCACGGCCGATCCGAGACGACGGGTATTCAAGGGAGTGAACCGCATGGAGGTGCGAATGGAGGCGCAGACGGCCGACGAGTCCACTCCCGTCGCAGGCGTGGATGCCGATTGGCCCACCGCCGCGTGGTACGCCGAGGCCACCGGTGGTCGCTGGGTCGGCCTTCCGCCCCGCGACGAGGTGAGGGTTCGTGGGGCGGGCATCGACACCCGAGAGTCGCTGGACGGGCGAGTCTTCGTCGCCTTGCGCGGCCGGCACGCCGACGGTCACGATCATCTCGAGGCGGCCACGGCGGCGGGGGCGTCGATGCTGCTGGTCGAGACCACCAAGGCCGAGCGATGCCGGCGGGTCGTGCCTTCGGAGATTCCGATGCTCGCGGTCGCGGACCCTCGCACCGCGCTGGCGACGGCGGCCCGGGCCTGGCGAGCCACGCTCGCCGGCCGCATCGTCGCCGTCACGGGGAGTTGCGGGAAGACCACGACCAAGCGACTGCTCCATGCGGCCCTGCGTCGAACGTTGAGGGGCGTGGCGTCGCCACGCAGCTTCAACAACGATCTCGGTGTGCCGTTGACCCTGCTGTCGATTCCTCGTCATGCCGACTACGCGGTGCTCGAGGTCGGAACCAGCGGGCCGGGCGAGATCGCGCAGCTCGCGTCGCTGGTGAGACCGCATCTGGCGATCATCACCATGGTCGGCCGTGCCCACCTCGAGCGGCTCGGCTCGATCGAGGGGATCGCCGCCGAGAAGGCCTCGCTGCTCGATCGCCTGACGGCTCCGGCGGTCGCGGTGGTTCGAGCCGACGGCGGCGTGCTCGAGGCGGCGGTGGCCGCCCGCGGTGCGAGGATCGGCGAGGTGGTGACCTTCGGGCACGCCAAGCGGGCGACGGTGCGAGTGGTCGAGCGGCGGTGGGATTCGGATGCCCAGGTGGTGCGACTTGCCGATGGCCGCCGGTTCAGGCTGCGACTTCCCGGGGCCCATCAGGCCGAGAACGCCGCGGCGGCGATTGCGGCGGCCGTGCGTCTGGGGGTCTCCTTCGAGTCGGCGGCGGCGGGCATCGCATCGGTCGAGGCGGAGGCCCATCGCAGCGTCGAGCGGATCGCCGGCGGGCTTCGGTTCCTCGACGACGCCTACAACGCGAATCCGGACTCCATGCGTGCGGCGCTCGAAATGGTCGCGGAGTTCGAGAACGACGCACCCACGGCGCTGGTTCTGGGCGACATGCTCGAACTCGGCCCCGAGGCCGCCGCGATGCACGCGGCGATGGGCCGGGCCGTGGCGGATCTCGCCGCGAGGCGTCCGGTTCCGCTGGCGGTCTTCGTCGGGCCTCTGTCGGCCGAGGCCGCCGACGCGTTCGAGGCGAAGGCCACCGGCGTTCCGTGCCTTCGGGCGAACGAGGCGACGCCCGAACTCGCGCGGGCGATCGCCGACCGGCTCGAGCCCGGCACGCGGGTGCTGCTGAAGGCGTCGAGAGGCATCGGTCTCGAGCGCATCGTCGAGTGGGCCGATGCGGCGGCGCCGCCGCTCGTCGAGGTGCGGAGTCGACCGGCGTCGACGGCGGCCGTCTCGTCGCAACGCGACTGATCCCGCCGCGTTGCGGCGTCCGATGAAGACCGAAGCGGATCGCCCGTCGTCTCATGCTCTACAACCTCGTCGATCGACTTCAAAACGCGCTCGCCGACTGGGGTCTGCTCTGGCTGGTTCAGGTGGTGTTCCAGCTGGAGTTCCGTGCCTTCGCGGCCACGCTGCTGGCCTTCGTCGCGGTGCTCGTCAGCGGGCCCCCGACGATTCGTCGTCTCATCGGCCTGCGGGTGGGGGATGTCGCGGAGTTCCACCACGAGGGCGTCAACGAGTTGATGAAGGGCAAGGCCGAGACGCCCACGATGGGCGGCCTGTTCCTGTGCGGCTCGATGCTGCTGTCGATCCTCCTGCTTGCCGACCTCTCGAATCGGTTCGTGCAGCTCGCGATCGTGCTCGTGATCTGGCTGTGCATCCTCGGTGGGTTCGACGACTACCTGAAGATCACCGCCGCACGCCGCGGCCCGGGCAGCCGGGACGGTCTGTTCGCCTGGGAGAAGCTGCTCTTCCAACTCGGCATCGGGGTGCTCGTGGCCTTCGCGCTGCAGCGGGAGCTGGCGTTCCGTGCACCGGAGATGCTGTCGCTGAATCTGCCGTTCCAGAGGACCTTCGAGCCGGCCGCCGTGTCCGAGACCCTGCTGCAGGCTCCGCAGGTCTCCACCTGGCTGCTCGGAATCCCTCCCTGGGCGTTCATCGTCGGCGGAATGCTCTGGATCGCGTTCTGCTCCAACGCCGTCAACATCACCGACGGGATGGACGGTCTCGCCGGCGGCACCAGTCTGATCGCGGCCATCGCGATGATGGTGTTCTGCTTCATCGCCGGCAGTTCCCGCGCCGCCTACTTCCTGCTGGTGCCGTACGTCCCCGGCAGCGGCGAACTGATGGTGGTCGCCGGCGCGATGGCGGGGGCGTGTCTGGGCTTCCTCTGGTTCAACTGCAAGCCCGCCAAGGTCTTCATGGGCGACACCGGGTCGCTGCCGCTCGGCGGACTGCTCGGCTTCATCGCCCTCGCCATTCGGCAGGAGTTCCTGTTCATTCTCGTCGGCGCGGTCTTCTTCATGGAGATCGGCAGCGTCATGCTGCAGGTCGCCTGGTTCCGATCGACCGGCGGGCGTCGGATCTTCCGATGCTCGCCGATCCACCACCACTTCCATCTGAGCGGATGGAGCGAGCAGCAGGTGGTGACCCGGTTCTGGGTGATCACCGTGGTCATGACGATGCTGGCGTTCGCCTCGATCAAGCTGCGCTAGAGCGCGAGCCCCTCACTCCGCAGGCAGGCCGATCGAGTCTGGCGAGACGAGGCAGCCTTCCCAGCGGAAGCGGCCCCAGGAGCCGGGGAGGTCCTTCACCGACCGACCGAGGCGCTCGATGGTCTCGGTCATGTCGTCGCGAAGTGGCGCCTGGAAGACGCACGCCTCGCCGCTCATCGGGTGCTCGAACGCAAGGTAGGTCGCATGCAGCGCCTGGCGTGCGATGAGCGGTCTCGCGGGATCCTCGCCGGGGTCGGCGGCGGACGCGGGCAGGTCGCCCAGCGGAAGGTGCCGGCCGCCGTACATGTCGTCGCCGACGATCGACCACCCGCGGTGGGAGAGGTGCACCCGGATCTGATGGGTCCGACCGGTCCGAAGGTCCAGTTCCAGGAGGGCGAACCCGGGCCAGGTCGCCACGGTCCGGTAGATGGTGGTCGAGGCCTTGCCCGACGCGTCGTGGCGCACCGCGTACTTCTCCCGATGCGTGGGATGCTTGCCGAGCGGCAGGTCGATCACGTCGGCAGCCGGTTCGGGACGACCGTGGACCAGGGCCAGATAGCGCTTTCGAACTCGGCGGCGTTCGAACTGCTTGGCGAGGCGCCAGTGCGCGAGATCGCTCTTGGCCACCACCATGACGCCGCTGGTGAAGCGGTCGAGCCGGTGGACGATCCCCGGGCGGGCGTCCTCCTCGCCCACGGTGCTCAGTCCGCCGGCACCTTGGGCCTGGAAGTGCCAGGCGAGTGCGTTGACGAGGGTGCCGCCGGAGTTCCCCCGCGCCGGATGCACGATGATGTCGGGCTGCTTGTCCAGCACGAGGAGATGCTCGTCCTCGAACAGGATGTCGATCGGGATCTCTTCGGGTTCGAGCACCTTGGTGGGCGGCGGCGGAAGCGCCGCGGCGACTTCGTCGCCGGCCCGAAGGCGGGTGCTGGCCTTGGCGACGCGACCCCCCACGGTCACGGCCCCCTCGCCGATCAGGCGCTGCAGGCTGGTGCGGCTGAGAAAGGGGATCCGATCGGTGAGATATCGATCGAGGCGCTTGACGACGCTGGCGCCGACGACGAATCGAGCCGTCGCCGCGTCCTCGGGAAGATCCCCCTCGGCCATGCGATCGTGTCGGGCCAGCAGGGCGTCGCGATCGACCTTGCCGCCGAGGGCGACCAGCGGCGGCACATCGTCTTCAGGGTCGTCGGTCACGACTGCCTCACGGCCCCGGTCGTCGGGGATGCTCGCTCCCGGGGATTCCGAAGGGCGGCGCCCTGCGGGAATCCGCTGCTCAGCCGTCGTCCTCGGAAGAGGCCGGCGGGAAGAGGTCGGAAGCGCTCGGGGCGTCGCCGTCGGTCCCGGTCGTCGCCGGATCGGGCGTCGAGAGCAGGTCCTGCAGGAGATCGTCCGCGATCGGCGTACTCAACGGGGTCAACGACTCGGGCGCGGGCAGATCGTCCTGACTCGGGATCGGCAGCGTCTCGGCGAGCGCCGGCAGACCTTCGATGCGACGGTCCGCCCACGCGACCACCTTCGGGTAGCGATCGCCCGCGGCGTCGCGGCCCTGCTTGAGAAAGGCCTCGGCGTTGGCGAGATCGCCGCGACTCTCGGCGATGGCGGCACGCCCGAACCAGGCCGACACTCGAAGCGGCGCGAACTTGCCGCCCGGATCGGGGCCTGCGGCGTCGAGCGACTCGAGCGCGTCGCGGTACGCCGCGTCGGCGGCGTCGAGAAACTCGCCGCGGGTGGTCGCGTCGAGGCGGGCGTCCTCCTGATCGGGCGTCCGGTCGAAACGGACCCCGCTCTGGATCGAGGCGAGATAGCGGTCGCCGGCGGAGAGTTGCGCGAGGGCCGCCACGCTGTCGATGCCGGCGTGGCGACTGGCGACCTCCTCGTAGCTGACAGGGAGGCTGGCCGCGGTCAACTCGATCCATGCCGTGTCGCGGGCCTCGGCCTGACGCTGTTCCCAGATGTTCCATCCCATCCACCCCAGCAGGACCACGAGGACCAGCAGCAGCCAGTTGAGTCCCTTGGTCTTGAGCCAGGTGATGAACTCCTCGTTGAGCCGACTCTCGGTGAGGTCGGTCTCCTTGATCTGAGTGAGGCGGTTGTCGCGGTCCATGAGGCACTCCGGTCGGGGTCTTCGCCGAATCGGCGAACCGAGGAGTGTAGTGCCCCGGACGCGGATCGCGATCGCCTTCGCCCCTCGAGAGCCCCTACTTGAGCGAGCGAAGCGACGACTCGATCCGGTCTCGGCAGGCCGCAAGGTGGGCCGGCGAGCCCTCCGTCCGGGCGTACGCGGGGGCCGTGGCGGCCATCAACGTGCGGCGGATGGCCGCCAGACGGGCGTGGTCATCGCCATTGTCGAGACCGGCCTCCTTGCGGGCCTTCGCGATGGCGCGGACCGGAGGATGCCCCGCGATCCGGTCGGGCCGACTCCAGTGGAGGCGTTCGAGATAGATCGCATCCTCGATCCAGTGCCCGGTGCGAACCTCGGCGAAGTCGATGAGGCAGACCTCCGGCGACGTCCGACCGGTCGCATCGATGGGCGTTCGGCACATCGCGTTCCCGGGATGGAGGTCGCCGTGGATCCACTCGATCGGAGCTCGGCCACGCCACGTCTCCAGCATGGTCTCGAGGCGGCGCTCGCATTCGCGGAGCAGGCGGTTCCACTCCTTGCCACCTTCGAGCCGGGCATCCTTCACCTTGCGACGCGACTGCTCGAGGAGCTCCGACCAGCCGTCTTCCGGGCGGAGATCGCCGACGGGATGCGGCGCGGACGCGGTCGCGAATCCCGCGATCGCCGTGGCGATCGGTTCGACGAATCGGGCCTGCCAGTCGAGGGCCAACGGCCCGTGCGGCAGATGCTCGATGACCGCCCACGCGAGGTCGTAGCCGCCAAGGGTCTCGCCGCCGGCCACGAAGTCCGGAACGTGGGGCGAACGACCGCCGAGGGCGCGGAGCCATCGCAGTTCACGCGGATGCAACGGCATCTTCACGAGCACGGTTCGCCGGCCGTCCTCGCCTCGCCACTCCGCCTTGCCCGTGGCGGCGCCGCCACGCTGCCAGTCCGTTCGGAACCAGGTGATCGAGTCGAGGCGACCTTGGCAGACCTGCTCGAGCACCGGCTCGAGGCTGGCGGCGAGGTCGCGTCCTCCGGGGCCGGAGCCTCCGGGGGCCTCGCCGTCGCGCTCTTCGTCTCCGGACTGCACGGGTCGCACCGTCGGCGAGTCTAGGTCGAGACCACGCATGCGACGAGGCGCGGGACTCGCGACCCCGGCGCGGTTCCGGAGATCGCCATGGAACGCCTCCGGCGGCGACGGTGGGGCGGATCCGGTGCACGTAGCATGGGTCGATGCCCGAGGGACGACGCAGACTCATCGCCATCGATCTCGACGGCACGCTCTACGGCCGAGGCGGCGCGGTGTCGGCGGCGAACGTCCGGGCGATCGCGGCGGCCCGTGCCGCCGGCCATCGTGTGGTGATCGCGACGGGGCGATCGTGGCTGGAGAGTCGAGAAGCGCGAGCGGCGCTTCGCGATCATGTCGACGACGACGACGTGCTGATCGGCGCCGGCGGCGCCATCGTCTCGAGGCTCGCGGACGGGCGCACCCTCGACCGCGATCGAATGGACGCCGAGTCCACGACGGCGGTGGGGCGTTGCCTCGCGCGACACGGTCACCATGTCCAGCTGCTGCAGGATCCAGACACGGCGCAGTGCGACTACCTGCTCGTCGGGGATCGCCTCGATCCGACGCTGTCGTGGTGGCTCGATCGGTACGGCCACCGCACCCGAACGCTCGCGGACCTTCCGACGCGGCCGGAACTCGACCACACGGTGCGGGTCGGAACCGTGACCACGGCGCGGGAACTCGCCACCGTCGTCGCCGAACTGAGACGGGACCTCGGGGATCGCCTGACCATCCATCACTGGCACGCGGTGGGGCCTCCCGACGGGCGCGACCGGCCCGAGCTGGTCGAGGTCTTCGCGCCCGGAACCAGCAAGTGGCGAGCGATCGAGCGACTTTGCGGGCGGTGGCGGATCGATCCCGCCGACACCGTCGCGATCGGCGACGGCCTCAACGATCTCGAGATGATCGACGCCGCAGGGCTGGGCATCGCGGTCGAGAATGCCGACGACCGCGTGCTCGAGGTGGCGGATCGACGTGTGGCGGCCCACGATCGGGACGGCGTGGCCGAGGCGATCTCGGCGGTGCTCGACGGCCGCTGGTGAGCCTCGCCCGGACTCCCCCAGGAGTTCCCTCACTTAGGATGCACGCGTGGCGGACGCTTCCCAGCGGCACCTTCGCGACCTGCCCCTCGCGGCGGCGGACGGTCGTCATCTGTACACCGCCAGCGACGCGATCCTGAAGGGCGTCCTCGAGAGCGAGATCCCGGTGGTCCGGCTGGTGGCGCCGCCCCGCCCACCCTTCGCCGGCCTGCTGCGAAGGACCGCCGGCGATGCGGCGGCGCTCTTCGACCGGCACGGTTGCGAACGCCTTTCGGTGATGGACGCGTCTCGCGCGGTCACCCTCGCGGCCCGAACCGCCGCGGGAGGTCGTGCCGCGGTCGTCCACATCGCCAACGACCAGCTCTTCTACGCGATGCCGGCGGTGCAGGCGGTGCCGCGACGAACCGATGGGGGCGGGGGCCTCGTGATCATCTGCGAGGACAACCCCGAGTTGGCTCCGGCGGCGCCGCCCCGAGTGCTGCTGTCGGCGGCGGGTCTTCCCTGTCTCGAGCCGCACGATCTCGAGAGCCTCCGAGATGCGGTGGAGACGGCGATTCGCGCGAGCCGACTCGACGGACGTCCCGCCGCGATCGTCGCCGACGTCGGTCTGCTTCGCTCCCTCGACACCCTCGAGGCCCGTCCCAATCGGATCGTCGATCGTCTCGATGCGGCGATCGCCGGCCGTCGGGTGCCGCGAATTCCTCGGGGGGGCGATCCCCCCGACCTCCTCAGACTGGCCCGTCGCCTCGAACTCAACATCGCACGGTCGATGCCGAGTCCCGGCGAACGCGAACCGCTCGGTCTGCTGGTGGCTGGCAACGCGCTTCGCGCCACCACCCACATGCTCGCGGATCTGGGTCTCTCCGGTTCGGTTCCGCTGGTGGGTCTGGGCATGACCCATCCCCTCGACGACGCCTTGATCGATCGACTGCTGCAGCGATGCGGGGAGGTGGTCGTGCTCGAAACCCGGCCCGGCGGACTCGCCGCGGAACTGGCCGAGATCGTCGAGCGGTCGCGTCGCCAAGGCGAGCAGCCGGCGCAGGTCCTGATGCGGGAGATCCCCGAGGCGTCCGGCGCTCGGCGGATCGAGATCGGCGACGCGCTGCTTCCCTCCCGCCTCGCCCGCCACCTGATCTCACGCCTCCACGCGATCCGGCCCGGACTCGACATCGGATCGAAGCTCGCGCAACTTCCCGAATCCCTGCTGGCCCTGTCGCTGCCGTCCCGCGGAGCCGGCCTTGGGACGTCGGGGGCGGTGGTGCGGGTGGAGCGGGCGATCGATGATGCGGATCGCATCCTCCGCACCGCCGACGGCGAGCGCATCGCGCTGGTCACCGAGGCGGTTGCGGCGCTCCCGGAGATCGATCGAGTCGTTCCGGTCGAGATCTGGGATCGGAAGCGGTTCGGGTTCGAGGGGCCGGCCGCGATCCGCCAGGCGACCCGGGTCGGCGGGGCCCGCCTGATGGTGGTGTGCGACGTGGGTGGCGATGGCGAGGTGGACGTCGCCCGCATCGCCCGGTCCGCGGTGCCCGAGGAGCCTTCCGAGCGTCTCGCGGTGGAGGGGGTCGATCTGCACGATCGCGGAGGACTTCGGCAGTCACTGGTCGAGGCCGCGCGCGCGGATCGGGTCGCGGTGATCATCGCGCGCGACGGTCCGCCGCCTCGCCTCGATCCTCTCGCCGCGGAGCGGGAGCTCGCCGACGTCGATCGTCTGGGTTTCCGTCCTCGGCAGCGCCTGGTGCTGCCCGCCGAGAGCGCATGCGAGCGGCGTGGGGTTCCGCTGCGTCCCATTCCCGATCCACCGCCGCTTCGAAGTCGGGGCTGGGCTCGCCGCCTTCGGCTCGAGGGCATCGTCGGCATCCGACTGCGGATCAGACCGTTCCTCGAACAGGTCGATGCCATTCGCTCGAAGCCGCCGGTCGCCATCCGTCTCGGCGACGGCGCGGCGCCGGTGGCGCCTCGCCCGCGACACGCCGCGGCGCCGCGATGGCGCGTCCATCTCGCCGGAGTCCGCGGCGACGCCCCGGGGGTGGCGGCACAGGTGCTGTGCGAGGCGGGCGACGCGATGGGCTATCGCGTGCAGGCGACCTGGGAACCGACGCCGGTGGTGCGAGGATGGCGAGCGTGGACGCAGATCCAGTTCTCGCGACCCACCGCAGATGCGGCGCACGCCCGGACGAGCTCGATTCCCTACGGCGAGGCGGACCTGCTGCTGGGCGTCGATCCGCTCGAGACGCTCCGAGCCCTCGGTCCCGATCCGTCGCTTCGGGTCGCGAACCCCGCGCGAACCACCGCGGTGGTCAACGCGGCGCCGTTGGAGGAGGACACGGCGTTCGAGGTGCCGGATGGAACGCTCGCCGACGCGGTCGCCATCGCGTGCGACGGCGACTCGATCGTCGAGAATCTGCTGGAGGCCTGCCGTCACTCGTTCCTGACCGAACGGGTGCTGGATCTGGTGCTGCTCGGTGTGGCGTACCAGCGGGGTCTGGTGCCGGTGACGCCCGAGGCGTTGCGGCACGGGGTGCAGAAGGTCGAGGCGCAGGGCCTCGGACGTGCCGCCGAGGCGATCGCCTTCGGCCGCGCCCTGGCGGTCCGCCGCCCGGCGGTGTGGCCGACCGATCCGGACGACGCGCTCCGCCTCGATCCGTTGCCGCGAATGGTGCGGCGGGCGGCTCAGGGTGCGTTCGGTCGCGGCACGGCGGCGTGGGAGCGGCTGCGCCGCCAGGTCGAGTCCTCGCTCGAGTCGATGCCGGGCCTGCGTGAGAGCGAGGCGGGCCGCCGCGCCGCCGCGGAGTTCGCCGACGCCATGAGCCGCGCGGCCATCTGGGGCGGCCACGCGCACGCCCAGCGCCTTGCCGATCGGGTCAGGCGCATCTACGCGGTCGACCGCGGCGACACCGCGCGACGCCTGACCACGGCGGCGATCCGCCCGATCGCGGAGGCGATGCTTCCCCGAGATCTCTTTCACGTCAGCTCGTCGATGCTGGCGCCGCGGTACGTGGCGGCCCTGCGGTCGAGGCTTCGGATCCGCCCCGCCCGCGGGGATCGACTCGAACGTCGGTTCCTGTTCCGGCTCGACGCCATCGCCCTCGATCGGCGGCTCCGTCTCGATCTGCGGACGAGCGACTGGCTGCCGATCGTGGTGTCTCGCCTTGGGCGATTCTGGCCGTGGCGGTGGCGGGGTACGCCGAGCGAGCGGGCGCTGCGCGACGCGGTCTTCGCCGAAGTCGAGAAGGTCGTGGTGGATCTCGGCGGCGACGAGGTGTCGCCTGAGGTCCACCGGGCATGGGTCGATCGCTTCAGGGCGATGACGCCGGGACCGGGACGCCTGAGGGGCGGCGACGTGGTCAGGCCTCGGTCGGACGGCCCTCGCGGGTGAGGCGTGTGGTCGCGGGTGCGGACTCGTGCCTCAACTGGCCGCACGCCGCGGCGATGTCGCGACCGCGACTGGCCCGGATGTGGGTGTTGACGCCTCGGTCCCTGAGGATCGTCTGGAACTCGTGGACCGCGGACGTGGCGGGTCGGTCGAACGGCATCCCCTTGACCTCGTTCCAGCGGATCAGGTTCACGTTGCTTCGGAGACGCTTCGCCACCGAGGCGAGTTCCCGAGCGTGTTCGGGACGGTCGTTGAACCCGCCGAGCAGCAGGTACTCGAGGGTGATTTCCCGTCCGCTCTTGGCGAACCACTCCCGGCACGCCTCGAGGATCTCGTCGATCGTGGCGAACTCCGCCCACGGAATGATGCGGCGACGGAGTTCGTCGTTCGGCGCGTGGAGCGAGAGCGCAAGGTTCACCGGGAGTTCGAACCGGGCGAAGCGGCGGATCGCCGATGGCACGCCCACCGTGGAGACCGTGATCCGGCGGGCCGAGATGCCCGCGCCCCACGGGGCGTTGAGGATGCGAATCGCCGCGGTCGTCGCAGGCAGGTTCGCCAGCGGCTCGCCCATGCCCATGAAGACGACGTGGCTGATTCGGCCGACGCCCTCGAGGCGACCGAGGCGGTGCACCTGCTCGACGATTCGGGCGACGGACAGATGGCCGTCGAAGCCGAGCCCGCTGGCGCAGAACCGGCATCCCACGGGGCATCCGACCTGACTCGAGATGCACGCGGTGCGGCGATTCTCGGCGGGGATCATCACGCACTCGGTCGCGAGCGGCTCGCCTCGGGAGTCCTGCTCCGGCCAGGCCAGCAGCAGCTTGCGGGTGCCGTCGGTGGCCAGGCGATCGGCGATCGTGTCGCCTTCCGCCTGGACGAACGTCTCGTCGAGCCACGCGCGTTGCGATCGGGACAGGTCGGTCATCGCCTCGGGTCGAAGTTCGCCGCGTTCCCAGACCCATTTCACGACCTGTTGGCCGAGTCGGCGGGGGAATCCGGCTTCGACGGCGGCCGCGGCGAGCGAATCGGGCGATTCGCCGAGCAGGCCGCGACGGACGGCGGGCATCGGAGGTTGCGGGGTCACGTCGGCGAAGCTCAGTTGGAGGCGCCGACGGTCAGATCGACGGTGCGGACGGAGATCCCCTGCTCCTCGAGCCAACGCCGGGTGTCGCCGCCGGTGTCGATGCGGATCGAGCGGGTCGAGGGATCGATGCCGTCTTCGCGCATGAGATTCTTGAGGGATCCGGGCAGGCCGAACTCGACGGCTTCGCGTTGGACGTCGTGCTGCTCGACCTCGGCGCCGAAACGCTCCACGAGATCACGGACCAGATCGCGGACCAGATCCTCCGGGGCGCTGGCGCCGGCGGTGACGAGCACTCGTTCGACCCCATCGAGCCAACTCGCATCGAGTTCGGACCGATCGTCGATCAGCCGCGCCCGCGTCCCGACGTTCTCGGAGATCTCGGTGAGGCGAACGCTGTTGGAACTGTTGCGACTCCCCACGACCAGCACCAGATCGCAACCGGCCGCCAGGGTGCGCACCGCGTGCTGGCGATTGGTGGTGGCGTAGCAGATGTCCGCCGACGGCGGCGACTTGATCTGGGGGAACGCCCGCTTGAGCGCCGAGATGATGATCTCCGCATCGTCCACCGAAAGCGTCGTCTGGGTCAGGTAGGCGAGCTTCTCCGGATCGTCGACATGAAGACTGGGGATGTCCGCAGGCGACTCCACCACCTGAATCGCGTCCGGCGCTTCGCCGAGGGTCCCGATCACCTCCTGGTGGTTGGCGTGTCCGACCAGCAGGATCTGATAGCCCTTGCGGGCGTACCGGATCGCCTCGGCATGGACCTTGGTCACGAGCGGGCAGGTCGCATCGACCGCTCGCAAGCCCCGGTTCCGGGCCTCCTCGCGGATCGCGGGACTGACTCCATGGGCGCTGAAGACCACGATGGATCCGTCCGGGACTTCGGAGATCTCCTCGACGAAGGTCACCCCACGTTCCCGGAACCGATCCACGACGTGCCGGTTGTGGACGATCTCGTGGTAGACGCAGAGGGCCTCGTCGGGGAACAGATCGAGAAGCTGATCCACGACGTCCACGGCCATGTTGACGCCCGCGCAGAATCCTCTTGGGTTGACGAGCATCACCTTCATCGACCCCGATGATAGCGGCGGGCTCAGGGGGGCGATCGGTCCGTTGGGTAGACTCGCGGCGTGCCGCCCGCGACCTCGATCGCCGTTGCCGATCTCTCCCGTTGGATCGATGCGCCCGCCTCCGACGAGGCGGCGACGCCCTGCGAGCTGGATGAGGCACGGCGTTTCGTCCACGACTGGACCCGACGGCACCAGGAGAACTTCCCGGTGTTGACGGCGCTGGTGCCGCCGGCGCTGAGGGACGACTTCGCCGCGGTCTACGCGTTCTGCCGGGCCGCCGACGATCTTGGGGACGAGGCGGGCTCGCCGGAGAGGGCCACCGCGCTGCTGGCGTGGTGGAGGGCCGATCTGGAGCGAACCTTCGACGACGCCGCGGCGCCGCGTCATCCGGTGTTCGTCGCGCTGCGGTCGACCGCGCGGCGACGGGGCCTGTCGATCGAGCCGTTCCGCAACCTGCTCGACGCCTTCGAGAGCGACCAGCGGGTGTCCCGCTACGAGACGTGGGAGCAGGTGATCGGCTACTGCAGGCTCAGCGCCGATCCGGTCGGCCGAATCGTCCTCCGCCTGTTCGGCGCTCCAGAGGACCGCGAGGCGCTCGAGGCGTCCGACGCGATCTGCACCGGCCTGCAGCTCGCCAACCACTGGCAGGACATCCGACGGGATCTCGTGGAGCGCAACCGGATCTACGTGCCGGCCGACCTGATCGCAGGCGACGGACGTCCCTTCGACTCGGTGGAGACGTTCGAGTCGAGACTCCGACGCAGCATCGAGCTCGGCCACGGCGCCGATCGCGAGTTCATGCCGAGCAGTCGGCGACTCGTGCAGGACCTCGTCGAGCGAACCTGGCCCTGCTTCGAGCGGGGACGAGAGCTCCTCGAACGGCTGCCCGCGGACGCCCGTCCGGTGATCGAGCTCTTCGTCGAGGGGGGCGAACTCGTGCTGCGACGCCTCGAAGCGTGGGACTTCGAGTCCGTGCTGCATCGCCCTGCGGTCGGGCGATTGGCGAAGGCCGGTCTCGTCGCCCGGGCCTGGGTGCGAAGTCGCCTTGCGGCTCGTTCGGATCGCCGGCCGTGAGCGGTGGGGGGCCTTCGATCGAGGCCAGCCGCGCCGCCTGCGAGTCGATCGTGCGCCGGCGGGCTCTCAACTTCTTCCACGGACTTCGCCTGACGCCCGAACCGGAGCGCGCGGCGCTCTTCGCGCTGTACGCGTGGATGCGGGAGGTCGACGACATCGTGGACGACGGCGGCGACGATCGCGAGACCGCTCTCGATCGCTTCGCGGCCCACACCGATCGGGCGCTCGCGGGCGAGTCGCCCGACGACGGGCGTGCGATGTGGCCGGCGTTCGTCGAGGCGGTGGTCCGCCATCGTCTTCCGGCGGGTCCCTTCCACGACATGATCGAAGGCCAGCGTGACGACATCGACTTCACGTCGTTGAAGGACTGGCCCGCGTTGCGGGAGTTCTGCCGTCGGGTCGCGAGCACGGTCGGGGAACTGTGCGTCAGGATCTGGGGGCTCGACGACCCGGAGTCGCTGGATCTCGCGGAGCGTCGGGGCATCGCCTTCCAGCTGACGAACATCCTCCGAGACGTGCGCGAGGACCACGCCCGCGGTCGGGTCTACCTCCCGCAGGAGGAGCTGCGCGCGGCCTCGCTCTCGACGGAGGACCTGCTCGCATGGCGTCGGCCCGCCGAGTGCGAGGTGTTCGTGGCGGCGCAGTGCCTCCGAGCCCGCGCCCACTACGACGAGAGCGCCCCGCTCGAGGAACGCCTTCGGCCGGAATGCCGTCCCACGCTGTGGGCCATGACGCGGATCTACTCCGACATCCTCGGCCGAATCGAGGCTCGTCCCTCTCGCCTCGCAGGGGCACGGGTGCGCCTGGGAACCCTGCGGAAGATCTGCATCGCGTTCGAGGCGAAGAGGCTCGGTCGTCGCTGGGCGCGGTCCGCCGCGACGCCGGCATGAGCGCCGCCACGGTCGTCGTCGGTGGTGGCATCGCCGGCCTCGCTGCGGCGATCCGTCTGGCCGATGCCGGGCGGCCCGTGGTGGTCCTCGAGACCCGGCCCCGCCTAGGCGGTCGCGCGACCTCGTTCGAGGATCCTCGCAGCGGGCGACTGCTGGACAACTGCCAGCACGTGGTGCTCGGCTGCTGCACGAACCTGCTGGACTTCTACGAGCGACTCGGCGTGCTCGACGAGATCGAGTGGCATCGCCGCTTCTTCTGGGCGAACCCGCCGCATCCGCCGGATCGACTGGCGATCGGAGGTCTGCCAGCGCCGCTGCATCTCGCGGCCGACTTCCTCCGGCAGCGGCGCCTGACGTGGAGCGAACGTCGGCGCATCGCGTCGGCGTTGCGTCGGATGCTCGCCATGGGACGCTCGGCAAGGCTTCGGGAGACGGATCGGCCCTTCGCCGACCTGCTCGCGGAACTCGGCCAGGGACCACGCGAGCTCGAGCAGTTCTGGAGCCCGATCATCGTGAGCGCCTGCAACCTCGATGTGGACGATGTGGCGTCGAGCGTGGCGCTTCAGGTCGTCCAGGAGGGCTTCCTGGCGCATCCGTTCGCGGCGGCGATGGGGCTGGCGAAGGGCAGTCTGCTGTCGCTGTACGACCCCGCGACGAGGATCCTGCGCGAGGCGGGTGGCGAGATCCGAACCGGAGTCAGCGTCAAGAGCCTGGTCCATGAAGGGGATCGCATTCGTCGGGTCGTGACCGACGAGGGGGTGATCGACTGCGCCGCAGTGGTCGCGGCGGTGCCGCCCGACCGTCTGGCGAAGCTCTGCGGGTCGAGCTTGCGCGACGTCGATGCTCGCCTTTCCCGACTGGATTCGATCGAGTTCAGCCCGATCCTCGGCGTCCACCTCTTCTTCGAGCGTCCGTTCACCGACCTGCCGCATCTGGTCCTGCCGGGCCGGCCGACGCAGTGGATCTTCGTGAAGGGCGTCGACGGCACCGGTCGCTTCCACGTGCACGCGGTCGTCTCCGCGGCGTTCGACTGGATGTCCCTCGACGAAGCGGCCATCGCCGAGCGGGTCCTCGAGGACCTGCGGTGGGCCATGCCGGACGCGACGATCGACGATCCCGTGGAGGTCCGATCGGTGAAGGAGAAGCGCGCGACCTTCGCGGCCCGCCCGGGCATCGATCGCCTGCGCCCCGCGGCACGTTCGCCCGTCGGCGGAGGCATTCGCAACCTTCACCTCGCGGGCGACTGGTGCCGCACCGGATGGCCGGCGACGATGGAGGGTGCGGTGCGCAGCGGCTACGCCGCGGCGGCGGCCGTGCTCGGACAGGAGGACGACGGCCTCGTCGACGACCTGCCCACGGCCCGCCTGTCCGCACTGCTCGGGCTGACGCGATGAGCGGGGAGACTTCGGACACGCGGCCGGGCCGCGATCCCGAGACGCTTCGGACGGTGGTGCTCGATGCGGCTCGGAAGATCGGATTCGCCGCCGCAGCGGTCACCGACGCGTCGCCACCTCCGCATCTCGACGCCCTGCGGCGTTGGATCGAGGAAGGCCGCCATGGCGAGATGGAGTGGATCTCCGACCGAGTCGAGCTGCTTGCCGATCCGACACGGCTGCTCGAAGGGGCGAAATCGGTCGTCGTCGTCGCGGACCGGTACCACGACGGACGCCCGGATCGGGTCGAGAAGGGAGTCGGCCGAATCGCGAGGTACGCCCGGGGCCGCGACTACCACCGGACGATTCGACGACGACTCGAGCGACTCGTCGGGGTTCTGGCCAGCCGACTCCCCGATCAGCGGTTCCGGATCTGCGTCGACACGGCGCCGCTGCTCGAACGCGCCTACGCCGCCCGCAGCGGTCTCGGCCGCATCGGCAAGCACACCCTTGCGATCACCCGGGGTCTGGGCAGTTGGACCGTGCTGGGCGAGGTGTTGACGACCGCCGACATCGCCGCGACGCCCGCCGATCCGGCGCCGGATCCCTGCGGGACCTGCACGCGATGCATCGACGCCTGTCCCACCGGCGCCATCACGCCGTACTCCGTCGATGCCACGCGGTGCGTGAGCTATCTGACCATCGAGCACCGCGACGAGATCCGGCCGGAGCTGCACGCCGGTCTCGGCGCCTGGATCTTCGGCTGCGACGTCTGTCAGGAGGTCTGCCCGCACAACCAGCCGACCCGCGCCATGCGGCGGGCGAGACTCGAGTCGGAGCTTGCACCGCGTCGCCGCGGGTTCGATCTGCTCGAAGTCCTGGGGTGGACCGAGTCCGATCGACGCGAGGCGTTCGTGACGAGCGCCCTGAAGCGGGCCAAGTTGCCGATGCTGCATCGCAACGCCGTCATCGCCGCGGCCAACCTCGTCCTCGAAGGAGATCTCGACCCGGACACCGAGCGGGCCTTGCGGCGCCGCCTCGCCGAAATGTTCGAGGCGCCGGGGCAGGAGCGACCCTTGCGGGAGGCGTTGCACCGCTCGCTCGATCGCATCGGCAACGGATCGGGCTGAGGGCGATCGGCCGTCTCGGCGTTCCTCGGAGCGGGCTCAGGAAAGCAGCCGATCCTGCAGGGTTGCAAGCGATCCGAAGATCACGAGACCCAGGAGAAGCACTCCGGCGACGAGGGTCAGGGTTCCCACGGTGGCCCAGATCCAGGCGCCGCGTCGGAACACGAGTCCCGCCGCGCCGCAGACGATGGAGGGGATCCCGGCAAGGACGCCCCACAGCGGATTGGCCGCGATCGCCATGGCCGGCGCACTCAGAATCACCTCGGCGTCCATCGATTCACCCGACATCGCCGCGACCGCGTGACCGGCGATCACGCCCGCCACGCAGAGCAGCGCGCCGACGACGATCAGAGATGCGAGTTTGAGGGTCAGCAGGAGACGGACCACCTGCCGGGTGGTCTGACGATCCGAGGCCAGCGTCGATTCGAGGGTGGCCATGGCGATCGGCGGAGGGCTCGCTCGAAGCGAGCGGGAGTCGTTGGAACGACGTCGCGACCGAATGCTCAGCGTCGCCCGCCGGCCTGGCCCGCGGCCTGCATCATCGCCTGGGCCATCGCCTGGGTCATGGCGGCGTTGGCCTCGTCGGCCGTGCCGAACTCGCCGTTGCGAATCCGCTGGGCGAACATCCGAAAGAACGGCCCCAACTGCTGGGACGCCATCGACATCACCTCGGCGGTCGATCCCAGTGCCGCGGGATCGGCGACGCCGGCCGCGGCAAGCATGTCCTCGTAGTCGATGACCCAAACGCCGTCCTCGTCGAACAGGCGGACCGACATGTCGCCGGTTCCGAACTCCGCCTCGCCATCGCCGCGAGAGACGACTTCACCACCTTCGAGGTCGCCGAATCCGCCGGGCGCGGATGTCGCGGCGGTTCCGAAGGTCTCGATCATCGCCACGCGGATGTCGTCGCCGGCGCGACCGAGATCGAGCGTCGCCTGAAGCATCCGCTTGCCGCCGCGCGAACGAGCCGAGAGCACCTGCTCGAGGACCGCCGGAGCCGCGTTCGAGATCTCGCCGGAGCCGATGAAGGCGGCAAGGGCGTCGGCGGACGAGAATGGAGGCCCGCCTGCCGAGTCTCCCGCAGGGGCCATGGCCTCGGAGGCCGCCGCGGCCGACGCTGCAGCCTCGACGCCGGCGAGTCGATCGACGGCGGCGGCGAGTTCGGCCCGGAGCATTCGGCCGGTGGCGCCGGAGACGCCGAGGCCCTCGATCGACTCCGCGATCGCGGCAAGGGACTCTCCGGCCCGGGTGCGGGTGGCTTCGGCCTGTTCACGGAGTCGAGTGGCGTCGGACGCCGACTCTCCGAGTGCCGCCACGAGAGCCGCCTCGGAGGCGAGTCGTTCGACATCGAGAAGATCCGCGGCGAGCTCGCCGAAGCGGGCGTTCATCTGCAGCACGCGTGCGGAGGACTGGAGGCTGCGATCGCCGCTCGACGCCACACGACCCGCGGCGGTCGCGGCGGCGGCGTAGTCGCGGCGGGCGTCGTCGAGTTCGAGCTGAAGTCGTTCCCCGCCGAGGATGGCGTCGTCTTCGGAGGACCCGGCGGCCGCGAGCACCGGGGCCCGCAACGCGGCTGCGGTCTCGGCGAGCGTCTGCGCCTGCCGTCGAATGGAGGCGTCGATCGCGGCCAAGGCGTCGAGGCCCCGTGTCGATCCGTCCACGTCCGCGGCCGAGACGGCGAGGTCGCCCGCGGCTCGGGTATGGCGAGGGGTTCGGTTGGCGTCGGCGACGAGTCGACTTCGCTCGTCGGCGATGCTCACTCGGAAACGACCCGCGTCCGCCCGGGCGGCGGCGGCGAGTTCGAGGAACTCCGGAGCTCCCACGACATCCTCGCGAGCGGCGAGTTCCCGGTATCCGGTCGCCTGCTCTTCGGCGGCGCGGACGCTGCGGCCGAGGCGCTCGATCTCCATCTCTCGAATGCGGGTCTGCCCGTCGATCTCTCGAAGCAGGGTCCGGCTGCTCGAGACGCCCCCCTCGGCCGCGGCGCGACGCCCTTCGAGGCGTCGTCGATCGGCTTCGAATCCCACGCCGCGCAGGTCGTCGGCGCTCGCCGCGAATCCCGCCGCGGCGGCCAACGTGTTCATGGCGGCGCTTCGACGTCCAGCGATCGCGGTCTCCTCGGCCATGACGGCTTCGAGACGGCTCCGTCCCAGATCGAGGCGAACGCGGGCCAGCAGCAGGTTCGCCGCCGGGTCTCCGCCACGGGCGATCGGATCGAGCCGACTGGCGATGGCCTCGAACTCCGAGTCGATCTCGCCGCCCGAGCCTCCACGAAGTGCGCTGGTGTAGGCGGCAGCCTCGGCCTCGACGGCCTCGCGGTTGGATCGAGCCTCCTCGACGGCCGAGTCCGAGCAGCCCAGCAGCAGGGACGGACCGAGGAGAAGGGCGGCGAGAGAGCGAATCGAGCGTCGAGATCGTGGACTCATGGCAACTCGCGGCGGGACGGAGGGTCCTGGGACGAAGGAGAATCGGACGGATTTTTCCGGCGATCCTGAAGCGGCGGAGTGTAGCAGTCGGACCGACTCCGCCTTCAACGGGTCGGACCGGCCGCCGGCTCGTCGGGAGGGGCGGACTCGTCGAGAGCGGGCCTCAGATCGGGCGGCTCGTACTCCACGGGATACGCCGGACGGGGCCGATACATGGACTCGATCCAACGCAGGCTGTCGGCGAGCAGTCGCTCGTTGGCGTTGGTGAACACGGGCTTCCATCCGGGGACGTCGGGATGGGGGAACCTCGCTTCGGTCCTCGGCAGGGCATGCTGGATGACCAGACTGTCCAGCGGCCGCTCGAAGTCCACCAGCGGCTGGGGGCCGAGTTCGGACCGCAGGAGGATCAGGAGATTGGTGAACCGGATCCGATCGTCGCGACTGTTGCGGTTGTGGAGGAAGAGGCCGCCGCCGTCGAGTCCGCCGTGGCAGCGGCTGGTGGCGCAGTTGCCGATCAGCCACGCGTCGTGCACCCGGCGTCGGAAGAGGTTCAGGGCGTACGGCTCGCTGTCGACCTCGATCTCGCTGTAGAGATCCCGAGCCTTCAACTCGAACATCAGCCGGACCAGATCGATCGGATCGGCGCGGAACATGCGGGTTCGACCCTCGCTGGTGGCGGGAATCGCCGGGTGGGCCGCGTACTGCTCGATGAGAGTGCGAATGGTCTGCTGCGGGACGGTGACCCGGGGCGGGCGGCGAAAGTCGATCTCGAACACCCGGATCATGTTGACGTCGTCGGCGGTCAGGATGCGATCGGGGAGGAGATCGCGAAGCGCGATCGGACCTCGATCGGAGTCGCTGCCGCCGTCGCGACGCGAGGTCCCGTCGTCGGACCGGGACGGCAACTCGCTCTCGAGCGACAACTGGGCCTCGACGAGACGCCGCAGCCGACGGGCCTCTCCGAGATCGAAGTCCTCCAGGAGGGAGTCGATCTCGTCGCGGCACGCCTCGTACATGCGTCGGTCGAAGAGCCACTGGCACAACGCAAGACGCCGGACGTGGTCGGCCTCGGGGATCGTCTTGCGAAGGGTTCGGTACTGCTCCTCGAAGGAAGGCTCGAGCGTCGTGCGAAGCACGGCCGTTCGAGGCTGGAAACTGCGGATGCCCGCGATCTCCATGGTCACCCCGTCGAACGCGTCGGCGAGGATGACGCCGCGAAAGGTCTCGCCGTTTCGCAGGCGCACCACGCCGGTCTGCCCCGGTTCGGGGTCGACCAGCTCGACGATGGTGAGGATCCGATTCTTCGCGAAGGTCCGGACCTCGTCGCCGACGGCGATGGAGATCTCGTCGAGATCCTCCGAGACCACGGTGCCGCCGGCCTCGCTGTGTCGATCGATGATCAGATGCACCCGGCGGGGTCGGTCATCGTCGGTGTCGGCCGGCGGGTCGGCCGCCGCGTCGGCCTGCGGCGCGGGGGGGGCGGCGGGTGGGGCCGCCGGCGACTCCTGCGACGCGATGCCGCCCGCCGACACGAGCAGCGACATGGCGATTGCGGTTGCGACGCGACGACGCCTGCGACCAGGCGGTGGCGCGGCGGCGGCGGTGGGGCGCGATTCGGATCCGAACGAGGGCACGGGGGGGATTCTCGACTGCGAGATCGACGGTGGCAATGGCGGTCCGGTCATTCCCTGCGAGAAGTCGGCAGCCGCGACTGGTATGGTCCGCGTCCCGACCCCTCGGAGATCCAATCATGAAGCTTGGCGTGATGGCGGCCCTCTTCGCGGACCGCTCGCTGGAAGAGGCCCTTGGCACCTGTGTGGAGTGCGGGCTCGATGCGATCGAACTGCCCGTCGGGGCCTACCCCGGCGCCCCCTTCTTCGATCCGGCGAAGGTTCTCGCCTCCAAGAAGGAGCAGCAGCGAATCGCGTCGATGGTCGCCGACCACGGTCTGACGGTCTCGGGACTCGCCGTCCACGGCAATCCGGTGCATCCGGTGGCGAAGCACGCCAAGGCCGATCACGCGGCGTTCGAGACCGCGGTCAAGCTGGCCCCGAAGCTCGGCACCGACATCGTCATCACCTTCTCCGGATGCCCGGGCGGAGCCAAGGGAGATCGCCAGCCCAACTGGGTCACCTGCGCCTGGCCGCCCGAATACGGCGCGATCCTCGAGTACCAGTGGGATCGAGTGCTGGTGCCGTATTGGGCCAAGCAGGCGAAGTTCGCCCACAACCACGGGGTGCGGGTGGCGTGGGAGGCCCATCCGGGGTTCTGCGTCTACAACCCCGACACCCTGATTCGTCTGTCCGAACGCGCCATGAAGGCGTCGGGCCTGAAGACTCGCACGCCGGTGCTGGGGTGCAACCTCGACCCCTCGCACTTCTTCTGGCAGGGCATCGATCCGATCCGCGCCGTGGGGCCGATCGCCGACGCGGGCCTGCTGTTCTACGTGCACGCCAAGGACACCGAGCTGTCGCGCACCGAGGGATCGGTCAACGGATACCTCGACGCACGCCCCTACACCGATCTCCGCCATCGCTCGTGGAGCTTCCGCACCTGCGGCTGGGGGCACGGCCACGAGTTCTGGCGTCCGTTCGTCAGCGAACTGCGGCGCCACGGCTACGACCACGTGCTGTCGATCGAGCATGAGGACGCCATGATGTCGGTCGACGAAGGCCTCGACCGAGCGGTCGCGTTCCTGTCCGAGGCCATGATGTACGACCCTCCGGCGACCCCCTGGTGGGCCTGA